>CAZHPS010000607.1:0-3444 GCA_964534335.1 uncultured Desulfobacterales bacterium
GAATGGTTTTCATTCCCTCATTCACTTTGCGGATGGGTTCCCCGACCATGGATTCAGATACATCAATGAGAAAAAATATGGGCAGACGGCGCATGGTTCCTCCTGTGTGAAAAATTGACAATTTCAGAAATCAGCACTCTGTCAGTCTTGAATCTGTGCGTTGCAAAAACCGGATTTTTCGGAAAAATCCGGTTTTTTGAATACCGGAAAACTTTCGGTTGAGTTGTCAAATCCCAAATGAATATCCCCCTGTTCAGATTTCACAGAAACAGCGGTACAGAAGCATTGCAGGGATATTTTTTTCCGAAAACAGCCTGAGTCAATGACATTTTCAGTCCACAACAATATTGAGTTCCGGAGGCGGCGGAGGAAGATCATCCAGCCCCTTATCCTCATCTTCACCTTTTACATTCACTTTCTGGCTGCCTGTTGTGATGGAGGCCGTAACCCATTCAAAAAATGCTTTTATATCATTTGCTGATGTGGATCTCAGTTGCAGAACATTGTCTGTAATCTGCTTCAGCACATTGGTATCTGCATTGAATCCTGCCGCACAGGCAATGATTTTCACCTTTTTCTTTTTGATCTCCTCAATTCCTTTCTGCCAGTTGTCATTGGGCTGTCCGTCTGTCATCAGAAAAACCAGAGGTTTCCAGTCCCCTTTTGTTTCATGGGTTGTTTTGATGATTTCCTCATCAATCTTCTGACTTAACAGCGACAATGCGGCTCCCAGATAGGTCGCGCCTCTGGCCTGCAGATCCGGCTCCTGAAAAGAAATCAGATCGGTCAGGGGAACCACCTGTTTGGCATCACTGTCAAAGGTAATCACACTGAGATAAGCTGTTTCCAATGCCTGTGGTTCGCCCCGCAGCGCATTTACCAGCATTGCCACCCCGCTTTTTACAGCTTCAATGGGTTCTCCCATCATGGAACCGGACACATCCAGCATCAGATAAACCGGTAATCTTCTCATATTTTTTCTCCTTTGCTTTTGATTTCATACTTTTTTATCAACTGCTTCACAGACTGATCCCCGACTTCAAAAACAAAAAAACTGCTGTCCAGCGGCAGATGAAAACGCCCTTTTGCCGGAACCCCGTCATTGAATTTTTTGACAATATTTCCCTTATCATCACAGATGGAACCTATGGGGCCGATAATGGTGTTTTCATCCACAAGTTCTGCAAAGATTTCCATAAGATCCTTCATTTCCCCTGCAATCTTGTGATCCCATATGTCCACATCAGTTCCGGTGTCAATATCATCAAGTTCCACCATCTGCTTTTCATCAATTTCATCGCCGATACCAATCAGCACAGCCTTGAAGAAATTCCGGGAGCCGGCCTGAATTTTTCGGGCAAGTTCTGTGGTGAACTGTTTGAGTTCTTTGAGATCATCAAGCCAGCCATCTGTGATGAAAATGAACAGTCCCCTTTTTGCTGTCCGGTATTTTTTTTCAAAATAGGCAATAGCGGGAAACAGATGGGTTTTCTGACCAAAACCAGGAGGTTCCGGCGGGCCTTTGAATTCCTTTTCCAGACATGCCTTTGCATCCAGTTTTCCCATTTCTGCAATCTCTTTGCCGTCTTTTCCGCAGGCCCAGTAGATAATATCAGTTCCGCCGTGTTCATCAAGATTGTCTGCCAGATAAGAACTGAATTTTCTGGCCTCGGCTTCCACTGTGTTTGCAGTGCGGGAAAAAACGCCCCGTTTCAGAGCATCCTCATATGCCTCTTTTTTCCAGTAATGCACGGTGCGGCCGTCATGCTCGCGGGTTTCTATCCACTTTTTCTTTTTGTATTTTTCCTTCAGATCGTCAGGAATGCTTCCTTTCAGCCCTTTTCCGAACGCATCCAGCATGGAAACACTTGCATCAATGGCAATGCCGGTCTGCCATCCTTCTGACATCTCTCCGGACAGACCAACCATGGTGCTGTAAAATATTTCAAGTCTGTCCCCTTTTTTGTTGACATCCACCTCACTGAACGCTTTGTGCAGCATGTTGCTGGGCATTTGCATTGGCCATGCCTCCTTGTTTTTACTTTAATAATCTGAGTGCTTCTGACAAATCCTGTTCCACCGGCTCTTTTCCCGGAATTTCCACTTTGAAGGATCGGGAATTGGACTGCAGTCTGAATTCCATTCGCGCAGGCAGCCCGTCATTATAAGCCCGGAGCAGATTGCCGCTGTTGTCAGTGATTTTACCGCTGGGCGCAACAGGCAGATTTTCCGACATAACCTCATCAAAAACTTCGTAAAGTGCTTCCATTTCCGAGGCCAGTTTGGAAGACCATATATCCACATCCACAGATGCCTCAAAATTGTCAAGACGCTCCAACTGTCCTGCATCCACATTCTCTCCCAGACCGATGAGAACCAGTTTGACAAGCTGCCGTTTGCCGGAATCCACTGCAACTGCAAAGGATTCTGTCCATTTTTCCACTTCATCCATGTCATCAATCATGCCGTCTGTGATAATCACGGCCATCGCCCATGAGGCATCCCTGAGTTTGCTGTCAACAAAATGACGGATAATGGGCAGAAGATGGGTTCCGCCTCCCATTTTCTTTTTGGGTTTGATTTTCAGCAGATCCAACTGATTCTGCTTTATTTTTCCGACTTCCTCCACTTCTTTTCCGCCCGGCCCCACGGCCCAGTAGGCCAGTTCCACTGTGCCATCTCCGGCATAATCCGCGAGAAAATTCAGCATGGATTTGGCAACCGGTTCCACCATATTCGGAGAGCCAAAACCAAAAGGCCCGGATTCTGTGCCGTACAGATCTTTCATGGAAGCAGAGCCGTCCAATGCCAGACCAAACTGCGCTCCTTCAATATCATTGCCTTTGTCATCCACCAGCCGGTTTAGCAGCACCTGTGCAGTGACTTTGATTTCCTTTGTTTTGTCATCTTTTTCCACATTGACAGAAGCAAAAGGTTTTACCGGGGCCGGCAGACTTCCGGGAGTCGGGTATTTCACTCTCATTTTTGTTCTCCTTATCACGCTGTTTATAGTATTTGCCTTAACTTTTGTCCTTTGTGAACAGCATGTGCAGGTGCAAAAAACCGCTCCGCTTAATTTTTGCACTCCTCCATCCGGTTTTGCCGAGGACAAAAGTTGGTAAAAGAACTATACTTGCACCAGATTGGGAAAATCCCTTCATAATAAAGGCGAATAAGGGATAATAAACTGAATTATCTGTAAAAAATGTATGAAAAAATCAAGCCTGATGATCTCGTGAAATCAGTTCTTTTATAAATTAATCATCTGATTTTATTAATATCAGCTTTGAAAATATGATTTTTTGCCAGGCTCATAAAATATTATGCAAACAAAAACAGAATCTGAGGATTGCAGCACGGAAATTTTATTTTTATTTCACATGAACTAATGCTCTGTCAAAATTTAAATGACGGATAAAGTCTTTTCAATTTTATCCTGGCATC
>CAZHPS010000608.1:0-3434 GCA_964534335.1 uncultured Desulfobacterales bacterium
AGACATTAGTGTTTTCGGCAGATAAACCGTCATTCAAACCTTGACAGAACAGTAGGTGGGTGAAGCGACAGCGGAACCCACCATTTTTTGGGAATTGCGGCATCCCAATGGTGGGTTCCGCTCCGCTTCACCCATCCTACGAACTGTATCCTGTCTTTCCGCTGACTGTCACCTCATCCCGGATCAGGTCGTATGTTCCGTCACCGTTCCTGTCCCCATATGTCATTTCCCTTTCGGACACTCTGCTCAGACCCGATTCCGCGGTGATCTCTTCCCGTGTCAGGTATCTGAACCTGTACTCCGGATCATAACTGTAGTCCGAAGACAGAGCCCGGCAGGTGAAATGGAAAATCCCGGTCAATCCCCTAATCCTGTGAATCCCGGTTCTGACAGGGTTATCCGGGATGCCGGATCGTCCGGGTGGCGTTCCCACGCGGGAGCGTGGGAACGAGTTGAAAAGTGTGCAGTTCTGTCATAATGGACAAATCAACGGTGGTCTCATGAAGACGTTTCTTTTTTTCATAATGTCAATACTCGCCAATAAATAACAACTAATACAACGATGGTTAATACAAGAATCGCCGGATTTTTTTTGATCCCAAACCAAACGGCTGTACCGATAACAACATAAAACACCACATTGACAACCGTAGATATCAATAATAAAACCGGCAATAAATGTTCATCGCTGCCAGCGGGTAATGTCATAATGGAACTCGGCCAGAGAATCAGCATCAAATTCTGAACATATAACTCAAAATTAAGACTGACTCCCTGATATCTGTTGATCAACCACCAGACTGTCTGAAAAGCTGCCGGAATAACCAACCCGGCAAAAGCGAACAACGAAATGAATCGGGGATAATTCATTATTGCCTCATCAATATTGGAAGCTGTTTTTAAAATTCGGTGTTCCGGATTTTCCGGGGGGCGGAAAAGCGGCCTCCGGCCTTAATTTCCGCACTCCTTTTTCCCGGATCGGCGGGTCAGAGACCGCCGGTATTATCGGAACAGCTTCTTAACGGGTCAAGTCACCCAGGTTAATTGGTGGTATCGGTGATTCGGGATAAGGATATCTCTTTTTCAAATCTTTAAACAGAGTTTTTGGCAGAATCGAATCGGAAGAGGAAAAACCTCCTGCTTCAAGAGCGTCATGAACTGCCATTGCACAGTTTCTGTCATACAGATCGTAATGTCCGGGAGTTTCAGTTCTCTGATCAATAAAAGTCTGAACAGCCTGATCCTGTTCGGGAGTCGTCTGAATTGTGATTGTGTCACGAGGTGTTCGTGTGTCCGGTTTCATTACACCAGGAACAGGCCTGCCAGTGACGACAGCCAGTCCTGAACTTCCGGATGCCGGATAGAATCCTGATGTATTTGAGGTATTAACGCCTATGCCAACATGTCCAAATCCACCAGCACCAGGATATAATGCCACAGTTACCTCTAATCCTCCTGAATCAATCAGATTCACCGGATCATTCAGGCAGTACCCGTACAGATCCGTATCCCCGCCCGCAAACCCTATCGGGTCTTTGGCCGTCCATCTTCCGGTTTCGGGGTCGTAGTCCCGGCAGCCGAATCTTACGAGCTTTGTGTCTCTGTCGTACAACCCTCCCGCAAAGCCGAAGGGCATGGCAAAACCGGGATTTGAATCACTGATGACATTCCCGAATGAATCGTACGCAATCCTCTTTACCACATTTCCGGCACTGTCCGCAATGAGTTTCAGGGAACCGACCTGATCGTAAACCATGTAATACAGCACACCGGCCTTCATGACAGCAAAGGGCAGGCGGGAGTCGGCGTATTCAAAACGCATGAGCAGGCTGTCACTGCCGTCATACACGGCCAGTAAAGTTGTCAGTCCCGACCACAGGTATTTTTCAGTGATGACTCCGTTCACCTTTTTGGCGATTCTTCTTCCCAGCGGGTCATGGACATATTCAGCGGAAGTGCCGCCGGGAAGGGTCACGCCCATGAGTTCGCCCCGTGAGGAGTAATCACAGGCGGTGACTTCTGTTCCGGCTGTTTTTGCGGTCAGAAACCCGTCCGGGCTGTACGTGTACGTCACATCCCCGGCCGTGAGCAGGTGATCCTCATCGGAATAACTCAGGTTTCTTCCCGCAATCCCCCGCAGGGTGTTCATCTCATAAATCCTGGAGCCGTTTGCACTGTAACGGTATTCCTCGGTGAGAGTCCCGTTTTTGGTCACAGTCAGCAGGCGCCCGGCCGCATCATATGTATACAGATAATCCGATGTCACACCGCCCGCAGTTTCGGTTTTGGCTGTGATCCGCCCGGCATTGTCACGGGTGAGGCTGATCTGTGACAGGTTCTGCGTGCCGGCTGCCACGGTCTGCGGGGCCGTCTCGCCGTAACTGTTGAAAGTGCGGGAAAGAGTCAGGGTTCCATCAGTTACGGACACGGGCAGGCCGTTTTCCGCATTGCAGGATATGGAAAACCGCCCGGCCCCGGTGAGCAGGCCGTCACTGTCGTATGTGAAATTCTCCGTCCCCCCGGCACAGGTGAAACTTTTCACCGCAAAATCATTATTGTATGCGTATGACAGTGTGTCATCCAGGGTTCCGGACAGGGTTTCGGAGGTGGGCAGGGAAAAAATACGGCGGGGGGAAGCAGGCGGGGAGGGTCCTGCTGCCGGAACCGGGAACCGCAGGATGCTCTGAAATTACTCAGCATCAATCCCGGTCAATCCCTTAATCCTGAGAATCCCGGTTCTGACAGGGTATCCGGAACGCCGGAGCGTCCCGATTGTGTTCCCACGCAGATCGTGGGAACGAGAGGAAAAATGTTCACAGCGACGTCCGGGCCGGTGATGACAGAGCGGAATCCGCCTTCGGAATAACTGTTCCGCTTTCATCCCGGTCAATCCTTTCATCCTGTGAATCCCGATTCAGACAGGGTACCGGGACGCGGGAGCGTTCCGGGGCGTTCCCAGACGGAGAACGTGGGAATTAGGGGGAAGAAGTTTATCAAATACAATTTAGTTAATTGCCCCAACACAGCGTTTCCAAACTATATGTTTAGTCGTTCCAAAGCACACTGCATTTATCTCTTTCGGTATATCAAGATAATAAGTAAAGTTTCCGACGAGTCCGGTACGGGTAGGCACCAGATGAACGAGAATGACCATACAGTCAGCCTCTGTTTTCGTTTCAATACTTTCCACAGCCAAAGAGCTATGAAATGCAAGACCGGATATTTCCAATGAAACTAACGGCACAGATTTGATCTCGCGTACTTTGAAAAACTGTACATCGTTATAATCCAATAACATGTTATCTCTTTGCCCCGTGCAGGCTGCCAAAAAAAATGTGATTATTGAAAAGATGAATTTTTGCATTATCATGCCTTTCTTTATTAACTGATGTTACGCCTTCAATTCCTGTAATTTTTGAAAACTGGCTTTCAGC
>CAZHPS010000609.1:0-3434 GCA_964534335.1 uncultured Desulfobacterales bacterium
CTGTCCCCAGTCCTTTCAGGATTTCCTCTGTCCCCAGTCCTTTCAGGATTTCCTCCGTCCCCAGTCCTTTCAGGATTTCCTCCGTCCCCAGTCCTTTTAGGCGTTCCTCCGGTTTGTACATGGACATAACCTCCTCAGGGCCGAGTCCTCTGAGACGCTCCTCAGGTTTATACATGGACATAACCTCCTCAGGGCCGAGTCCTCTGAGACGCTCCTCAGGTTTGTATCTGGACAGAATGTCATCCGGGCTGTATCGGGTCAGAATGTCATCCGTTGACAGACCGGACAGAATCAGATCCGCCCACATTTTTCCCATTTCCATGACCTTTTCAGGGGTCAGTTCCATTGTCTCCATATACTCTCCTTTCTCTGAAAACCAGTAACGCAGAAGACCTTCCAGGAGCCACTGAACCTGTAAACGCAAAGTTCCAAGTCCCAGCCGCCTCAGTGCGCTGACAGCCGCTATTTTTTCTTTCCTCTGACTGGCAAAGCATTTGACAAACGCATTGTGCGGTTCATCGGTCAGTTCATTGAGGCACAGCAGGGGAATTTTCTCCAGCATCCAGAAGTCATGCCGGTATACGCCTGTTTTCTCAGAAGGGAAATATCCCATGTCTTTCAAAACAGTTGCCCCCGGTGTTTTTGAACTGATAACAAAGGACTGCACCTCTCTGTCTGCCAAATTATGGGAGTCTGTGTAAAAGGTTTCATATCCCAGTATCTGACGGAAGGCTTTCTTTGTGACAGATTCCGTGTATTTGAACTCAATCAGAATATGCTCCGCATTGCTGTCCCTGATTCCGTCAGGCAGAAAGCGCAACTGTTCCGAAGTCCATTCCCTGTGCTTTTTCCGGATCAGAAGAATATCAGCCCTGGGTGTCGCGGCCATCACGGAAAATTCCGTGTAAACCGTTATCCCCAAAGGCTCCAGAAGTTCCTGCAGAAGTTTTCCCAGCAGGATATGCCACCGGGTTCTGCCTTTTTCCGATGTTTTTTTCATGTTTTTCTCTTTAAAATGGCTGGCTGCCAAAAATAAGATGGGTGAAAACCCTCGCGTTTTCTGTGACAATCTATATCTGAATGAAACGGAATGCAAGTGTTTCTGACAGGCTGCCGGGGGAAGTGCGGCACAGGATCAAGATACCTGCTTATGCTTTTCCCTGTGATTTGGATAAAGGGGCAATGCTGTCTTTGATTATTTTTCCTGTGCAGAAGAAGCGCATTTGCCTTCCAAAAAACCGGGACAGAGAAAAGCAGGTTTTGGATATTTGTAAAAACCCTGGCCGGATTTCTGGCCCAGAAAACCTGCATCCACATAGGATTTGATGAAATTTGCATTTTTCATGGCATTGGCATCCCCGCGTTTTTGTGCGTGATAGGAAGTGATTTTCCATACCGTATCCAGTCCCACAGAATCCATGATGCCAAAGGGGCCGGAGGCTGTGTGCATAATGCCCATCCAACTGCGGTCAATATCCTCAACCGAGCCTATGTTTTTGGATGCCAGTGTCAAAGCCGCATCCAGAAAAGCCATGAACATGTTGTTGAACAGATAGCCCGGATACTCTTTTTTCAGGACAATGGGAATCTGTCCGATTTTTTCCGCAAAAGCAGCAACAATCCCCACCGTTTCCGGACTGGTTCCGGGATGTGGCATGACATCCACAATGCGGCTGAGGGCAATGTCATGGAAATGAAAAGCCAGAAAACGCTCGGGTCTTCCTGTTGCTTCCGCAAACAGAGAGGGAAGCAGTGAAGATGTGTTGGTGGTGAAAACCGTATGCTTTGGACAGATGGAATGAAAACGGGCAAACATCTCTCCCTTGAGTTTGGGATCTTCGGGAATGCTCTCGCTGATCAGATCCGCATTCTGCCCTGCTTTCTGCGCATCTGAGGTGAACACCATTCTTTTGACGGCATTTTCCGCGTGTTCGGGACTGATATGGCCTTTGTGCATCACTCTTTGGGAAAGGGAATTGACTCTTTCCTCTGCCTTTTTCAGAATTTCCGGGAAAACATCATATACTGAAACATCATATCCGCTGATTGCGCACTGAAACGCAATCTGATGTCCCATAGTTCCCGCGCCAATAACCAGAATATGATGAATATCGTCAACTTTCATAAAAACCGCCTTTCTGCAAAACTCTTTTATGTGATGGGAAAATATGAACAAATCTCTGTGTCCTCTGTGGGAAACACTTTTTCACTGTTTTTTGACAAAAGCGGCACCAGCCTTTTCCAGAAGCTGCACGGCAAAAATCAGTTTTTTGAAGCGCGCATCCTTTGTCTGACCGTGATAATATCGGTAGTAAATCTGCTGGGCAATCACAGCCAGCCGGAACAGACCGAAGCAGAGGTAAAAATCCGTATGCGTGATGTTTCTGCCTGAGAGTTTTTCATAACAGGCCAGCATTTCCTTCCTGCTCAGGGTTCCGGGAATGTGAGTGGGAATAGTTCGCATCATCTGAAATTCAGGGGGATCATTCTGCTCCACCCAGTAACCCAGTGTGCATCCCAAATCCATCAGCGGATCGCCCACTGTTGCCATTTCCCAGTCCAGAATGCCGATAACGGAAAGCGGATCATTGGGGTCAAGAATCACATTGTCAAATTTGAAATCATTGTGGATAATGCCGGGAAAAGGGGAATCCGGGGGCATGTTTTCCGCAAGCCATGCCATCACGGTTTCAAATTCGGGCGCGTCCGGAGTGCGGGCATTGCGGTATCGCTGGCTCCATCCGCTGACCTGACGCTGAACATATCCTTCGGGTTTTCCGAAATCTGCCAGCCCGATTTTCTGATAATCCAGAGAATGCAGTTCATATTGCACCTGCACCAGTTTTTCACACAGACGCCGCATTTTATCCGGGGGAAGATCCAGACCTTCAGGCAGTTCCTTTCGCAGAATAATGCCACGTATGCGTTCCATCACATAAAAAGGGCATCCCATCACCAAAGGATATTCGGTATAGGCAAGGGGTGTGGGAACATAGGGAAAAAGCGGTTTGAGCGCGTTGAGAATTTTGTATTCCCGTCCCATGTCATGCGCGGTTTTGGCTTTTGTGCCAAAAGGCGGACGGCGCAGCACCATTTCCCGTTTTCCCACAGTGAGCAGATAGGTCAGATTGGAATGACCGCTGGGAAACTGCTGAATGGTCAGATTCCCCTGCAGATCGGGAATGGTATCTTTGAGATATGCCTCCAGTTTGGCTGTATCCAGATTTTCCCCGGCACGGATACCGGTTGCCTGATCTGTGAAATCCATAAAATCTCTCCTGTTTTTATTGTGTTGCATGATTATTTGCAGTATTCATCCTCTGCCACGAAGGCACAAAGGCACAAAGTTTCACGAAGTTTTTCTTTGTGTGTCTTTGTGCCTTAGAGGGTGTTTGAATAATAGATTGATTAATTTTTTTAAAGCCGCCTGACCA
>CAZHPS010000610.1:0-3411 GCA_964534335.1 uncultured Desulfobacterales bacterium
TCCGTGCCGGTGCAGTGGGATATTCTGCGGCCATCTGATCAAAATTCACCACCATATTTTTCACCCGGTCTTTTCCCATTCCGCTGAAAGTCTGCGCAGTTCTGCGGCCATAGATGGATTTATGTTCAAAGGTCAGCACGGCCTGGGAGCTTTCCAGAGTAAAAAGTCCTTTGGTGACAGGATTCCAGTGATACAGGGCAACGGGAATATCTGCCAACTGCCATTCCCAAAATGCCCCGGTGCTGATGCTTCCCACAATGCTGTAGGGAAAACGGATGCTGGTATTGTAAACCGCCTCGTTTTCACCGCTGGCATTGAGCGCAGGCAGATCAGCATTGACCTGTGGCACAGGCATGGGCCGGATTTCCCATGCTTCGGTACTCTGCACAGCCGCTGATGTCACGGCTGCCCTTTCCACATTCACCTGAAGGGTTGAAAGATCCGCACCCGGCGGCAGCAATGCCTTGACCACCAGATAGGGAATGGCCGGTTCACCCGGCTGGCTGAGGTACTGAATGCCTTCACCGGTAAATTTGGCAAAACCGTCCGCATCTTTGGTAACGGTCACGTTTACACGCGGCAGATCAAGGGTAATCTGATCGGCCAGTGCATTGTGTGCAAAAATCCCGAAAACAGCAGTCAGAACTGCCAGAACCTTTACCGCATATTTTCTGCTTCTTTCAGACATTTTCTTTCTCCTTAGTGAATGTGGGGTTTTATTTTGGAAGTGCCAAAACAGAATATCCGGCACATCATACCAGATGGTTTTGCAAAAAGTCAACAAATCCCACTGGGGATGGCATTTTATGTAAACTGACCGTTTTTTTATAATGCCACTGGGGGTTAAAAAATTGTTGTGAAAACCGTTTTTTCTATAATAATACCACCCCTTGCGGGGTTGAAAAAATCCCGCAGAAGGATGCTTTTCATGGTAAGAACGCTTTTTTTATAAACGGTATATCAGCATTTTTCACTTCCCTAAAAATATCCGGGGGCATAAAATCAGGGGATTTTGCCAAATGCCAAAACCTGATTTTGCCTTATTCAAACGGACAATTTCTCTTTTGATACAGTGAGTTCTTCCCGGAAAAAGCAGTGGCGAATATTTTTAAAACAGCTTCTAATCAGAACAGACTTGGAGATGGCATCCGGAAATCATGGGGATGACCGCAGCGCAGACAGTGAAACCTATTCCCTGCTTTTTCCCGGTCAAGCATATGCACGGGCAGCAGATACACTTCTCCGCACTGACTGCAAATCAGCTTAACCGGGCTGACAATGCCGCAGTTGGGACAGTGCCGGGACAGTCTGCTTTCAAAACCGCAGGCAATGCAGTGAAGCATATCTGCTTTTTCAGAAGACATAAGCTGCGAGCGTTCCCGCATTTGGGTCAAATCCGCCACTGATTTTTTCAGCAGATCCAAAGCCTGCTCATATTCGGTCTCAAATCCTTCGGCCTCCTCTTCCATTGCCCTGTATGTTTCAGAAAATGTTTTTTCCTCACGGATTTCTGCAAGTGCACGGAAACGGTCGCGAAAATCCGCAAACCGCTTTCCCAGTTCAGACAGATGCACAAGCCGTTTTTCCATAAACTGCCGGATGCTCTGCTGTTGTTCGCCATCCTCAAACTCAAGGAGAAGAGCGGTTTTCTTTGCCAGTGAATCTGATTCCTTATTCAGTTTTGCAAATCTCTCTAGGGTTTTTCCCAGCTTTTCCTCCCCTGTTCTGCGCCATGCCTCAAACGCATTTTTCCTTTTTCCTGCTTCAGCCGCATCTTTTTCCTGCTGCACCCGCAGTTCCCGATCCTGTGCCTTTTTCTCTTCAAAGGCCCTTCTTCTGTCTGTCCATCCCTTGTAAGTAAGGGTGATAAAAGCCGCAGCAAGAACAGTGAAGGCAATAAAAATATAGGAGCGGTACTGTCCCCCGTATACACCGTTGATGACAATGCCCAGAGTGAACAATGCCAAAGGCAGCACCCGTGTAAGGGAAAAGCTGATACCCAGAAACCGTCCGGTGTGAATCAGCAGCAGCGGAAGGGATAAAAGCGTGGAAACAAGCAGAGCCCAGCGCGTGTCCATGTTTTCATTCAGGTTAAGAACCGTAAAAAGAATGAAAAACAGGGAATAGGTCAGCGCGAGCAGAAGAAAATGTCCCAGCCGGAAATTGTCCAGACGTCCCGGCTGGGTAAGGTCATTGAGATACATGAATCCAATGCCAAAAAGAAACACAGCCAGTCCGGCCAGTCTCAAAAAAAGAATGACCCTTCCGGTGGGTGTCATGGCTCCGGGAAGTTCAACAATAATCTTGCGGTCAGTAATGAGATTTCTGAAATCCCAGAGCAGATGCCCCGGCGCAATAACATGGGGCTGCAGAGCTTCAGGCGGTATGAGTTCCGAGGTTCCGCCTTCCAGAATCATTTCAATTTTCAATGCGCCTGCCCGGTCTGCACCCGGCCCTTCATACATATAGCGTTCATTGCCCTGGGTATTGTAACGCACCTGCGCGCGCAGTTTTTCATTCATGGGAAGTTCCCCGAACCATTCAATGCCATCCAGATCGGTTCTGACATTTTCCGCTTCTTTCAGCGTTTCGGAAGACAGAAGGGAAATTTTCAGGGAAACCTCTTTTGCCTGTGTGGTTCCTTTGGGAAAAGGGAAAAAAACCCGGACGGTGTTCTGTGTGCTGTCCGGATTGGAAAAAAGATATGTGCCGGTGAAATCCACATCAAACAAAGTATAGACTTTGAATTTGCGGATATAGTCACTCACGGTAAGTTTTACGTTCACATCTGCGGAATCTGTCACCGGAATGACGCAGGCACGGGAAGGAAGTTTTTGCCTGTTTTTTTCGGCAGTATTCGGAAGTGCGGCAGTTTTTGGATGCAGAACAGCATCTTCGGGTTCTGAAAGTGATTTGTCTTTATGCCCCATGAGAGCCGGAGCGATAATCCCGGCAAGAATTCCGATAATAACTACCACAACCAGCAGTTCAATAAGGGTAAATCCCGGTTTTTTTTTCATTGCAGAATCCTCTTATTTTATTGTTAATCCTTTTTGGGCAGTGGGTCAAACCGGCTGATTTTTTTAAACCTGAGTTTCAGACAGAAAAAAATTCTGTGTAATACCGATTCCCCATTGATTCTATAACTACAGAATACAAATCCGGAGGAGTGCAAAAATTGAGAGGAGCGGTTTTCTGCACATCCGGAACAGCGGAAAAACTGACGGTATTGTATTAAATCAATAGAGAATTGGTATAACTCTGCGGAAACTCTGCGTCACTCTGCGGTTAAAAAACAGACTTCAGCCGGTTTGCCCCCTTTCTGATTCACCGCCTGCTTTGTTGAACCTTGAAAATCATAACAAATCGCTTTCAAAGTTCGGGGAATGCCTCTTTTTTTAAGCCACGAAA
>CAZHPS010000611.1:0-3396 GCA_964534335.1 uncultured Desulfobacterales bacterium
CGGTGAACAAAATTGACCCGGATTTTTTCTCCGTATATATTTTTGTCAAAATCAAGAAGATGCACTTCCACCGTAAAAACATGGTCATCAAAGGTGGGACTGTATCCGATATTGGCAACCCCTTTGTACCGCTGGCCGTGAATCTCGGCAATTACCGCATACACCCCGGTTTTGGGAGCCAGTTCATCATAAAGTTTGATATTGGCTGTGGGACATCCCAGAAGTTTGCCGCCCCGATTCCTGCCATGCTCCACTGTTCCCCGAATCTGGTAATATCTTCCCAGCATCTTCTGCGCCCATTCCACCTGCCCGTCCATAACCAGTTCCCGGATGCGTGTGCTGCTGATCCGCTCCGATCCGTTGGCAGGGGGCTGTATCCAGTCCGCAACAATGAGTTCAAAACCCAGACGGGCCGAGGAATTTCTCAGATAGCCCAGATCCCCTTCCCGGTTTCTGCCAAAGGAATAATCCCCGCCTGCCACAAATGCCTTCATACCGATACGGCCAATCAGGATTTTTTCCAGAAAATCCGCAGCAGAGATGGTGGCAAACTCTTTGGTGAAGGGAATACAGATCAGGTAATCCAGCCCTGCCCGTTCAATCAGTTCCACTTTCTGCTCATACAGGGTAATCAGGGGCGGATGGCCGTTGGGTTTGAGAACCCGGATAGGATGGGGTTCAAAGGTCATGGCGACAGAGGTTCCGTGAATTTCATCTGTTTTTTCAATCACTTCATGAAAAAGTGCCTGATGCCCCAGATGAACCCCGTCAAAATTTCCTATGGTCACCACGGCATTTGCAAAAGGTTTCTCTATTTTTTCAATGCCTTGTATCAGTTTCATTTTTTCTGCATTTTCCTTTTAAATTTGCCTTGACATAAATTCAGATTCAGTATATATAGCGCACATCCTGATCGAAATCAATCTTTTTTCTGTCAGTCAGTGAGCCGAAGTGGTGGAATTGGTAGACACGCTAGGTTCAGGGTCTAGTGGGGGTTCCCCCGTGGAAGTTCGAGTCTTCTCTTCGGCACCACAAAAATAATAAAGGAGTTTGTCGGAAATCCGGCAACTCCTTTTTTATTTTCCTCCGTTTGGGTTCCGCCATTTTCGGATGAGTGAACAAACCTGCTTAATCCGCCCTTGATAAATCATTCCGCATGTCACGAACCTCATCCATAACCTCTTTATTTTTTGTGATTGACATAGACCGCTTTATAAAATATAATAAATGAAACGATATTCAAAAAAGAAAATTTATCAGGGAAAGTTCCCTGATATTGTATTATCAAGGGAATTTTCCCTGATAATGGCGGTTTTTGGCTGTTATCAGGGAAAGTTCCCTGATATTGTGTTATCACGTGAATCTTCCCTGATAATACCGGTTTTGGACTGTTATCAGGGAAAAGTTCCTGATAATCAATGGTTAGCCCTTTTAATAGTAAAGGTAAGGTATATAAATGGAAGATAAAAAACTTTTTTTATTAAATGCCTCATTACTTTATAATGAGTTGCTTAAACAAACAAAAAATGACTGTCTAAAACGTTTTCTTGCATTTAAAATAGTTTTGAACGAGATGTCATATGAAGATTTGATCAGAAAACGTGAATTTAAAGATTTACGGGAAATTCGAAATGTATTTCTCGCTCATAAACAGGAAGGTAATTTTTTTGAAGCCTTTAATGCTTCAGAGAAAATAATTCATAAAAATATTATGCAACTCATATATTTTATGATTATTAATCTTGAAACACCTTTCAATTATAAATATTATCCTGAATTAATAGATAGATATACCAACAAAAAATTAAAAGAATTGTCTTGTAACATTCTTAATAAATTTGAAAAGAAGTATTACGCAATTCCGAGATTGAATAATAATTTTTTATGCACTCAAGCAAATCAAATAAAAGAAATTTCATCTAACCCATTGGCTTCAGTTGCTTATAGATATAATAGTTCATTAGAACTTAGCAAATTAGCAAATTATTTTATTTCTAATCTCATCAATAAGCCCCAATTTGAAATGGCGTTTTTAAATTTTAAGATGGATTATATCTTACATGCTGTAAATATGTATGATTGCACATTTAAAGACGCATATAACAGACATTCGATTGATGGTCTTTATGAAGTAATGCAAACTTTATCAATAGGAAATATTAATTATATACAGAATTTACTGAATGATACGAATTTTAATAATGAATACAAAATGTTAAAAAATATCAGAAACCATCTTGCTGGGCATATGGATAACCAACAGAATTTAAAAGATTTGTTAAATGAAATAAGACACTATGATATTATAAAAGCTTTCGACTTTATAAACAAGCTACATCTGGCTATTGAGCATACTGCAATGACACATTTAGCTTTAAAATCTAATTATATTGTTAATATGCAACCTATCAATAATAGCAACATCATTGATACTGAAGGATTTCAAAATATCAAATATTTATCAGGTTCAAATCTATTACAAGCAATATATTTTCAGTTTAAGAGATTATATAAAATAATTCGATTGAAAAATAAATGAAGGGCTAACCAGTCGGTCAAGCGGATTGCCCTATCGGGCAACCGCTTACCTCGTTGTTATACCTTAAAATATTTTTAAACTTTATTTTAACAAATAATTGATATAGAATATATGATAGTCAAAATGCTTTTAAATAGATTTTTATATTATATCAGATTGATATATTTAATTGTTCTAAAAATGGATGGATATCAACTTTTAAAAAAAACTCTTTGGACTCACTCAATTAATTTATTATTTTTCTAAATTATACGTTATATTAGGTACAATATGGATATAATAAAACCTATTAAAGTTTTTATCTGTTATGCAATGGAAGATTATAATGTCGCAAAAAGACTTTACAATGATCTAAAAAATTTAGGTTTAAAACCATGGCTTGATAAAGAAGATATACTTATAGGACAAAACTGGAAATTCGCAATTAATCAGGCTATCCAAAAAAGTGACTACTTCTTAGCTCTTATTTCTAGAAACTCTCTCTCAAAAAAAGGATATGTCCACAAAGAGATGAAAATAGCCTTCGAGGTTCTTGATAACTATCCAACATCACAAATTTTTCTTTTACCTGTCCTTTTAGAAAAATGTGAACCTTTTGATGAAAATTTGCAAAATATCCAATGGGGAAAACTTTACCCTTCTTATAAAACCGGTTTTTACGAGATATTACGGGTTTTTAAAATTAATAAGAATAATGATATATTTCAAAATATACCCAAATTTAAAGATTTATCAGATGCTGACCAGACATATATATATAAAGTAATAGGAGATTATTCAATCAATGATCTCCTTGAAAAAAATGAAGCAAAAACAAAAGTTCCTACCACTACGCATAAAATAGATGAAGCAAAAAC
>CAZHPS010000612.1:0-3395 GCA_964534335.1 uncultured Desulfobacterales bacterium
AAGGTTTTCATGGCATCCAAGATATGCTACAAAATCAAAATGTCAACAGAACCTAGTATGCTCATGTTTTGAAAGCGAATTGGTATCAGGATAGGAGTTACGCAGTTAGTTTTTAACTGCCTGATTTTACACAGGCCGATTTGTGCAGTGCAACATTGGCATCTATAAAAATCAATATGTTAAAATTCAACTGCGTAACTCCTACAGGAAATGGAATTAAGTATACTGATCCAATTTTGGTTTTTTTTGGCATGATTTTTGCCTGACTGTCTGAAAGTGAAAAATCAGCCGTTTTCTGTCTGAAAAACCCTGTTCCGGCGTATGTGCAATTTATGTGCCGCAAAAAACCAAAATTGGATTAGTATCCAATCACTCAGAATTTTCCGGGTGTAAAGACTTCCGAAGTTTCAGAAACTTCGGAAGTCTGGGCAAAAAATTTACACATGGAAATTTATGGAAGGTTATTTTACTCAAAAAGCCCTTTGTTGTAATAAGTTGATGTTCCTGCAAAAGAGGAACCCGGAGCCGGGTTGCTTGTGGGATGAACAGCAGCTCCCGGAGCCATACGGCTGTATCCAACTGAATCTCCGTCCGTATGGCCGTACATGGGGCCGACTTTCATGGAAATGTCATAGACTGTGTCATAATGCTCATAATTCCCCATCTGTGGAGCCTGTACTGCCCGGGGTGCTGCCGCGATCGGAGCCTTATAAACTATGGGGGGCTGGGAGCGGCGGGCTGTTCTCACCCTGGGTTTGGATTTCTTTTTGGCACGGGCCACAGCCTTTTTCGGTTCAGCCTTTTTTTCCGGCACAACGACTTTGGCCACAGGTTTTTCCGCACATGCGTCACAGGCCAGCAGTCTTGATTCCAAATCATCCACTTTGCTTTTTAACTCATCATATACCGCTGATGAAACAGCAGGGTCTGCGGCACCGGTGGGAACAGTAGCTGCGGCTGTGACAGGCTGTGCCGGTGTGTCTGCTTTTGCACTGGCTGTACTCAAATCTGCCAGATTTTTTTCCAACTGCCCCAGACGCTGCTCCATTCCGGCAATATGTGCGGCATCTGCTCCGCCTGCACCTGCACCTTCACCCACGCCGGTTCCGGTTCCGCCTTTGGCATTTTCCACATTTTCTGCCCCTGGTTTTCTGATTTTACCGCCCACGGCCGCGGCTTTGGTTTCCAGCTTTGCCACCCTGTTTTCCAGCCCGCTGTCCTGGGGCTGTTTCAGCATCATAAAAACAAATGCCGTCAGTCCGGCCAGCCACAGAAGCGTAATGACAGTCAGCAAAATGCCACTGCCGGATGCAGGTTTTGCCGGTTTTCTCCCATCAGTGCCCTGAACGTCCATCTCACTTTTCTTTGCCATTGATGTCACTCCTTATTTTTATGATTTATCCAAAAACCGAAGTGCGAAAATCATTTTCCGCACTTTTTAATGAAGATATTTGTCCTTTATTATTATATGATAAAAATTATACAAACATCAAGTTTTTTCAGAAATAAACCGGTCAAATTCGGCCCAGAATGCAGCGCGGATAGGCTCCCTTTCTTTCAGTATTTCATGGTATGATTCTGAAATAACTTTAAAACAGCATTGGGGAACAGCCGCACAGAATTCTTTCTGCGCGCGGCTGGAAACCACTGTGTCCCGCCCGGCACTCAGGATCAGCACCGGTATCTGAACATATCTGCCGTATCCCGGTGACAGGAGAATACCCTCAGAATCAAACGTGGCCTGCAGCCAGCCATAAGTCACACCTCCCAAAGCAAGACGCGGCTCCTTATCCACCGCCCTTTTTTCATCCATGAATCTTTCAAAATCCCGTGTCAGACGGTTCCACCGGAACATTTTCCTGTCCGGAGTCCGGAAATCTTTCTGGGTCAGGGCATAGGCATGAGAATATCCCCGCTGCATCGCAGCACGGGTCAGCCATCTTGAGAATATCACCGGAAAAGGGGGCGTCCGGATTTCAATCATGGGGGATACCAGAACAGCGCAGGTGACTTCTCCCGGAAAATCATGCAGATACCTCAGTCCGATATGGCAGCCCATGGAATGGCACAGGAATATCAGGGGATTTTTCCCCTGCATATTCCGGACAATCCGGGTCATGAACAGCCGCAGATCCCGGATATAATCCTCATAGGAGGCAACAAAACCTTTGTGGGGATTGGCAAGCATCCGGGAAGAAAGCCCCTGGCCGCGCCAATCCAGACTGAAAACCGAAAAGCCCCGCCGGTTCAGTTCTGACATGGTTTCAAGATGCTTTTCCATAAATTCGGATCTGCCATTGAGAAAAACTACTGTTCCCCTGCTGCGGGTGCAGGGCAGAAATCCGTAACGGATCAGAAGATTGCCGTATGTGGTGAAGAAATCAAAAATCATAGTGTCAGGAATTCTGGGTCAGGATTAAGTTTTCAGTGCTCGGTATTTATACCGATACTTAAAACATTTTGGTAATTCTGCCGGGCAGATTTTAACCGCAGAGTCACACAGAGTTTCCGCAGAGTCACACAGAGTTTTTCTGTGCGGAATTCAGATCTGAATCTCTGCAAATGTTTCAAGTAATGGTATATTTTCCTCAACTTTTGTCCGCTGTGCAGAAAACCGCTCCGCTTAATTTCTGCACTCCTCCACCGGGTTTTGCAGAGGACAGAAGTTGGTAAAAGAACTGTATTTATTTTCCCGGCAACTGAAACCTCCCTCCTGACACCTTTGGGATTGCATAAAATTATTTTTGGTGTATAATTCGAAATTCTGCTTTTTAATTCCCCTTAACCGGCTCTGGCAGCAGGGCTGTTAAGTTCTCATTCCCCTCTTGAGAGGGGATTAAGGGGTGTGTTCCGGGCATGGTATTTTTACACACCCTCTGCCCCTCTCAAGAGGGGATTTTTTAAGAACTTAACAGCCCCGCGGCTCTGGCAGGGGATAAATTCATTATATTGACTGCAAAGGAGTTTCTTATGCGTATTCTGATTACCGGCGGTGCGGGATTTATCGGTTCCCATCTTGCCGAGGCATGTCTGAAAAGAGGGGATGAGGTATATATCATAGATGACCTTTCCACCGGTTCCCTGGAAAATATCAAAGGTATCCGCACTGATGAACGGTACAAAAACCGTGTTTTCGTCCATATTGACAGCATACTGAACCAGAATCTGATGCTGGAACTGGTTGGCATCTGTGACATTGTCTTCCATCTGGCAGCCGCTGTCGGGGTCCGCTATATTCTGGACAATCCCCTGAAATCCATAAAGGTCAATGTGGAAGGCACGGAAAAGGTTCTGGAACTCTGCGCCAAATTCAGAAAAAAGGTGCTGATAGCGTCCTCCTCGGAAGTTTATGGCAAGCATATGCACGCTCCTTTGGTGGAAACAGACAATATCAT
>CAZHPS010000613.1:0-3386 GCA_964534335.1 uncultured Desulfobacterales bacterium
CTGCGGTTAAAATCTGCCCGGCAGAAGTATAAAAATGTTTTAAGTATCGGTATATCTTATGCCTTCCCAAAAACCTGACTTTCCTTTCCCCAATTCAGGAAAGGCCATGTAAACAATCATTATGAAACTGTTTAACAAAACTGATCATCCTGTACGTCCGGTTCCCCTGAGTGTGCAGCTCTTTCCCTTTCTGCAATGGAAAAAGAGCGTAAACCGGAAATCCCTGCGCGCTGACCTGTTTGCAGGACTCACAGGCGCATTTATTGTGCTGCCCCAGGGCGTTTCCTTTGCTATGGTTGCCGGGCTTCCGTCTGAATACGGACTTTACACTGCCATTATTCCGCCGATTATAGCCGCTCTTTTCGGCTCTTCATTGCATCTGATTTCCGGCCCGACCACTGCAATTTCCATTATTGTTTTTTCCACACTCAGCCCTTTTGCAGAACCCGGAACTGCGGAGTATATCCGTCTTGCGCTCACACTGACCTTTCTGGCAGGGATATTTCAGGCTGCTTTCGGCCTTGCCCGGCTGGGAACCCTGATCAATTTTGTGTCCCATTCGGTTATTGTGGGATTCACCGCAGGCGCGGCTGTGCTGATTGCCACAGGCCAGTTGAAACATGCTTTGGGTATTCCCATTCCACCGGGTTCCTCATTTCTCACAAGCTGGATATTTATTTTTAAAGAATTCCATCTGTTCAATCCCTTTGAAATGACAGTGGCAATGGTGACACTTATCTGTGCAGCAGTGCTGAAAACATACCGTCCCCGCTGGCCCGGTCTGCTGATTGCCCTGATTATCGGAAGTGTGGTGAGCATTGCCATAGACGGATCTTCTAACGGCGTGCGGCTGCTGGGAAAACTTCCGGCAGCACTTCCCGCTTTGTCTGCGCCGGATTTCAGCCCGGACACCCTGCGCCTGCTTGCACCGGGCGCAATGGCAATTGCGCTGCTTGGACTCATTGAAGCATTGTCCATTGCCCGATCCATTGCTGTTCTTTCAGGTCAGCATATCAATGGAAATCAGGAATTCATCGGTCAGGGACTGTCCAATATGACAGGCAGTTTTTTTTCCGCATATGCAAGTTCCGGATCTTTCACCAGATCCGGCCTCAATTATGAATCCGGAGCGGTTACACCTCTTGCAGCCGTATTTTCCGCTTTGTTTCTTTCCATTATTCTCCTGCTTATTGCACCGTTGACAGCGTGGCTCCCCCTGCCTGCTATGGGGGGCGTGATTCTTGTGGTGGCATTCCGCCTGATTGATGTGCATCATATACGGGAGATACTGAAAAGCAGCAGGTCTGAATCCCTGGTTCTGGTGGTGACATTCGCTGGAACCCTGTTTTTTCAACTGGAATTTGCCATTTATGCAGGCGTTCTGCTGTCTTTCGGCATGTATCTGACCCGGACATCCCATCCGCATATTGCTGTCATGGCTCCTGATCCTGATGATCCCCGGCGGCGGCTTACAGAGATTGAAGAATCCGGGCTTTGGGAATGCCCCCAGATGAAAATCATCCGCATCAACGGTTCCCTGTTTTTTGGCGCGGCAAATCACGCTGCTGAGATGATTGAACAAATGGATGCAGATGATCCCAAACATCTGCTGATTATCGGTCATGGTATCAATTTCATTGATGTTTCAGGCGCAATGATGCTGTCGCAGGAAGCCCAGCGCAGGGGAAAAATGCACAAATCCCTGTATCTGTGCCGGATCAACCGGGAAGTGCATGATTTTCTGGAACACGGGGATTTTATCCAAGAAATAGGGGAAGAGCATATTTTTGCAACTGAATACGAGGCCATATCCCAAATATTCAGCAAACTGGATCATAATGCCTGCCGGTGCTGCACATGCCGGATTTTTGAGGAATGTAAGAGTATTTCCCCAAAACTGTTTGAATGCCGGAACACGGAGTATAACGGGATGTCCCTCCGGGACAAAGAAAAGTCCCATCGGGACGGCACACAATAGCCCGGAAATTTATTTCCGGGCGGGCTGAGAATTGAGAATTCATCTGATATATACCATTACCCAGAAGATTTGATGGTACAGCAGCCACGAATTGCACGAATGACACGAATGACATGAATTATGGCTTGTGCATTCGTGCAGATTCGTGTTATTCGTGGCTATTACTTAAAACATTTTTATAAACTCTGCTAAAAATCTTGCATAATATTCAAAGAAACTGACAATACTTTGGGGAGAGAATTTATGATTAGAGCCGAACTCTTACATGAAGTCAGAAGCCTTCCCATTGGAGATCGCATTGCTCTGATGGAATCCATATTGACATCTGTTCGTGAGGGATTGGATATTTCATCACTGCCGGACAGAGGTGATAAAAATATCAAATCTGCGAAAACACGGCTGCGCAGACTGCTCAAAAAATATAATGGAATCAAACCCTATGAAAATATTGATCCTTTGCAATGGGAGAGAGGTACGAAATGAGTGGTAAATCTTTGCTGGACAGCAATAACACTGATGACTTCAATGGCATTGATAATAGGCTGAATGTTGTCAATCCGTTCTGATGATAGTTCTGAATTGGAATGTAAGAATTCAGAAAATGATTATTTGGAAATAACAGAGGGGGAAATCTGATATGCAATGGCCTGATATTCGCAAAACATATCCGAATCATTGGGTTTTAATCGAAGGTTTCAAACCCGTCACGACACAGGATAACCGGAGAAAATTTGATGATCTGGCTGTTGTGGAATTATGTTCTGACGGCGGGGAAGCCATGAAACAGTATCGCAAATACAAAAAGCTGTATCCGCATCGGGAATTTTATTTTATTCATACAAGTCATGACAAACTCGAAATACCGGTAAAAAAATGGCTGGGTATCAGGAGATATGATGAATCTGCTGCTGATTGACGGGTTGCCTTTTATTGAAATAACATTATGTTATAAAAAAATGTGTGTCATTATTCCGAATGTGCTGGTTGATACCGGTTCAGCAACCACCATTTTCTCATCCGATATGGCTGAACCTGTCGGTATAATTCCTGAACCTGATGATGTTCCTTATTTTATCAGTGGAGTGGGCGGCACTGAAATTGTTTACCGCAGACGTGTTGACTGTATAAAAATCAGCGAATTTCAACTTTCTGATTTTGATGTGGAGATCGGGGCAATGGATTACGGATTCAATATCAACGGTATTCTGGGTATGGATTTTCTGAAAAAGGCAAAAGCAGTAATCAATTTGGCAGAAGGTAAGATTCATTTCCAAAAATAAGACAGCCCGGAGATGAATCTCCGGGCTATTATGGAATGTCCCTCCGGGACATGATAAAGTCCTATAGGGACGGCCATAGTACAGGACATTTTTTTAACTATAAAAAGCTGGATTTTACTATACATTAT
>CAZHPS010000614.1:0-3364 GCA_964534335.1 uncultured Desulfobacterales bacterium
AGATTGTCATTCATCTGCAGCAACTGGGCAAATCCCATGATGCTGTTGAGGGGCGTGCGCAGTTCATGGCTCATTTTTGCCAGAAATTCGCTTTTGGCTTTGCTGGCTGATTCAGCCATATCCCTGGCTTCCCGGAGGGCAGCCTCGGTTTTTTTGTGTTCCGTAATATCCACCGACATACCCACAATGCCGGCAGTCTGCCCGTTTATATCCCTGTAAACAGCCTTGTAGCAAAGCAGATCCCGTTTTTTTTCATCTTTGTCCGGAAATTCACTTTCAAAAACATAGATGCCGTTCCGTTTCAGCAGTTCCTCATCAGATTCATGATAGGTTCGGGCCAGATTTTTTGGATAAAGTTCAAAAACATTCTTTCCAATGGTATCAGCACAGGGAATCCCGGTAAGACGTTCAAATGCTTTATTGCATCCCAGATAATATCCTGCAGTGTCTTTGTAAAACAGAGGATTGGGAATCGCGTCAATCAGGGTCTGGAGAAAATTGAAATTTTCCCGCAGCGCGTTTTCAGCCTGTATGCGTTCACTGATTTCCTTTTCCAGTTCATCCTTTTTTTCAGACAGTCTCTGCTGGGACAGTTTCATTCCCTGCACCCGGAGAACTGTTTCAGAATTGTCCCTGATCTGAATCAGTGCGTATTTTTCCTGCCGGTTTTTGGGGGAAAAGGGGATAATCCGTCCTCCCTGGCGCATGAAACCGTCCGGAAAGCGTCTGTCCGGCAGGGGAACAATCCATGAATGGAATGCCTGGGACAGAATATGCGGCGCATTGTAGTTCACGGTTTTGGAAACAATATAATGGATAAAGGACATATCATGCTCTCCGTACAGTTCACGGAGATGGGAAATCCCCTCTGTGTTTTCCGGCAGATGATCCTTTATCCACCGGTTTGTGAACAGTACAGAGAGAGCCTCATCAACAATGATGATGCCAATATCCAGTCCGTCATAATATGCGGACAGTTCTGCGAGCACTTCAGTTTTCATGTCAGGGATTTCCTGAACTGATCATATTCCTTCATAACAGAATCCAGTTTTTCCTCTGTAACCGGTTTTTCCACAAACAGATGCGCGCCCAGTCCCAGAAGTCTTTCCTTTACGGGTTTCTGAAAATTGGAACTGAGAACAGCAATGAAACATTTATGCTGTTTTTCACCAAGTTGCCGTACTACCTCGGTTCCCTCCATCACAGGCATCAGCAGATCCACAATCAGAATATCCGGCTCTTCCCTTTCAAACAAAGCCAGCCCTTTTGCCCCGTCCGGGGCATCTGCCAGCATCAGATCAGGAATGCCCCGCGCACTGAGCATTCTCTTCAGACTGTTTCTGACCATCATGGAATCGTCAACAATAAGTACTTTCATTTTTCTCACCATGTTCAGTTATCAGTGAACAGTTATCAGTAAACAGTTATCAGTTATCAGTTACCAGTGAACAGTTATCAGTGTTCAGTGTTCAGTGTTCAGTGTTCAGTGTTTAGGTGATTTATGAAAATAAATATCCCGGTTCAGTTCACAGACACAGGGCACTGTCCGGAAGCTTATGCTGCTTTGGAGGGATATTCTTTTCTGTAAATCACCTTATACCAAATCGCTGCTGAAAACATACTTATAAAAAAAGAACTTTCTGTAATCAGACAGAAAAATATGTTCGGATTGTATAAAATCAATAGCGATTTGGTATTACACAGCCGCCAAAACAGGTTCAGCTTCAAAATTATGGGTTTTTCTCTTCTGAAAATACCGGTCGGCGGTCTCCTGACTTTCAAAATACCGTCTGGGAGCATCAGGGGCAATTTTGTATTCCCCCCGTGCAACAGCCAGTGTCATTGCCTTAAACTCTTTGGGTGTCATAATGCCGTAATTTTTCATATTTCCCCCATTATCCTTTCAACATCATTCCAAAAATCAGACAGTAACCCGGCCGCCGTGTCAAACTCATACGGATATTCTCTGCTGTATTCATGCCTGTGATCCCATGCGACAATCTTTCTTGCTCCGTATCTTTTCCGCTTTGGGGGTTTGACTCCGTGCGCATTGTCATAGCCCGCAATCCGGGTATTGTTACGGTCATGCAGGGTTAAAGAATACCGTATCCCGTGCGGTATATGTCCGGAAGGATTTACCCGGTGCGCTTCAATCTTTATCCAGAAGCCGTTCCTGTAATCATACCTGCATCCGTCAAGGTCAAGAAGTATCTCCAAATCTTCATCTGTGTTCATAGTGTCTTTACATTATTTCTCCGACAGCAAATACAGCAAGCTGCCGGATTTTGAAAGGTCTTGCGTAAGGCTGTTTCCCAAAATGAATATAACGCTCTGATTAACTTTGCCGGGCAGAATATGCCGGATCATCCGGGATATTCTTTTCCGGAAATCACCTGACTGGTAACTGTTCACTGATAACTTGTTCACTGGTAACTGTTCACTGATAACTGTTCACTGACACCTATAGATAATTTTTCACCAATGTTTCAATATTTTTATAGGAAAACACAAACAGGATTTTCCCTTCAATGCGGTTTTCCTTTACGGAAAAATCGGTCTGGCCCACGATATAAACACTGCCGGGCTTTTCCTCTGCCATGTTGATCATATTTCTGGAAACCGAAACCATAGGCAGACGGCAGTGGATTTCCTCACCAATCATATCTGCAATGGTGCTGCCAATGGCATTGATTATCAGATTGCCCACTTCTGAAATGGCTTCGAGTTCCAGCACATTGAAATTTTCTCCTGAATCCCCTGCATCATCCAGCAGAATATTGATCAGGGTTTTTCCTTTGGTGACAGGAAAAGAGACAATTCCTTTTCCTTCCAGTCCCCCGCAGAAATTCTGCCGGATATTCACATATTCTTTGTGTTCATCAGACAGCAGGGAAAAGGTCAGTTCCTCTGCTGTCAGTATCTCCAGAAATGGAACACTGAGAATGATTTCTGTATGGAGCAGTTCAGAAAGCGCAGCCGCAGCCCTGCCCACTCCGGTATTCATGAGTTCTGTAATAATATCCCTGATTTCCGCTGTGATTTCCATGAAATTTCCTCCGGAGCCTGACTGAGGTTCCTGTTCTTCATACGCGACTTCATATACCATTACAGTTGCATCATCTGTGGTCTTTCCCCATTCCTCCAGTATTCTTTTTGAAAGAGACTGCGGATCCTTTCCATAAACAAAGCGTCCCGGATCAATCATTTCCTCAATTCCGTCTGTATACAGAATCACCAGACTGTCCTGGGGCAGAGGAACGGTTTCGCATGTCAGTTTCCTGAAACTGCTGCCTACAATACCATAATTTCCGGACAGACGCACTGTTTTTTTTTTGCACACAATGGCTCTGGTGTTTCCGATACC
>CAZHPS010000615.1:0-3362 GCA_964534335.1 uncultured Desulfobacterales bacterium
ACCTATGATGTGGAAGTCGGGGATGCCATTCAGATGAAAGAGCTTCCCTTTGTGGGCGGCATTCTGGCAGACCTGTCCGGAAAACCTGAAATACCGCTGCCCAAAATCAAAGACCGCAAATTCGTTGAAATTGACCGGGACAATTTCAATGAAATCATGGGCGCGATTGCCCCGCGTCTGGCCTTTCAGGTGGAAAACCGGCTGGCCGATGACGGCAGCAAGCTCAATATTGAGCTGAAATTTGGCAGCATGGATGATTTTAACCCGGTCAGTGTTCTCAAACAGGTGGAGCCGCTCCGGAAACTCTATGATGCCCGGCAGAAACTCTCGGATCTGCTGACCAAACTGGACGGCAATGATGAACTGGAAGGGCTTCTCAAGGATGTGGTGGTGAATACGGAAAATCTCAATGAGCTGAAATCGCTTACAGAAAAACCGGCAGCTCAGGAATAGGCAGAAGCCGGGCCGGATCTGATTCTGCCGGATTGGGCTGATACCAATTCAACCTGCATCCGGAAGTCAGATTTTGAAGCAGATACAAATTCCCCTTTAAAATGCTGAAAAGGGAAAATTTCAGGCGGTTTATGCTCCGCCCCAATTTTTACACACAGACAGAGAATTTGCAACTAAACCGTATCATGGAGGTATTATATGGCAGAAGAACAGGTTGAACAGAGTGTTGCAGTAGCAGAAGCTGATCTGAGCCTTCTGGACAGAATTGTGCAGAAAGGCAAAATGGCCCATGATGAATCCCAGGTTCCCTATGCACGGGATCTCATCGGCGAACTGGTGTCCCAGATTCTGGATGAGGGCATGGTTGTCAGCGCAGACACCGCAGCCATGATCAATCAGCGGATTGCGGAAATTGACAATCTGCTGACAAAACAGTTGAATGAAATCATGCACGCGCCTGAATTTCAGAAACTGGAGGCTTCATGGCGGGGCATGCACTTTCTGGTCATGAATACGGAAACCGGCACACAGTTGAAGCTGCGCCTGCTCAATATCACCAAGTCCGAACTGCTCAAAGATCTGGAAAAGGCTGTGGAATTTGATCAGAGCCAGTTGTTCAAAAAAGTGTATGAGGAGGAATACGGCACGTTCGGCGGTCATCCCTACAGTGCGCTGTTCGGAGACTATGAATTTGGCCGTCATCCCCAGGATATGGCACTCATCGAAAAACTCTCCAATGTGGCAGCAGCCGCGCATGCACCCTTTATCGGAGGGGCCAGTGCCAAACTTTTTGACATGACCTCTTTCACAGAACTGGGAACCCCCAGGGATCTGTCCAAAGTGTTTGAAAGTCTGGAACTCATCAAATGGCGTTCTTTCCGGGAAAGCGAGGATTCCCGTTATGTCGCCCTTACGCTGCCCCATATCCTGCTGCGGCTTCCCTATGGCGAAAAAACCATTCCTGTGGAAGGAATGAAGTTTGAGGAGGATGTGGACGGCAAGGATCACAGCAAATATCTCTGGGGCAATTCCATGTGGGCTATGGCCCAGCGCATCACCAACGCGTTTGCCCTTTACAAATGGTGCGCGGCTATCCGGGGCGTGGAAGGCGGGGGTCTGGTGCAGGGACTTCCCACCCATACCTTTAAAACTGATGAGGGGGATATTGCCCTGAAATGTCCCACAGAAATCGCTATCACAGACCGGCGGGAAAAAGAACTCAATGATATGGGATTCATTTCCCTGGTTCACTGCAAAGGCACGGATTACGCGGCTTTCTTCGGAGGTCAGACCACCCAGAAGCCCAAGGTTTTCAATACAAATGCGGCAAATGCCAATGCCAGAATCTCAACAGTGCTTCCCTATATTCTGGCATCGTCCCGTTTTGCCCATTATCTCAAGGCAATTATGCGGGACAAAATCGGCAGTTTTATGACAGCCGCCAATGTGTCGGCATATCTCAACCGCTGGATCAGCAGTTATGTGCTGGCACAGGACGACGCTGGCCAGGTGACCAAATCCCAGCATCCGCTGCGGGAAGCCCGTGTGGATGTCACCGATATTCCCGGCAAACCAGGGTGTTACAAGGCCGTTGTATTTCTCCGGCCCCATTTCCAGCTTGAGGAACTGACCACTTCCATCCGTCTGGTGGCTGAACTTCCGCCGCCTGCGGCATGATGCTGAACAATAAGTGGATTTCCGTTGTCAGGTATATTCTGTCCTGAACATGTGCTGTAACCCCTCAGGGTTTTAAAAACCCTGAGGGTGTTCCCGGAACTGACAGGGATTTTTGATGCAAATATAACCATTCAAAATAAGGAGATTTATTATGGCGACCAATATGTATCTGCTGCTCAAAACAGAAGCAGGCAAAGATGTGAACGGGGAAGCCGAGGATGAAAAACATACCAAGTGGATCGAGGTTCTTTCCTGGAGTCACGGTTTTTCGCAGCCGGCTTCTGCCATCCGGAGCTCCACAGGCTCCACCATTGAACGGGCCAATCATTCGGATCTGTCCATTACCAAATATCTGGATTCGGCCACAGACGATCTGCTCAAGGCCTGCTGGTCAGGAGATCAGTTCAAAACAGGAAAACTGGAATGTTTCCGGGCAGACGGAAACAATATACCCATCAATTACCTTACCATAGATTTGGAGAATATTATTATTTCCAATTTCTCCATTTCCGGCGGAGGCGGTGATATTCCTGTTGAAAACTTTTCCATGTCCTATTCCAAAGTGACCTACACCTACAATGCAAAGAAGAAAGAGGATGCAAAGGCCGAGGGCGTGCAGAAGATCTGGCACGATCTGAGGATCAACAAGGTGGATGTCTGATGATGTTCTGAAAAAGTAAAACAGGCTTCCAGCCTGTTCATGCCTGAAAAGCAGAACGAGCTTCCAGCTTGTTCATGGATCTGAAGGGCGGGTGCTGTCAGACCCGCCCTGAAAAACGAATCTGCTGACCAAAATGGGATTTTTTGGAAAAAATTCCATTTTTCGCAAACCATGATTGTCATGCGGATACATTCCGGGCAAATCTGAAAATTCTCGTTCCCACGTTTCTCGTTCCCACGTTTTACGTGGAAATGCGCAGACCGGACGCTCCTGCGTCCTGTGAAATACATTTACAGCCTGTCTGAACCAGGATTCTCAGGATTTCCGGATTGACCGGGATTTTCAGCCCGGATTATCTTGCTTAATCCTTTAATCCCGTGAATCCCGGTTCAGACAATTACTGTCTGGAACTCTGATTCATCTGATTATTCTGATTTGTCTGATTAAAGTGCGGATAAAATCAGAGTAATCAGAATAATCAGATGAATCACAGTTCAGACAATCCCGTGAATCCCGGTTCAGACAATTACTGTCTGGAACTCTGATTCATCTGATTATTCTGATTTGTCTG
>CAZHPS010000616.1:0-3352 GCA_964534335.1 uncultured Desulfobacterales bacterium
ATATTCAACCTCTTAAAATTACAGGGATACGATGCTTAACTTAACACGTATGGGGCAGGGGGTGTGTAAAATTCCCGTCTGAACACAACCCTTTATCCCCTCTCAAGAGGGGAATTTTACAAAATATCAATCTTGGTAAATCCCTTAATCCTGAAAATCCCGGTTCAGACAATATGATTCACAGGATTAAAGGATTGACAGGGATTTAAAAAATCGCAGGGTGGGTGCAGCGATAGCGTAACCCACGATTTTATCATTGATTGTGGTGGGTTACGCTCCGCTACACCCACCCTACAAACTGCCACGAATAACACGAATCTGCACGAATGCACAAACCGTAATTCGTGTCATTCGTGCAATTCGTGGCTGTACCATCAAATCTTCTAAGTAATGGTATATCAATCTTGGTAAATCTCTTAATCCTGAAAATCCCGGTTCAGACAATTTTCCGGTTCATACAATTTTCCGGTTCATACAGTTTTCCGGTTCATACAATTTTACTATCAGAAAGACAGACACATAAATGAAAATACATCTGGCAAGTATGGGATGTGCAAGAAATCTGGTTGACAGTGAGGAAATACTGGGCCGACTCCAGGCCGCAGGCTGTCAAATTACAGACAATCCCGAAGAAGCACATGCAATTATTGTCAACACCTGCAGTTTCATTGAATCTGCCGCGCAGGAATCTGTGGATGTGATTCTGGAACTCGCGCAGTTGAAACAAAAAGGCAAATGCCAAAACCTGATTGTCACGGGCTGTCTGCCGGAACGCTACAGGGAAAATATTGCTCAGCAGATTCCGGAAGTGGATTTGTTTCTGGGAACCGGAGCGTTTGATCAGATTGTGCAGGCTGTCAATGGAACACTGAAAACCCCCAAATGTATTCTGCCTGATCCGGACAGCATTGCCGTACCCGGCCCGGATGTCCAGCGTGTGCAGAGTTTTTCCCATATGGCCTATCTCAAGATTGCAGAGGGTTGCAGCCGTCACTGCACCTACTGCATTATTCCCAGACTCCGGGGAAAGCAGAAAAGCAGAAATCCGGAGCATATTCTTGCCGAGGCGCGCAGGCTTGCGGAAAAAGGCGTAAAGGAAATCGTTCTGGTCGCGCAGGATTCCACAGCCTATGGCCGTGATTTGGGAGCAGAAACCGGTCTGTCATCCCTGCTGAAATCCCTTGCAGCACTTTCACAGGATATATGGATACGGGTTATGTACGGACATCCGGAAAGCATTGATGAAAACATCATCCGCACCATGACAGAACATGACAATATCTGCTCCTATTTTGATCTGCCCATTCAGCACGCGAGTGACAAAATACTGAAAAAAATGGGGCGTCATCATAGCAGTGAAGATTTGCGCGGTGTGTTTGAGTCCATTCGCAAAGCAGATCCAAATGCAAGTCTGCGCACGACTGTGATTGTGGGATTTCCCGGAGAAACAGAAAAGGATTTCCGTCAACTGCTTGCCTTTGCAGAAGAAATCCGCTTTGATCATCTGGGCGTATTCACCTATTCAGACGCGGATGATCTGCCTTCCCACAATCTTGCCGGTCATGTGCCTGAAAAAACAGCACAGGAGCGTTATGATCGGCTTATGGGCTGCCAGATGGAAATTTCCGCACAGAAAAATCAGAAATATCTGGACAGGAAACTGAAAACACTGATAGAAGAACTGCCGGAATCCGGAGTGGCCGAAGGCAGGACATGGTTTCAGGCTCCGGAAGTGGATGGCATGGTATATGTGCATCACAAAGGAAATCTGAAAATAGGGGAGTTTGTGCAGGTGCGCATCACAGACACATTGGAATATGATTTGGTGGGAGAGACGGATTGACAGTCAAACAGATTGATTTGAAAAAGAAAATTCTGAACCATGTTCAGAAGGATTTTATTGCCATTGAATCTGCACTGAAAGAAAACCTGAGACCGCATCTGGATTTGGTGGCTGATGTGGCCGGTCATATTCTTTTCAGCGGAGGCAAGCGGCTGCGTCCGCTGCTGATGGTGCTTTGTGCCAGAATCTGCGGATACAGCGGAGCAAGGGAATATTTTTATTCCACTTTGTTTGAATATCTTCATGCTGCCACGCTGCTTCATGATGATCTGGTTGACGGCGGAAAACTGCGCCGGGGCAAAGCAGCCGCGCATACGGTTTTTGGCAATGAAACCGCAGTGCTGACCGGAGATTTTCTGCTTGCACGTGCGCTTTCCATTGCAGCGGAAACCAATCTGCCCAAAGTGATTCATGTGATTGCAGGCATTACAGAAAACATGTCACAGGGAGAAATCCTGCAACTGCACCGCAAAGGATGCCCGGATTTGTCCGAATCTGAATACATGGATATTATCCGCGGCAAAACAGCGGTTCTCATGGAAGGAGCCTGCCGTGTTGGAGCCATGATTTCCCATGCGGAAATCGAAGCGGAAAAGGCTTTGGCAGAGTACGGATTTCATCTGGGCATGGCTTTTCAGATGGCAGATGATCTGCTTGATTACACAGCAGATACTGCCACTCTGGGCAAGGCAGTGGGCACGGATCTGGGGGAAGGCAAATTTACCCTTCCTGTGATTCATTCCCTGCAAAATGCCTCAGCACCAGATCGCAGCCGTATGGAAAAAATCATTGCGGAAAAAAATTTTTCGTCTTATGCTTTTGAGGAACTGATCCGTATGCTCAACACATACGGCGGAATTGCCTACACCCGTCAAAAAGCGGAAAACCATGTGGCAGAGGCACAAAAACAGCTTGAAATTTTTGCGGATTCACAAACCCGTGACATTCTCAAAGATATTGCTGATTATTCCTTACAAAGAAAGCAGTGAACCATGAAAAATCATATGTATTGCCGGTTTGCAGGAACACAGGCTGCGGTTGTTCTGATGATGGTGCTGATCGCGGCCTTTTTCATTCAGGATGTCTGCGCGCAGTCTTCTGCCCCAAATGTTGCGGATACGGTGGGAACCGCCATGATTCGCAACCGGGATCAGGCAAATGCCAAAAAAGAGGCTTTGACTGCGGCCATGACAGCAGGTGTGGATCAGGTTGTTATGCGGTTTTTTTCACCTGATACCCTGTCTCAGAATTTTAAAAAATACAATGAAACAGTTCTGGGGCATGCGGCTGATTTTGTGGAAAATTATCAGGTGCTGGCCGAGGGATCATCCGGAAAACAGTACCGGGTCATGCTGCGGGTGACGGTGTCTGTGGATACGCTGAAGCAGAAATTTCCGGATTTCGTGATGACAGAACCGCGTGCGGAAACTGAAAAGCCTGCGGAAACAGTTCAGGAAACAGTTCCTGAAGCATTTCCCGGAGATGCGGAAAAGCCTGCTGAAACAGTTC
>CAZHPS010000617.1:0-3345 GCA_964534335.1 uncultured Desulfobacterales bacterium
GTGCGGAATTCAGATCTGAATCTGAACCTCTGCAGATGTTTCAGGTAATGGTATAGCCGTCCGGGTGCAAAAACTGTTTTCCGCACGTCTGTTTTTATAACCGTTATTGTTATACAGATATAATGCAGGTATCGTGCCAGCCGGGAATATAATCAATAATATCTTTGTATATAAAGAAAATAATGTGATTCAGGCGGAAGTATTCGGACAGAAAAAACTGCATTTTTGTAATTTAAAGGATGTTAATATACAAAAATGAAATTATATCCAGTTTTGTAAATTACCTATAACTGACAAAGTTTTATCAACCCAAATAAGGAGGAATGCAAATGGAAGTAATCCGATTTGATGCCCATGACATTGAAAACACCCTGTCAAAAATGAGTGACTTGCAGATTGACAAACTTGCTTTTGGCGCGATTCAGGTGGACAGGAACGGAAAGATTATGACCTATAATATGGCTGAGGGGGAAATCACAGGCCGCAATCCCAAAGAGGTTATCGGAAAAAATTTTTTCAATGAGGTCGCACCCTGCACCAACACAAAGGAATTTTACGGAAAATTTGCCGAAGGTGTGAAAAAAGGGGATCTCAGCACCATGTTTGAGTATGAGTTTGACTACAAAATGAAACCGGTCAAAGTCAAGGTGCATATGAAAAAAGCCATTGTTGGCGACACCTACTGGATTCTGGTGAAAAGAGCGGCAAAACCAGGGAAGTAATTTTTTGCATAAGCAGACAAACGAAAGTTTTCGTGTATTCAGAAAATCCGGTTTTTCGGAAAAGCCGGATTTTTCTGCCCACTGCTTTTTTTGTCTGTAACTTCCTGATTCACAGCAGGGGTTTATCCATGTCTGCAACAGCAGAACTTTATGACGGAAATTCCATAGCTTATTTTCCGAATCAGAAAATCGGGGAAGGAACCGAAAAAGAGTTTTTTCTTACCGAAGCCAGAAATCTGCTAATCGGTTTTTACAAAGACCGGGCCGGTACTTCTGATCCGGAAAGGCTCAAACGTCTTACCCGGATTATTGAGGATTACAATCCTGTCCGGAACCCGGAGACAGGGAAATTCTGGGAAAAGCATTTCTGCTGGCCCTCTGCCATTGTAAAAAACCCCAGTCCCGGCATACTGGTTCCCCGGTTCCCTTCACAGTATTTTTTTTCTGACGGAAAACGCGAAAAAAAAGGAAAATGGTTTTTTTCTTACCGTCTGTCCTCCGGATTGGAAAAAAAGGAAAGAGGAAATTTGCGTGACCGTCTGGGAATATGCAGATGGCTTTCCAGAGCGGTAAGCAGAATGCACAGCGCGGGACTGGCACATTCGGATCTTTCCGGCAACAATGTGCTGATGGATCCCCAAAATGGAACCTGCATGATTATTGATGTGGATTCTCTGGTGGTGCGGGGCATTTTCCCCCCAAAGGTTCTGGGAACACGGGGTTATATCGCACCTGAGATTGTCGCAACTTCTATGCTGCCGCTGCACCATCCCAAAAAAATTCTTCCCGGTATCAAAACCGATCTGCATTCCCTTGCCATAATTATTTATGAAACTCTGCTGCTGCGTCATCCCCTTGAGGGAAAAAAAGTGCATTCTGATGATCCTGAAGAGGATGACCTGCTCAGTTTGGGAAAACAGGCTGTTTTTATTGAAAATCCAAAAGATGATTCCAACCGTCCCGAAGATCTGAAAATGCCCTATATCTCTCTTGGGCCTTACCTTGCCCTGCTTTTTGAACGTGCATTCACAGAGGGTCTCAAAGATCCGGAAGCGCGTCCCACAGCTTTGGAATGGGAAGATGCCATAATCCGCACCCTTGATCTTCTGCATCCCTGTTCAGGAAAGGACTGCTGGTATGAATGGTTTGTCTGCCGGAAGGAATCGGATCTGAAATGTTCTTTCTGCGGTCAGGCCACTGCAGACAGCATTCCGCTGATGCATCTTTTCCGTTTTTTTCAGACCGGTCAGTATATTTCGGAAAACCGGTGTCTGGCTGTATGGGAAAACAGAAAACTCCATGAATGGCATATCCGCTCTGACTTATCCTGTCCTCCGGAGCCGGAAGAAAATTTCAGGGAAAAGGGAATTTTTGTCTGCAAAGACAAAAATTGGTTTTTGCAAAACAGAAACAGTGACAGTATGGTCAGTGCTTCCGGAAAAAGCATTCATCCGGAAGAATATGCGGAAATAAAAGGGAATAAAACGGTTCTTCTGTATCCCCGGACAGAGGGAAGAGTTGCGGTGTTTGAATTTACGAAATTGCAGAACAGGCTTCCAGACTGTTGATTTCCGGCAGTTGGTCAAATCCGCTGATCTGCGCCTGATACCAATTCTGCATTGATTTGATACAGTATTTATTGTCAGTTTTTCCCCGGTTCCGCGTTTGCAAAAAACCGCTCCGCTTAATTTTTGCACTCCTCCGGTTTTACAGGGACAAAAGTTGGTAAAAGAACAAAAAAAGCTGATCTCATCCTTTGCTGCTGCCACTGGGATAACAGCAGAGTTTCACCATAACAGTCCGTGCGGAAAATTTCTGATCTATATTTACACCTTGCACGGTGCAGGCATCTGTGATAGATTCAGAAATTATGAAACAATATGTGATAGACGAACTCAGATATCAGGATTTTGAGAAAATCAAATCTTATTTGGATCAAAACTTTGGTGAGTCCGGTGTGGATGATTTGTACTGGATTCCCCTTAATCCGGAACTGTTTACTCCGCTGCAGGCAGAGCATACAGACTGCCATCCCCTGTATTTTGCACTGGAACTTACGGAAAACCGTGTGTCCTGTGAACTGCTGATCCGCACCCGGAACCGGATGCGCTGTGACTGCATCAGATATGCGGATCAGAATCAGCGCAACTGGATCCTTGACTGCATGGATGCCATATTGGAGAAACTGGGTATCAGTATCTGATACAGACAGGGACTTGTCATGAAATCACAGACTGAACCGGAGTCAGCCCCAAAGTGAAAGTTTGGGACATTGCTGCAGTACTGCCAAACTTTCCGTTTGGCAATCCGGAAACAGATCTGAAGGTACTGATTCGCGAATTCCGGACTGAAAGTTTGAGACACTGCTGCAAACCTTATGTTTGGCATTGCGCCCGTTCAGTTCCGCACACTTGGCACTGATGCAAAGGATACCATAGAGGAACGTAACAATGCTGCAGATTATTCCGCTGGGAGGACTGGGAGAAATCGGTCTCAACATGATGGTCATGGTCTATGGAAACACCCTGATCATTATTGACGCGGGTCTGATGTTTCCCGAAGATTACATGCTGGGCGTGGATCTGGTCATTCCGGACATGGATTATATCCGCCGGAACAAATC
>CAZHPS010000618.1:0-3343 GCA_964534335.1 uncultured Desulfobacterales bacterium
ATATCAAATTAAAGAAGAATGAGCAATAAAAAAACAACGGCGTAACATCAGTTAACAATTAACAATTCAGCATTTCATACAAACCATTTGCAAAACCGGGGGAAGGAATGGACAGGCAAATTATCAGGCTGATAATTGACAGTGATATAAAAAACGTATATTTTGCTGCCGCTGCATTGGAAGCTGTATGCAGTCATCTGTCCCTTTCCGATAATACGGTTTTCAATCTCAAGCTCTGTGCTGTGGAAGCCGTGAACAACTGTATTATTCATGCTTACGGCAATGAAACAGGGCATGAGGTGGAAGTGGTTTTGACAATGGATGAAGACAGAGTGCAGCTAAAAGTCTGTGACAGGGGCCGTCCAATGAATCCGGATATTTTGTCGGCCTGCCCGGCCTGCAGTCTTTTTGATGATGTGGAACGTGCCGAAGATGCAAAAGTCAGCGGACGGGGAATTGCTATTATAAAGGAACTTATGGATACAGTATATTACAAAGTCAATGGCGGAAAGAACTGCCTGGTGATGACAAGCCGGAAAACGGAATAGGAAATATCATGGAATTACTCAAAAGCGAAAAACACGGTGATGTACTGGTTTTACTGTTCTGTGAAAATCAGTTCAATGCGGCTGTTTCCGAAAAATTCAAAGAGGAATCAGTCAGGTATATTGAAGAGGGCAATATCCGTATTGTGCTGGATATGTCCAAAGTCAGTTTTATGGACAGCAGCGGACTTGGGGCTCTGGTTTTTTTACTGAAAAAGGCAAATCAGAAAGCGGAATTCGGCATTTTCGGCATAAGCAAAATGGTGGAGAATCTGCTGAAACTGACCAAAACGCACAAAGCATTCAGAATATTTAAAAACAGGGAAGAGGCGGTTGCTTCTTTTGCCGCTTCATGATCCGGAATCAGATCGTATTTTTGCAAACCGGGCTGTGCATAAATACAGCAGCACTGTATCAGCCATGAAAAACAGAAATGTTCTGGTCTTTCATCAGGGTGCACTTGGGGATCTGGTGCTGACATTCCCTGCTTTGCTCCCGCTTCGGAATGCAGGCAAAGGCATGGACGCCATCTGTCAGGGAAAACTGGGGAAACTGGCATTTCATCTGCATATGTTTGATACATGCTTTCCTCTGGAATCTGCAATGTCTGCTTCGATCTGGTCAGATCCCTCTGATGCGGATACACGCGTCAGACATCTTCTTGCTTCCTACGATCTTATCCTTGTTTTTTCCTTTTCCCGGCAATTGGAAGATACTATCAGAAAAATCTCCCAAGGCACTGTGTTCCGCATTCCGCCCCGGCCGCCTGTGCATCAGCGTATTCATGTGACACAGTTTATTTGGGATCAGCTTGCGGTTTATGGTTTGCTTCAGGCAGGGAAATTTGTATTTCAGGATAAAAAACGGGAAAAGGTGTATTCTTCCAAAAGAATTCTGATTCATCCCGGATCAGGCAGTCCCAGAAAAAACTGGCATTTGGACAGGTTCATTTCTGTATATGAAAGCCTGAAATCTGAAGGAATGGATGCCGAGTTTATCATCGGCCCGGCGGAAGATTTCCTGGCAAAAAAACTGGGAAACCGTCCGGCCCATTGCGCATCTGATCTTACTGCTGTAAGCGAAATGATGAAAAACGCGGCAGGCTTTATCGGAAATGATTCCGGGCTGTCTCATCTTGCAGGTTTTCTGGGGTTGCCGGTCTCAGTGATTTTTGGCCCGTCTGATCCCATTCGCTGGAAACCTGTGGGAAATGTAAGGGTTCTTCGGCCTGCTGATTTGAAATGCACTCCCTGCTTTGAAACAGAAAAGGAAAACTGTGCTGATCCTGCGTGTCTGGATCGCATATCTGCGGATATGGCCGTCTGTATGGTAAGGGAAATTACGGGCTAATCTGATTCATGTTTTGGTGAACTGTTTTGCTGTTTCAGCCCTGACATCTTCCATCACATTTTTCAAAGGAATATTCTTTTCAGCAGCAATCTGCCTGCAATCCTCATATTCCGGAGTGATATTGATGATTTCCCCTCCGCAGGTTTCAGCAATTTTGATCCGGACTGTTCCGAAACGGGTAGAAACAGTACGGATATTTCTGCGGGCTTTGATCCGGTTTTCCGCACGCCAGCGCAGCCCAATGCTGGTTGTTTCCTGCAGCAGGAAATCGGCAAAACGGCCAATATCTTCCATTGCGCATAAGACTGTCAGCAGGGTTCCGGGACGGTTTTTCTTCATCTGCACCGGTGTGAGAAAAACATCCATTGCCCCCATTTCAAGCATTTTCTGAATCAGGTAATCGTACATTTGGGGATTCATGTCATCTATGTTTGTTTCCATCAGCGCGATCTGTTCCGTCTCATAATCGCGGATTCCCTCCTGCATTTCTCCAATGGACACCCGCAGCAGATTGGGAATTTCCGGATCAGATGTTCCTGCTCCGTATCCGATTTCATGCACTGTCATTGCCGGCATAGGGCCGAAATCCGAAGAAAGTGTTGTAAGAATCGCTGCTCCGGTGGGCGTGAGCAGTTCCCCTTTCACCCCGGTGGAATATACAGGTTTTCCTTTCAGCAGTTCTGCTGTGGCAGGAGCCGGAACCGGCAGAACACCGTGATGGCATGTGACTGTTCCGCAGCCTGTATGCAGAGGGGAACAGAAAACCTTTTCAATTCCCAAAGCTGTCAAACCTGCCACTGCTCCCACCACATCAATGATGGTGTCCATTGCCCCAACCTCATGGAAATGTACTTCCTCAATGTCTGTCAGATGCACCCTGGCCTCGGCATGGGCCAGACGCTCAAAAATCTCCATGCTCTTTTGTCTGACTTCTGTATTCAGTCCGCTGTTTTCAATAATCTTCCGGATGTCTGAAAGTCTTCTATGCGGATGGCTACTGTGATCGTGTACATGATTATGATGATGTACATGAGGACGGCCATGACAGAATTGATGTTCGTGTTCGTAGTGATGTCCGTGACCGGAATCGTCATGCGGATGATCATGGAAAATCCCCTGTCCCTCACTTATGCCATCAATGATAACCACTGCCTGACTGCCTCCGATCCCCTTTTTCAGGACTTTTTTCACCTGCAGATCAAAATTATCCAGCCCAAGTTTGGCCAGTTCGGATTTCAGCGTTTCCAAAGGCAGACCGGCATCCATGAGCGATCCGAGAATCATATCACCGCTGGCTCCGGCAAAACAGGCAAAATAGGCAATTTTCATTTTCCCTCCGATGCTGAGTTCTTATCCCCAGGCTCAGTGGACTGTCAATTTAGTTTTTATACAATCCCCTCTTGAGAGGGGCAGGGGTGTGTCTGTTTCCGTCCTGAACACACCCCTTT
>CAZHPS010000619.1:0-3341 GCA_964534335.1 uncultured Desulfobacterales bacterium
TTATTATAGAAATGATCGGTTTTTCCATGATTCCCACTGAAATAATATCATCCCTACCGGGATTCTGTTTTGCTTTTTTTGCATATTGTTTCTATAATAATATCATCCCTACCGGGATTCTGTTTTGCTTTTTTGCATGTCGTTTCTATAATAATATCATCCCTTCCGGGATTTTTCTAACCCCGGTAGGGGTGATATTATTATAAAAATCAAATAATTCCATCATCCCAAACCCCGTAGGGGTGAAATTATTATAGAAATGATCGGTTTTTCCATGATTCCCACTGAAATAATATCATCCCTACCGGGATTCTGCTTTGTTTTTTTTCAGATTTTTTTCTGTAATAATATCAATCCTTACGGATTTTTCCCGTCCGTGTGTATTACCGGTTCGCCATTGGTTTTATACAATGCGGAATACAAATCCGAAGGAGTGCAGAAATTAAGCGGAGCGGTTTTCTGCACACGCGGAACCGGGGAAAAACTGACAATAAATATTGTATCAAATCAATAGCGAATTGGTATTAAACCGCAGAATCCCTGTCAATCTGGGTCAGATTTCACGGATTCCGCTGATTTTCAGGAAAAAAATCAGCGGAATCCGATTCCTGAGCGTCAGGCAGGGGGCCGACACTGATCCCCCTATTTCCTGTGCTTCAAATCTTCTTCGGATATGACATCAAAGAAGGCTTTGGGTGCATCAAAGAAAAACTTTTTGGGAATATAGGTGATCGCGCCTGCGGTGTACTGACCCACTGCCTGCCCCGCGATGGTGGGCATCATGAATCCGGCATACGCGCCTTCCCGCTGTTTGTTAAAGGGCGCACCAACCATTGCTCCGACAATTCCCAGGGGAAAACCCGCAATCACGCCCGCAGTGGTTCCCACAATCATGCCCCCGGTTTTTGCCGCACCCTCAACCACCGGGCCTTCGCCTTTAAAAGGCGGCAGAGCCTCATCCATCAGTCCGGGAAAGGTTTTTGCCTCTGCAAAGGCCGCATTCGGAATAAACTGCATACATCCGGCAGCCAGTATTGCAGCCATTGTCATCGTGATTTTCTTTACTGTTTTTCTCATGGCACAATCTCCTTTGCTTTGTGGATTGATATTTTGGGAGCAGAATTTATCCCTGTCCCACCTTTTTTTTCAGTTCCTCAAATTCCAGTTCCACATCGGTTTCGGTTTCCAGATCATCAAACTCCTTTTCCAGTTCGGTTTTCTCATCGTCGAGTTCCAGCATGGCCTCAGTGCGGGCCTCGATTTCCACCACACGTTCCTCCATGCGCTCAAACTTATCCTGGGCAATCAGTCCTTTGTCAAAACATCGCTCAGTGGAACTCATATACTGCCGGGCTTCTGCGGCCTTCTGACGGGCTGCCAGACTGGCGCGTTTGCGTTTGGCCTCATCGAGTTTGGCTTCCAGTTTTTTCAACTGGGTTTTCAGATTTACACTGGTATTGCGCGCGGCTTCCCATGCGCCTTCCGTATCAGCAACAATCCGGTCATGCTCTTTCTTGCGGGTCAGGGCTTTGCGTGCCAGATCCTCTTTGCCTGTACGGATGGCTTTTTCAGCTTTTACATGCCATTCCTCAGACTGTTTGCGGTGATGCTCCAGTTCCTTGCCAAGCTGTTTTTCATTGGTCATGGCATCCAGAACCCCTTCCCTGGCCCGGCGGATATTGTCTTCCATTTCCCGGATAATCTGCCGGATCATGCGCTCCGGATCTTCCACACGATCTATCATGTCATTGATATTTGCCGTAATGACATCTGTTATGCGGAGAAAAAAATTTGCCATAATGCCCCCCTTTCTGTGATTTGTGAAACCTTAAAACCCTGAAATCTGTTTTTCCATTTCTGACTCTGAATAAAGCAAAGGCCGTGCCAGAAGTGATATTTAAAATTTTTTGTTTAAATTGTAAACAGTTGTTTCAGACAAAAGCTGATGCTCCAAATATCACTGATCATATTTTGCATATCTTTGGAGCAATTTTTGTATGACAGATTTCTGAAAAACCGGATTCCGATCCTTTTACACTTTGTAAAAAATACCGACAGCCCCACCTGATATGATACAGGGCAAAATCTGTATATAAAAATATAAATTACTGATATTAAAGTTTTTATATATTTGTTTACAGATTGGCACAGTGCTTGCTTTTCCCTGTTCGGAGAGCAGTAAATGATATTCGGCATCCGATGGGATAATCCTTAAGTAAGGTTCCATAAATTTTCGGGCATAAAATTTTCAGAAAAACCGGTTTTTTCGGAAAAATCCGGTTTTCTGAATACACGAAAATTTTTGTTTGCCTACTTAAACAGATTCAAACTTCTGTAAAAAAGGGGATTGAAAAAGTGGGGACTGCCTGCCGGAGCCGGATTTTTTTCAGAAAACGGCAAATATCACCAACAATTCACGTAAAGGGAGAGAAATGTATGGCAAAGAAAATCAAAGTCCTGATGGTGGATGACGAGGAAAAATTCCGTGAGACGACATCCAAGATACTGGAAAAAAAGGGATTTGAAAGCACAATGGCAGGAACAGGAGAGGAGGCCATTGAGATTCTGAAAAAAAATCCCCAGGATGTGGTGGTGCTGGATATCCGGATGCCGGGCATGGACGGCCATGAGGCACTGGAAAAAATCAAAAAAATCAATCCTGACACCCAGGTGATCATGCTGACCGGACATGGGGGCCAGGCATCGGCTAAGGAATCCCTGCAACTGGGCGCGTTTGATTACCTGAACAAACCCTGTGATCTGGATCTGCTCACAGCCAAGATCAATGATGCGTACAATGCTCTGCGGTTCAAAGAGAATCGTCCGGAAAAAACAGCCGGGGAAATTATGATCCGGGTGGAGGATTACACAACCCTGACTGAAGATAAGACCGTCAGGGAGGCTATTGAACAGCTTCTGAAATCCTTTGAGGGGCTGGCACATTGCAATCAGGTGATGGAAACCGGACATCGTTCCATACTGGTGTTCAACCGGGACGGGGAACTGGGCGGAATCCTCAGCATCTATGATTTGATCGGGGCTGTCCGTCCGGGCTATCTTTCTGCTGCCAAACCTTCCATGGCAGACAGTGTCCAGTATTCCACCATGTTCTGGCGCGGGCTTTTCACCACACAGATGAAGGCCATTGCCAACAAGAAAGTGGGGGAACTCATGTCTGACACCCCCATCAGCGTGGATGAGGACACCAACCTCATGGAACTGGCTGAGATAATGTACAGCAAGAGAATCCGGAGACTGGTGGTCAAACGCGATGGCAAGGTGGTCGGTGTGGTGCGGGAGCAGGAGCTTTTCTTTGAAATGGCAAACATCATTGTGAGACG
>CAZHPS010000620.1:0-3320 GCA_964534335.1 uncultured Desulfobacterales bacterium
TCAAATCTGCGGTATTTTTTTTTCAGGAAATAGCCTTATATCCTGAATGTCAGCATATCCACGCGTCTGCTGTCATATTCCTTTTTCAGTCTGATCAGCCGGTCAAAATTGCCAAGACTGTTGAGATGGGTGTAAATGGCATTGAAAAAGCCTTTCTGATGAATTTTCATCACAGATTCCGTGTTCAGTGCAGCCAGTTTTTCCTCGCTGATTTTCCATATCCGTATGCTGTTCTGTCCGTAAACCGCAGATACAGACTGATCAGAGATATTGTACTGATGTTCCGCAAGCAAATCCAGTTCCTTAACCAGACTGAGAAATTCTTCTGTCTGTAGCAGATTGCTTTTGTAGTCTCTGAGCATGTTCTCCCCCAGAAAGCTGCCCGTGATTCTGTCAGAGAGTTTGCCGTCTTTGCCGATCACCCGCATTTCACTGTCTTTCAGATCACGGAGTCCCGGACACCGGGAGTCAAACACAACCGAGTAACTCAGGCTGTTTCCGGAGGAAGCTATTGGGCTGACATTGAAAGGATACACTTTGCAGGCTCTGGGCCGGACACTGTCATATACTGCGCAGCGTTTGGATTTCCTATCCAGATAAGGGCATGGAACTCCCTTTGACAGGGTGTAAAGCAGGGAAAGGGAGAGTTTGTCCCCGTTTTTGGCAAAAATCACGGGAAACAGTTTTGCTGTGTCAAACAGTTCGCTGATCAGAACATTGGCGGAAGTGTATACACTGCCGTCACAGCACATGGTGCAGTTGTCACACCCGGCAAAAACAAGATCCGCGTGTTCCTTCAGGTTCAGTCCTTTGACAAATTCATTTTTGGGTTTGTTTTCCATTATTCTCTGTCCTGTTGCATGCTTCAATGCAAAACGGAATCCGGAGGGATGCAAAAAAAACAAAGGGGCGGTCAGAAGAAACCGCCCCGAATATTTTCAGATCAGACAAACAGCCTTAGGATTTGTATCAAAATAACCTGTTACAAACTCTGAGGGTTTTCAAAACCCGCAGGGTTTCAGTACGGAAAAACTGCACAGCTTATTTTTTTACAAACCCTTAATGGAAAAAAAATGCTATCTGCCTTCGCTGAGTTTTTCCTGCAGATTCTCCCGCAGAATTTCACCAAATGAGGATGTGGCCGGCCCCATCTTGCTGATATAATCGCTGAGAATGGCCTGATCATCTTCCATATCAAGGCGTTTGATGGAAAGCCCGATTCTGCGTTCCTCACTGTGGATATTCATGACTTTGGCTGTAATCATGTCCCCGATATTGAATTTTTCAGAGGGATTCTTGATTTTCTCCTTGCTGATTTCAGAAACATGAACCAGTCCCTCAATTCCCTCTTCCAGTTCCACAAAAACACCGAAGTCGGTAATATTGGTGATCGTACCGGTAATCTCTTTGCCCACTTCATAACGCTGTGCGACAGTTTCCCAGGGATCAGAATTCAACTGCTTGATTCCAAGAGAAAATCTCTCGTTATCCTTTTCAATGTCCAGAACAACGGCCTGAACAATGTCCCCTTTTTTGTAAATATCGCCCGGATGCTTGATGCGTTTGGTCCAGGAAATGTCTGAAATATGCACCAGCCCGTCAATGCCCTCATCAATGCCGATGAACAGACCGAAATCAGTGATATTTTTTATTCTTCCCTCAATGGTCGTTCCCACCGGGTATTTTTCGCTGATCACATCCCAGGGATTGGGAGACACCTGTTTCATGCCCAGGGAAATTCGCCGGTTTTCCGGTTTGATATCAAGCACAATGGCCCTGACTTCCTCTCCCACGGAAACCACTTTGGAAGGATGACGGACTTTACGTGTCCAGGACATTTCAGAAACATGGATGAGTCCCTCAATTCCCTCTTCCAGTTCCACAAATGCGCCGTAATCTGTAAGGCTGACCACTTTTCCGTTGACGCGTGAACCAATGGGATATTTCTCCTGCGCCCTTGTCCAGGGATCTTCCGTGAGCTGCTTCATGCCCAGAGAAACCCGTTCCTTTTCCATATCCAGGCTGAGAATTCTGACTTTGATTTCGTCTCCCACGGAAAAAAGTTCGGACGGGTGCTTGACACGGCCCCAGGAAATATCGGTGATGTGCAGCAGTCCGTCCACGCCCCCGAGATCCACAAACACGCCGTATTCCGTGATATTTTTTACAATACCGCTGACAATTTTGCCTTCTTCAATGGCTTCCAGAGTTTTGCTTCTAGCGGCTTCGCGTTCCTGTTCAAGGATCACGCGGCGGGACAGCACAATATTGCTGCGCTTGCGGTTGTATTTGAGAATTTTGAATTTGTAGGTCTGGCCCACCATTTCATCCAGATTGCGGATGGGACGCAGATCCGCCTGGGAACCGGGCAGAAAGGCATTTACGCCAATATCCACGGAAAAACCGCCTTTGACCCTGCTGGTGATAACCCCTTCCACAACCCCTTCTTCGTCGTAGGCTTTTTTGATTTCATCCCAGACCTTGATTTTTGCGGCTTTTTCCTTGGACAGGACAACCACTTCCTCTTCCTCGTCCCACCATTCCACCATTACTTCGACTTTGTCGCCGAGTTTGGCGTGGACATTTCCGGTTTCATCGGTGAATTCGCTGATCCGGATCTGACCTTCGGATTTGTAACCGATGTCCACAAGGACAAAATCCTTGTCAACAGAGATGATTCTGCCGGTGACGACCTCTCCCTCTCCGAAGCGTTTGAAACTCTCTTCGTACATATCCATGAGATTTTCCATGGAATCATCACCGTGTTCCCGCTGTTTCCCCGCACTGCCTGACACTGCCTCAGTCATATCGGTTTCTGCCGTTGCAGCAGTATTGCTCAGTTCTTTTTCATCTGTTCCGACAACCTGTTCCATTAAAAATAACCCCCCTTGGCCTTTTTTATAATATTGTCTCAAGAAGAGACAATATAAACTTTAAGAGTATACATAACTCTTTGGCAAATTACAATATATAATTTCAGAAAATATGTTTTTTCCCAAAGATTATCCGGGGGCGGATCTGTTTTGCTGCCGGGCGGAAAAGGAATTTATGTATTTATCTGCCTGTTTTTGTGTCTTTATTTTTTCAATCTGCCGGATGTGCCAAAAAGTCTGAAAGCATGTCGGAGGCTTTGTTTTTAACCACAGAGTAACACAGAGTTTTCTCAGAGTCCCGCAGAGTTTTTTTCTTTGCGCACTTTGCGGAAACCTTTGCGTCCTTTGCGTAAAAAAAAATGTGAAAGAACTTTTTTGACAAACCGTTAAGTGGTCTGTCAAATAAATTCTTTCACATTTGAGATTTGACAACTTTTGAAAAGTTGT
>CAZHPS010000621.1:0-3301 GCA_964534335.1 uncultured Desulfobacterales bacterium
AGTTCAAAATCAGTCGAATTCGTGTTTTATTTGGTATATTCATTTCAATAAATCGACTAAACGGAAAATTCACAATCATTTCGGATATATGGGCGAAGTGTACATGAGCCAGGTTCTCTGGAACACGCAGAGACAGACCATTCCGGGCCGTTTTTTCCACAGTCCCGCAGACATAGTCATACCTGACCGGTTTGTCTATATCTGGCACCGCACCCGGCTGGGCGCGGCTTCGGATATGGAAATTGACGTGGAGGCTGCAGCAGGAAAAGAGATGTGGATCTGCGAAAGCAAGTGGCTGCATGGAAAGAAAGCCGGTGTGAAAGAAGTGGATTCGCTGCTGTACAAGGCTGATCTGCTGCGGAAAAAAGAGGGACCGGGTCTTCGGACTCTCCGCGTATGGTTTTTTTCCCATGACGGATTCACTGCTGAAGCACAGGGAATTATGGCAGAAAAGGGCGTACTGTGGTCTGACCGCGCTGATTTGGACGGCCTGCTTTCATATGCCGGCCTGAAATGTCTGCCGGATATTCAGCAGTCTGCTGAAAGCAAAACAGAAATGCAAAATATCTGAAACAAAAATCACAGGGAGGAAAAATGAAAAAATTTTTTTCTGTATGGATGATAATCCTCATGCTGACTGCCGTAAATCTGCGGACAGCCGCAGGAGAAACAGATTTATATGAAGGAGAGAGCCGGGGACTGCCAAGTGTGAAATCTCAGGAACCTTTGGACACAAGACTTTACCGGCAGAGTGACAGCAATATTGCCGTGAGCATTCTTTCCGATGATTTTCCGGATATTGTTCTGCATGTCACGGTTTCGGACAGCACCGGAAATCCGGTTTCAGGGCTGACAAAGAATGATTTTGTCCTTACCGAGCAGTCACAGACAGAGACTGCTTCCAAGTCCCAGGTCATTACCTGTTTTGAGGAAGGGGGCGAAAGCACGAAGATTTCTTTCTCTCTGGTATTTGACATCAGCGGAAGCATGGAAAATCAGAACCGGCTGCCGGATGCCAAAACTGCGGCTGTCAATTTTCTGAAAAATACACAGCCAGGGGACAGGGCCTCCCTTGTCACCTTTTCCGGGTGCAACCAGGGGGGAATCGTGATTCCCGCAGCAGAAGTGGACAGCGACAGCAATAACAACAACATTCCGGATATTATCGAGGCCATTCAGGCTTTGACGATCATTGACCGCACAGCCGTGTATGACGGCATCTCGAATGGACTTGACAGCATCAGTCAGGAGCCTTTTCCCAAAGGTGTGATTGTTTTCACAGACGGAGACAGCAATGATGACTGTCATTACAATATCAACACAGTTATACAGAAAGCAAAGGATCTGGGGATACCGGTTTACACCATTGGTCTGCAGAGCATCATGGGAGCACAGCTTACCGCCATAGCAGAAGCAACCGGCGGATATTACCGGGAAGCTCCCACAGCCGCTGATATGGAGCAGATATATGATGATATTGCCCAAAGCATCCGGGGCCAGTATACCCTCTGTTATACCAGTCATAACCCGTCTTTGGATGGCACAACCCGGACAGTGACAGTGACTGAGGGAACCAGCAAAGGTTCCGGGACTTATACTGTGGCTGGAACTCCGGACATGGGGCCGCCTGTCATCACGCATACACCCCTGACCCAATGGCAGGAGAATCAGGCCATTCCCATCAGCGCGCAGGTATCTGATCCGGATGACAGCATCACGCAGGTAACGCTTCTGTTTCGCATACCGGGAAATGTTTCAGATGCGTCTTATACACAGATTGCCATGACAAATACCGGAGCAGATGCCTATGCAGCGGAAATTCCTGCTGATCAGGTTACAGTTTCCGGGGTGGAATATTATATCTCGGCCTGCAATTCCCGGCAGATATGCGTTTCCAGCGGTTCTGCCCATGTTCCGTATGACATAACTGTTCTGACTGTTCCGCAGAATAATCCTCCGGTCATACAGCATACGCCGGTCACGCAAAGTACGGAAAATGTGCCTGTTACCATCAGTGCGCAGGTCAGTGATCCGGATGCAGGCGACAGTGTCACACGGGCTGTTCTATCGTACCGCATTCCGGGAACAGATCCGGACAAACCCTATGTTACTGTCAACATGACAAATACAGGCGGAAACTCTTACACAGCCGAAATTCCTGCGGCTCAGGTTACGAGTGCCGGTGTTCAGTATTATATATCTGCATGGGATACGCGGGATGGATACGCGGAAAGCGCATCTCCGGCCGCACCTTACCGGATTGAAGTGACAGCCGCTCCGCAGTCTCCGCAGCCGCCTTTGGCATCCGCGGGGCCGGATCAGAGTGTGAATGAGCTTGATTCTGTGAATCTTGATGGCTCAGGTTCCGCAGCTTTGACTCCGGACGGAAAACTTGATTATTCCTGGCGCCATATTTCAGGAAGTAATGTGTCTCTTTTTAATTCCAATACAGCAAAACCGGTATTCACAGCACCCGCAGCCGGCCCCGAAGGTGCTGTTCTGGTTTTTGAACTGCGCGTGAAAGACAGTGCAGGAAACAGTGCTTCAGATACAGTAAACATTGTTGTAAATGACTCTCTGTCACCGGAAGCAGGTTTTATATGGACACCGGCTTCCCCGGTTGCCGGAGATGCGGTAAAATTTACGGATCAGTCGTCTTCCAAAGGCGGGGCCATTGTGTCATGGGCCTGGGATTTCGGCGGGGAAGGAACCGATACTGTGCAGAATCCGGTATTCACCTTTGCCGAAAGCGGCACTTATTCTGTGCGCCTGACTGTGCGGGATGCGTCCGGATCTGCTGGAACAGTGATCAAAAGCATTACAGTTTCAGAACCGCCATGCGCAGGAGGTGACTGTGACAGCGGCAGCAGCGGCGGCGGATGTTTTATCCAATCTGCGGGAGCTTCATTCATGGCAGAGTAATACCGATTCGCTTTCAAAACATAATATACCATTACTCAGAACATTTGATGGTACAGCCACGAATTGCACGAATTACACGAATTATGTTTTGTGCAATTCGTGCAGATTCGTGTCATTCGTGGCTTATTAAAATTATATTAAGTTTATTTCAGATTCCGGAAATTCCGGAAACAGGATAAGCGAAATATTTTAAGTAGCGGTATAAGTCTGATTTCTTTTCAAACTCTTACATGACCACGTTGAATTTTGGAGATAATCAGTGCAGGTCGGATTAGCGTCAGCGTAATCCGGCACGGTGATTTTGATAACACAAAAAATAAATTGGTTATACCATTACTTGAAACATTTGCAGAGGTTCAGATTCAGATCTGAATTCCGC
>CAZHPS010000622.1:0-3255 GCA_964534335.1 uncultured Desulfobacterales bacterium
ATCTGACAGGGGTTCACAGCGATATGATTAATTTTGGGGAAACCTTTAAGGAATAAAAGCTATTTTGCCTGCCTGTAAAATAGAAGTTTTGGCAAATGCAGAATCACGGCTTACGGCATCAGGTGTATAAAAAGGCCCTTTGCTGATTCTGGAAAGGTAAAATATGTTCTGTCGGTTTGACTCAATAATGACGTATTTTCCACGTAAAATATTATCCATTTTATCAATTGGAATTCTGATTTCCACTTCTGTATTGTTTGAATTGGTTCCGGAATCAAAATTAACAAAACCAATTGATTTTTCTCTTGTAAAGTTCATATGTCAATTCCTTTCTATTTTTGTCTGAGTGAATCTTCCGGCATTTCGGACAAAAATTCGCCCTCCAATGCCAATTTATATTCAATTATCCGGTTAAAGTCGCTTGCCTTGAAGAAAGTGGAACAGAGATTGTCTGCATAATCAATCAAAAGAGGAAAACCTTTTTCATGCTGAAACATCGAATCTCTGGCAATAATTTGTGCTGCTATATCAAAACAATCTTTATGTGCATGAAAAATATATGGACGGTGGGAAATTTTTATGATACCAACAGAAATCTGAGAAGCCTCTTTATTTAAAAAATGTCTAATCCTTAAATGTTCCTCTTCTCTCCATTTATCCTCTCTTATAAAAGCTTCATTTTGAGAAATTTCTTTACCTATATTGGTATGTTTTAATAACATATATTCTCCCGGTTCCAAAGCCATACCCAATCTTAAAAAAACATCATTTTGAGATCTTGAAATAATACTGAAACATTTTTTGTCGCGAATTAATCGTTCCAATATAGCCAATGTGTATTCCAAAGCTCTCAATCTTCCCAAACCCATCATCAATTCAAAAGGCAAAAGTGGGCCGTGATAGAGTTTATAACAATCCTTAAAGTTATCACTAAGCCCAAGTTCCCGTTCACGATAGAATAAAGCGGCACGTACAACAAGATTGGAAATGATTTTATTTTTTGAATCATGTGATTGGAGATAATCTCCGACATCTTCTATATCGGTTTTAAACTTTGCTTCAGAGATAAAATAAGAATGTTTAATTTTTTCATTAAGATAATTAACAGCAACAACGCCTATCTGTGCCATAGTCCCGGAAATGGTCTTATGCTGGGCAACTGTACCATCTATTCCTATCACTTTTCCTGAAATCAGAAGTTTTTCAATTTCTGATAAATCCTGAGAAATCTTTCTGGGTTCAAAATTTGCATCAATGAATTTTCTGACTTTTTTTTTCATTTTTTTGCTATGGGATATATCATCAGAAAGATTTTTCATATATTCGGCTATGCCTTCTTCAATATATCTTTCATAGTTTACCCAAGATTTCTGATTTAAAATATCTTTGAATGTTATATTCATAACTGCTCCAATTGTCCTTTAAGTTTTTCCGCAAAAGCTTTTGCCATTTTGGGAGGTACTGCATTACCAACCTGTGTATATTGGGCTGTTCTGGGGCCTTCAAACTTAAAATTATCAGGAAAAGACTGTATTCTTGCAGCTTCACGAACAGTTATTGAACGAAGTTGCTTAATATCAGGATGAATATTATAGTGACCATCTTTGGCAATATGAGCTACAACCGTATGGGGGATTTTATTCCACCAATGCACTTTGAATTTATCTTTAAATCCTTTATTTTTATGTTTTTTAAGATTTTCTGGCAATTCAGAATAATCCAACTGTTCACCTTTTTCAGCTTTTTGTATTGCACGTCTGTAAATTTCTTTATCATAAAGTTTGTTAAGAGACCTTGCTCTGTGATTCATAATTCCGATGGAATTTTCTCTTAATTCTTTTTGATAATCGGATAACTCCTTATTAACTTTGGGATAATAACTAAACCAATGATCATTGCCGGCATCAGGTGCCAAAAAAGGCAAATCATCGATAACCTTTTTTGATACCAAAGACTCATTATTAAAGTCTATATTATCAAAGATGGGATAATTAAGGATAACATCTTTGCGAATACCTATAAAAATAAATCTTTTTCGATTTTGGGCAACACCGAAATGCCGTGCATTTCTGATATTTTTGCGAATATCTCCATTTTCATCATAACCGGAAATAAAATTATATTTTATACGTGAAAAATCTTTTTTTATCATTTCAAAAATTTCACCTTTACGGGCGGTAATTATACCAGGAACATTTTCAAAAAGAAAGAATACTGGCTTGAAATATTTAACAATATCATAATAAAATTTAAACAAAAAATTACGTTCATCATTATAAACTTTTTCTTTCATTCTGTTTCTTCCAACAATGGAGTATGCCTGACATGGAGGCCCACCCAAAATAAAATCTATTTTTTTAATCTTATTGAATTTCATAGATTTTATCAGAAGTTCAATTATTTTATTTGAACTTGAATTTCTGCCGTTTTTATCCGGCTGACCAAATGCCGCATGCCAAACTGTATTTTCAATTTTTTCTCTTAATCCTGGATGTTTTCTGTATATTTTTTCACGATGTTCTTTTATAATATCAGTCGAATTTACAGTTTTACAATAATTCCAGTAATCACCAAGTGCTTCAGCAGTTTTCAGATAATGAAAAATATGCCGGGTTCTTTGGGTTTCACAAGCCCATGAATCTTTTTCTATTGTACCAATTATATTGAAACCTGCCTGTATAAAACCTTCTGAAAGCCCACCTGCACCAGCAAATAAATCAATACCGTTAAATTGCATTTTGTCACACACCCTGAAAATAATTGCTAAAGACTTCCGAAGTTTCAAAAACTTCGGAAGTCTGATTCAAAGAAATTTATCAACCTCTGCCTGTTGCAGAACCTATCCTTCCAGATCTTTGATTCCCCTGTAGATGATTTCAAACAGAGGTTCTATGTTTTCCTCATCCACAGAGGAAAACGCGACACGGAGATCATGTTTGCCGGTTGCAATGAGGCCGGTCTGGTATTTGTTGAGCAGATGAACCCGCAGAGCTTCGGCTTCCACTGTTTTCAGTTGCAGGCACATGAAATAACCGGAGTTGAAGGGGTACATTTTCCAGACAGTGTCATATTTGGGATTTTTCAGCACAGCCTTTACACGGTTGGCCCGGCCTTTGAGTATGGCAACTTTTTCAGCCCGTTCTTTGCGGAAATCCGGATCCTGCAATGCCTTCAGCACAATGCGCTGACTTAAATGGCTTGCATTGGACACGGTTCCCCGGATATTGCCTGCGGTTTTCTTTTCCAATGCCTCAT
>CAZHPS010000623.1:0-3230 GCA_964534335.1 uncultured Desulfobacterales bacterium
TTTGTTTGCCTTGCCCGAAGACTAAATCTATCAAGTCAAATGAGGGACAATACCGAAATTTCCGTGTATCCAGAAAAACCGGATTTTTTAGAAAAATCCGGTTTTTCTGAAAGGAGCAGCGATGGAAAAACTGACAATAGTATCAGTTCAAAAGCGAATCGGTATTATCAGCAGAATGGCTGCGGCTGCACGAAGCAGGGTGATTGATGCTCAAGGAACGTAACGCTGCTCTGCCGCTTCTGCGATGATTTTCTTTCTCTGCTCCAGGGTCAAAGATTTTCTGAGAGAATTGCGGTTCGCGGAACCCATATCATACATGCTGACGGTTGCAATGGCTTTCATGCGCGGATCAATCTTTGCAGCGCTGATGTCAAAGCTTCCACTGTGAGATTCTGCGTCTGAAAACAGACCGGAGGATTTTTCCGCCTCATTTCACTCCGAGTTTACGCAGCCACTCAGATACCTCATTTTGTGCGGTTTTCGCATCCTTTCCCCAAACGGCAAGTCCATCCGAAATGCCTGATTTCGGACAAAGTGCCGCGATATCCTCAATGCTTCGCCCCAGACCGCTTCCGAGTTGCGTGCAGAACGGGACAAGGGTTTTTCCCGAAAAATCATATTCCGACAAAAAGGTTCTGACCGGAGCCGGAAACGTGCCACACCAGACATCTCCAAACGCACACGCCATTGATCCTGACCCGGATTTGCCAAAGGCTGCTCCGGAATGTTGTCGCCGTAATAGATGACAATGGGAATCTTTGTGAGCTTCATAAAATCCGGCACAAGCTGGAAGCTTGTGTTACTTTTTTATTTCCAATAATATCTATTGAAATATCAGACAGGAGCAAATATAAATGGATAAGCAGATCGTCAGTCAGGAGTTTGAGGATAACAGGATGGAAGTTGCGCTCGAAGCTTTGGGAAAAAGTATAATCCGATGGACCGGTAAGGGCGATCAGTCCGTGACCGCGATACCGGGTTTGTCACTGTATCACCGGGACGAACCGAGCGAGCTGGTGAGCATTCTGTACGAACCGCGCATTTGCGTGATTGCACAGGGAGCCAAGCGGGTGCTGCTTCGTGAAGACACGTATGTGTATAATGAGCGGCATTTTTTGCTTACATTCGTTGATCTGCCCACGGTGGTGCAGATTATCAGAGCGAGCCGGGAGAAACCTTATCTGGGACTTGTATTCAGACTTGATCAGCGCGAGATGTCACAACTGATGGCGGACAGCAGTCTTCCCCGGCCGCGTGCGCACCAGTCGGGCCGGGGAATGGCAACCGGTGAGATTACTCTGCCGCTGCTCAGTTCCTTTCAGCGGCTGATTGATCTGCTTGATGAACCAGCGGATATCCCGATCCTTGCGCCGATCATCCGGAGGGAAATTTTTTACCGTCTGCTTGTGGGGGATCAGGGGGAACGTCTGCGCCAGATGGCATCCGCAGGAAGTCAGAGTCATCAGATCGCGCGGGCAATTGACTGGCTGAAGGGCAACTTCACACAGCCGCTGCGTATTGATGAACTTGCAAAGCAGGTCAATATGAGTGCATCAACCTTCCACCATCATTTCAGATCCCTGACAGCCATGAGTCCGCTGCAGTATCAAAAATGGCTGCGGCTGCACGAGGCAAGGCGGCTGATGCTCACGGAGCGTCTGAATACCGCCACCGCTGCATTTCAGGTCGGGTATGAAAGCCCGTCCCAGTTCAGCCGTGAGTACGGCCGTCTGTTTGGCGACTTGCCCTTACGCGATATTACGAATCTGCGTCAGATGACTGCTGTCGGGACGGCCTGACCGGCATTGCCGACTCTCTTCATGCTTCATCGCCAAACCATCTTTTTCCGGGGCGCATATCTTCATTCATTTTTCTGTATTCTTCCATCTGTTCCGGTGTTATACCAAATCACCGTTGAAAATATGCTTTTGAAAAAATCAATCCACTGTAATCAAACAGAAAAATATGATTTTATTGTATGTTTTCAATGGCGATTTGGTATTAAAAGGGGGGATCAGGCGGTTTTCAACAGAGGTGTCATGCTCCTGAATTTCTTTGAGGGATTGAAAAAGTGAGATTCATGAAAAGTACACATCATTATAGATTTGAATTTGGGACGGAGAGTAGTTATGCTAAATTCTATTTTTGGAATATGCCCATTTTAAGTTGTCGGTTTAAAACTTTCATTGTAAATATGCCGGGCAACTTGAAAAAGAAAACTGTTTTCATTTTCAAAGCAATAATTGTGTTTATTGAATGAATATGATATATTTATGAATGAAGGATTATCGGGTAAGTAAATATTACTACTTGCTCTGGGTTTAAAAAAGCAGTGCCAAAACATTTGAAAGAGGAGATGTTTAATATCAGGCAATTTGTTCTGCATAAGATTATCCAATTCATTTCTTTCACTTAGTTGCCTAAGAATTTCTTCAAAGAAAATACGATCTCCAAAAGGATTTTGAATGACACATTCTCTAACTTTTGAATATGTCTCCCTTAGAGGTATTTCTTGATTTGCAAATTTGTTTTTGAATTCATCTGGAGACATAGGATTTTTAAACAGTTGCAGCAATTTTTTTTCATAATTCTGAATATTTTCAGGCAACGCAAACATCGCCCTCATATTAATGAGAAACAGAAAGGCCGTTAACTGTTCATCCGAGTTATCAAAAACATTTTCATGTGCCGAAAGATTTCGGACAGTTTTAATAAAAGAAATTAATTCAATCCCTCTCACTTGTTGACTGGCATCACTATCCCATTTACCAATCAATTTTTCAATCTCTTTCAATTTTTTTGAAAGGTTATCTTTGGATTGGCTATCATCCCATTTATCAATCTGCATACGCATATCTTTCACTTGTTCAAAAATATCTTTGAATCGTATATCAGCATTCCTCACTTTTATTCTCTGAGTGATATTTTTTTTATTGATATCAGCATCATCCCATTCATGTACCAGAAGATTGATAAAAGATCTTAAATATAGAAATTTTTGCTGTTTGTCAGAGGGTTCTCTGTGCGGCAAAAATTTTTGCAGTATTTCAAGGTAATTTTGTATTTCTTTATTCGAGACAGGATTCCTTGCAACGTCATTATACCTGATATGGAAATCAGGGGATTGAAGCTGATGGAGAAGATATTCACATCCGTTGTAAATGGAACGCCAAAGAATAATACTTAAAGGTTTCCCCAAAATTAATCATATCGCTGTGAACCCCTGTCAG
>CAZHPS010000624.1:0-3229 GCA_964534335.1 uncultured Desulfobacterales bacterium
CAATCCTTTCTTACACAGAATCCTTGTAGTTATTGAAAGGATTTTGGTGAACAACTGCAAGGATTTCTGATAAGAAAGGATTGATGGGAATATGATAATCCTTGAACAACTACAGGGATTTCTGATAAGAAAGGATTTTGTTCAGAGTGACAGGACAATCCTTTCTTATCTGAAATCCTTGTATACTGATCCAATTTTGGTTTTATCCGGCATGTTTTTTGCCTGACAGTCCGGCCGGGAAAAATCATCCGTTTTTGGCCTGAAAAACCCCGCAGACGGGCTGAAAAAAACTGTTTTGGCGCATAGGCAATTTCCGTGCCAAAGAAAACCAAAATTGGATCAGTATAGTTTCCTTTCCGCTTGACCTTTTCTCCTTTTCTGATTATTCTCAAATGTTCATTTTTCAACCACTCAAAACAGGGAACAGACAATGAAAGCATATACAGCAGTCATCGAAAAATGCCCGGATACCGGCCTGTATGTCGGATATGTACCGGGTTTTCCCGGAGCCCATTCACAGGGCGAAACACTGGAAGAACTGAACCGGAATCTGAAGGAAGTCATAGAAATGCTGCTTGAGGATGGCCGGGCATGTTTTGAATCCGAATTTGTCGGCACGCAGATGGTCATGGTCGGATAATCATGGGAAACATACCGGTTCTCAAACCGCAGGAAGTGGGCAGAATCCTGGAAAAATTTGGATTTGAAACGGTGCGTCAGCGGGGCTCACATCTCCAGTAGCGTCATAAGGACGGAAGATGCACAACAGTTCCCTGTCATCAGGGCAGAGACATTTCACCGGTACTCCTTCGGCAGATTGCAAAAGACATCGGCCTGACAATACAGGAATTTCTGAAAAAACGATAGCCGGGCGGGTTGGCATGTTTTTTTGTGCCCAACGCATTGCTGTCTGAACCCTGATTCGCCTGATTTCAGGATTTTCCTGATCCATTGCTGCAGCCTGCTCACGGTTTCACAGATGCCGCAGATATAAAATGTGTGCAATATGTCAAAAACTGTGGTAAATTGGGATTACACTTTGATCAAATCCGGGAACATACCATTAAAACGGAGTATCAGCCATGCTGCACATTGAAAGAAAATATATTGTGGATGAAAAAGGATTTCCAAAGGAAGTGATTATCCCGTTTGAAACTTTCAGGGAGATTGAGGAAATGCTGGGACTTGATCTTGATGAAGAAACTGTCAGCCAGCTTTATGAAGCCCGGCGGGACAGGGAACAGGGAATCACTGATGCATATGTGAGTCTGGAGAGTATCTGATGACTCAGATTATTGTTCATCGCAGTGCAGCCGGTTATCTGAGCAGGCTGTCGGATCAGCATAAAGAGAAAATCAAATCTGTACTGGAACAGTTGAAGGATGATCCATTACATTGCAATGAAATCAGGCAAATGTCCGGTGAATGGGCCGGATACCATCGAATACGGATTGGAAATTTCAGGGTTATTTTCTGGTATGATGAACACAGCGATGTGGTTTATATTGATCACATTGGGCCAAGAGGGGATATTTACAAAAAATAACAGCCGGGCAGGGCGGGCACGTTTTTTTGTGACCACCGCATTGCATTGGCCTGATTCACCTGATTTCAGAATTTTCCTGATTTATTCCCGCAGCCAAATCCTTTTCATCCTTTAATCATGTGAATCATGGTTCAGACAGACGGCAGCGGGGCGGGTATGACAATGAGAACCTTGATTTTCAGGATTAAATGATTATGTATTGTAAGATGAATTACAGCAGAAAAACAGAATATTGCAGGAGAAACCCATGCTTGTGGCTTTGGACAAATACGGAAGCATCACCCTTCCCGGCCCGGTTCGGAAAAAACTCGGACTTGAAAAGGATTCATACCTTGAACTCTCTCTTGAGGATGATGGACTTATCCTTCTTCATCCGGTTGCAGTTCAGCGTACTGTCCGACTGAATAAAAAGGGACTGAAGAATAAACTGGCAGAAGCCAGGAAAAGCGGGACAGGTGAACTGACAGAATGGCTGACACAGGAAATGGAAGATGCCAAAACTGATACCAGCCAACAGATTTCTTGAGGATATTGAAAAATTCCGTTCAGATTCGGCTATGCGGAAAAAAATAGCCAAAGCAATATCTTTTCTTGAAAACAACCCGCGTCATCCCGGTCTGAACACAGAACGGATTGTCAATGATCCCCGCGCTTGGTCAGCCCGTGTTGACCGCAAATACAGAATCTCTTTTGAACCGCAGCAATTTCTGCATTCAGGAAATCCCGACTGGTCTTCTCCGATCATTCTTCTGCGTCTTCTGAATCATGATGATCTGTACAAACGCCCGCGATAAGCAGAGTAATATCTCCCTGTTACTGTCTGAACCCGTATATTCTGTCCTGAATTGTGATTTATATGATTTGTGTGAATTTACTGTGATTGTCTGAACCCGTATATTCTGTCCTGAATTGTGATTTATATGATTTGTGTGAATTTACTGTGATTGTCTGAACCCTGATTCACCTGATTTCAGGATTTTCCTGATTCACTGCTGTCTGAAGCGGGATTGAAAATCCCCCCTGCCCCCTTTACAAAAGCAGGGCTGTTAAGTTCTATTTTTTTTTAAAAATCAAAAGGTTTAAATTAAATTTTGACATTCAGTTTTCAGCAATTATAATTCGGTATTGTTATTTTAATTTAAATTATATTTGCAGGGAGATATTGAAATGAATTTAACAGAAACATTTTCAGATGTCAAAGATTTCAGACGCGGGCATGGTAAACGTTACCAATTGGTACCAATGCTGATTATTGTTGTAATGAGTATTATTTGCGGACGGGTTTGTTACAGGGAAATTGCCGGATTTGCAAAAGCCAATAAAGATGAATTTCAAAAATATTTCAGTTTGAAACGGAATGAAATGCTGTCACATGTCACATTCAGGGAAATCATCCAGAGATGCAATTTCGAAGAAATCTGTCATATATTTGAAAAATGGGCAAAAAATTATGTTTCAATTGAAAAGGGTGACTGGTTTTCAGTTGACGGCAAATGCATCAGATCGACAGTTTCAGATTATAATAAACCCTGGCAGGATTTTGTTTCACTGATAAGTGTAAGTAACCTTCCATATATTTTGTGGTATAAAGTTTTCAAAAAGACAGAATATATTTTCATAAATTTATATGTATCAATAGTCCGGTAATTTTCTGAAAAATACTTCACAAACATAATAATTTCA
>CAZHPS010000625.1:0-3210 GCA_964534335.1 uncultured Desulfobacterales bacterium
CACTCCTCCGGATTTGCATTCCGCATTGTATAAAATCAATGGAGAATCGGTATTACATATGAGCAGGCGTTTTCAGGCTTTCTGGCGGGGAACCGGCCTGTGCAAGAAGCATCTGCCAGATTTCATCCACCACCCGTGCAAAGGTGAGTTTGAATTCCCGCTGTTCCGCGTCAGAAAATCCCTTGAAATTGACAATATCGTATTCCCTCAGAAGTTTGAGCAGTCCCAGCAGCTTTTCATCAATATAAATGCGCAGAGAATTCTGCTGCTGTTCATCCCCGCGTGCCAGACCTTCCCTTGTGATTTCCACAGTGCTGATTTTATACATATTGGCATCATTGGCCAGCCGGATGGCGTTGTCCGTATTTCCGCAAATGCGGATCATGGTGGCTTTCATCAGTCTGAAAACAGCCTTTACCGGGGTGAGACCCAGCAGAACCGGATGATGAATATAGGAATGGTTTGCGCTTACAGGCAAGTCGGAAACCCGGCCGGACGCGCTCCGGTAAAACCAGCTTTCCGTATAATGGATATAATCTTCCTGTGACCAGGTTCCTCTGTGCTTGAGATGAATCCAGATGATCTTGGACAGATCGCTGATGCATTCCTCTGCAGTGCCGTAGTTGTAACATCCCAGCAGAATGCCGTCATCGAGTATGTCAATGCCCGGATTGGACGCGGATATTTCTGCGGTGAGAATCCGGTCATAATCATTGACGCGGCTGACCAGAATCTTGCAGGAACTGTCTGCCGCGCGTTCAAAAGATCCTGCCTCTCCTGCGGGTTTGAGTCTGGCGGCCACAGCAGAAGGGAGAAATGCGGCAGTGACAAAAGGGGCCAGATCCAAAGTGATGCGGAATGTCTCAAATTTTGCACTGTCTGCCGCATTCATGGATTCCACAGCAATGATTTCCCCCGGAACCAGAGAATCCCTGATCTGTATGAACATGAATTCCAAAGTTTCATGCCAGAGAACAGTACGGGGATCCCGGCCGGCTTTAATCCGCTCCCTGCTTTTCTCTTTCAGATATTCCGGGGCATTATATACAGCATTTTCCTTCATGTGTGCCTGCATCCGTTCCGGTGTTTTATGATTGACACGGAATGAAATAGCATATCATCTGTCCTGTTTCCATCTTTTTTTTCAGATTCCGGAGTGCAGGACGGAAAGTCCGGCAGTATTTTCTGAATTATTTGAAATCCCAAACTTTCAGTCTGGACTCCTCTTTTCGTCTGAACTCCGCCAATTTTTTACTCAACGGATGCTGCCGGGGGCCAGAGATAATAAAATCCGGCAGATTTCAGTGTCATAGGAAGTCCGAAATCCGCCATAACAGGAACATTGCTGTAAACCGAAGCAGTATTGTAAATATTGTCATCCGGATATTCTGTGCGCCGGTACACAATCACTTTGGCATCCGCAGAAATTCCGGCCAGGGATTTGCCCATTTTCAGGGCATCGCTGAGATAACCTATCTCATCGATCAGGCCCAGTGATTTGGCATCTTCTGCCGGAAACACCCGTGCAGTGGCTATCTGTTTCATGGCTTCCGCACTTGGATTTCTGTGTTTTTTCACCAGAGAGAGAAAACGCTCCCCCAGCCGATCTGCGAGATGCTGAAACATTTTTTCCTCTTCCGGATCTGCCCTGCGGAAGGGGGAACCCATATCTTTGTCCTTTCCGGTTTTGCTGACTGCCACCTGAATCCCGATTTTATCCATCAGACCGCTGAGCTGAGGGCGCATGATAATCACACCGATGGAACCTGTGACGGTGGTGGGATGGGCCATAATCCGATCTGCGGACAGAGAAACATAATATCCGCCTGAAGCAGCCAGATTCATCAGCGCAGCCACAATTTTCACTCCGGTACGCTTTTTGAATTCCGAAATTTCATGATAGAGAAGATCACTGGCTGTGACAGTGCCGCCCGGCGAATCCACTTTCAGGATTACAGCCCGGATATCCGGATCTTTTTCCGCCCTGCGCAGATGGGAAACCATCTGCTGCACCATGCCCGGATTTGTCCTCAGCAGGCCTTTTTCCGGACTGTCGCTGATTTTTCCCTGTATGGGAATCATCAGGATTTTTTCCTTTCCTGTTCCTTCCAGAACATATTCCTCCAGTGCTTCTCCGCCTCCCGGAAACAGACTGATGCGGGGCATGGCGCATCCGGTGAAGATCAGCACGGAAACAAGAATTGTCAGCAGATGGTTTGGCATTGTATATTTTTCTCCTTTCACTGTCCTGCACTCAGCACCATTCCGTGTACCGGTGTCACCCCTTTTCCGAGTTCAGCAAACAGAAAGGGGATTGACACCAGCCTCATTCCCTCATTTTTCTGGATGATGAAAAGAAGACTGGATGCACCGGAAAATATGAAATTTCCAAGTTCAGCAATGACCTGCCCCTGACTGATCCGGGTTCCCGGAGAAAAACGGGCAGATCCTGACTGCAGATGGTTGTAAACAGCCATGGTTCCATCTTCATGCAGAATGCGGATCTGTTCCGATCTTTCTTCCATTATGCCTCCTGCTGTCTGGCGCCGGAAGGTCTGACCGCCAATCTCTGCCAGAATACCGGAACGGGCCGCGCATATCTGCGTACCCGGAGGCATCAGAAGACTGACAGCATAGGCATTGTAGGGATCACGCTGAACTGCGCCCGGATCAAAACTGCTTCCGATCCGAAACCTCTGCCCTTTCTGAAAAGGCGGAAGATAAGGCTGATCCGGTCTGTGCTGTGCGCGCGGATCTCCGGGGGTAAAAACAAATTTGTACGCATAGGACAGGGATTCTCCCGGATTTGCCGGCCGCAGGGCAAAGGTTCTCACTTCCTGACCCGGAGGAATGACAAAACGGGCAGGCAAAGGCGGATCAGAAAGTATATTCACAGCCTTTGTGAATTGAAACTCCACTTCCACAGGCGCAGGATAAACAGTGGATACATAAAAAACAGACTGATCATTCGAACCCTGCTTCCGCACCCGGATCAGATCCTGCGCCGCGTATGCGTTATGCACCATGCAGAATGCAAGCAGCACAGACATAAATACATATATTTTCCCCCACATCCGCATGAAAAGTACAACTGAACGAATTTCTGCCATTTTCATCTGTTCCATTGTTTATTTGTCTCTATACGTTTATATCTGCATTCACCATTCATCATTCATCATTCATCATTCATCATTCATCATTCATCATTCA
>CAZHPS010000626.1:0-3206 GCA_964534335.1 uncultured Desulfobacterales bacterium
GCGGAATTCAGATCTGAATCTGAACCTCTGCAAATGTTTCAGGTAATGGTATAAACCAGTAATAGGCAAAAACAGCTAACCGCGCGGTCAGGCGGACAAATCTGTTACATCCCGTTAATTTTATATTGGCTTAATTCATTGAGTTTATAGGCTGTAAATGAGAGACAATCAAAATGGCTAAAATCGAGGGTTTGAGGATAAAAAATTTTCGTGTGCTGAAAGATGTGACACTTGGGAAATTGTGGAATATGCAGCAGACTTCCCCGCTGACACCAATGACAGCGGTGATTGGAAAAAACGGTGTGGGAAAAAGCACACTTTTTGATGCCTTTGGCTTTTTGGCGGACTGCCTTAAACTGGGCGTTGAGGAAGCCTGTGATGCACGGGGACGCGGCGGATTTGAGAGAATCCGTTCACAGGGACAAAACGGCCCCATTGAGTTTGATATATATTACAAAGAAGAAGGCAATGTGCGGCCAATAACCTATGAACTGGCTATTGAAACAGACAAATCCGGCAGACCCTATGTTTATAAAGAAAGACTCCGGCAGCGCAGGAAAGGTCAGAAACATGGATGGCCTTTTTCTTTCCTGATTTTAAATGAAGGAAAAGGTGCTGTATGGAAAGGCAATATGGAAGGGCGTCAGATTGATGAAAACAAAGGGCCTCTGGACCTTGAAGATCTGTTCAAAAGTTTAACAGAGGAAAGCGATCAGACGGAACAGGTTGAACTTCAGGACAAAAGAAAATTGGGAATTGCCACACTCGGTTCGCTAAAACAGCATCCGAGAATTTCTGCTTTCAGACAGTTCATTGAAGGCTGGTATCTGAGTTATTTTACACCGGATGCAGCCAGAAGTCTGCCTCTTGCAGGCCCCCAAAAACATTTGAATATACATGGAGACAATCTGGGAAACGTGGTTCAGTTTATGGAAAGGGAACAAAAAGATCGTTTCAGGCGTATCCTTGATCGGATTGCAAAAAAAATTCCGGGAATTGACAAAATTGATACAGACAAAACTTCTGATGGCCGTGTTTTGCTTCGTTTTAACGATAAGGGATTTCATGATCCTTTTTATGCTCAGCAGATGTCTGATGGAACATTAAAGGTTTTTGCCTATCTGCTTTTGCTGGAAGATCCGACACCACCGCCATTTGTCTGCATTGAAGAACCGGAAAACGGACTTTATCACAAACTGCTGGAAACACTTGCTGCGGAATTTCGGGAACATGCCACAGGGAAAAAAGGAGGTTCCCAGATATTTATCACCACTCACCAGCCTTATTTTGTGGATGCGCTCGAACCTGAAGAAGTATGGGTACTTGAAAAAGGAGCAGACGGCTTTGCGACAATCCGGCGGGCCAGTGAGGATGTGACAGTCGTAAACATGGTTGCTGAGGGGCTGCCACTTGGTGGACTTTGGTACAGTGATTATCTGGATGCGAGGTAATCCATGCACTTTGAAATACTTGCTGAAGACCTGGCCGGAAAAAAAGCTCTTGACATACTTGTGCCGAAAATCATATCTGACCAGCACACGTTCAAAGTGATTTGCTATAAAGGAGTCAGCCGTATTCCCAAAAATTTGAAAAATGTTTCTGATCCGTGCAAACGTCAACTGCTGGATCAGCTTCCAAGACTGCTGAACGGATATGGAAAGACATTTGCCAATTATCCTGCTGAGTTTCATGCAGCAGTGATTCTGGTCTGTGATTTGGATGACAAATGTCTGAAACTTTTCCGGGAAGATCTGTTCGGAATTCTGAACCGTTGCAATCCAAAACCTGAAACACGTTTCTGTATTGCAATCGAAGAAGGTGAGGCATGGCTGCTTGGAGATTTGGCAGCAGTCCGTTCTGCTTATCCAAATGCAAAAAACAATGTTCTCCATTCCTATGCCAATGACAGTATTTGCGGGACTTGGGAAAAACTTGCCGATGCTGTTTATCCCGGCGGTTCAAAGAAACTTGCAGCCAGGGGATGGCAGGCAATCGGTGCGGAAAAATACAAATGGGCAGAAATGATCGCTCCCGGAATGGATGTGGAAAACAACAGTTCACCAAGTTTTCGTTATTTCTTTGGAAAGATTCGGGATTTGATGAATTCCGTGACATAAAAAAACAAAATTGAAACATTATAGGAATTGTCTGAACCTCAGAAGATTGAGCAGATTTAACAGATTCGATCAGCGTAATCAGTCCAATCCTTTTTGCTGTTCGGATAATAAATCTGCAGGAGAAATACTTATGACAGAAAACATCCTGACAATCCAAATCCCTCAGCCATTGCTTGAATTTGGTTTCAACTCCGAACAGATTCAGCGCAGGGTGACGGAATGGCTTGTTTTATCGCTGTTTACAGAAGAAAAAATTTCATCAGGAAAAGCTTCACAGCTTTTGCATATCAGCCGGATTGAATTTTTGGATTTGCTGAAAAAAAGGGGAATTGCCTATATAAATTACAGCCCGGATGAACTGGAGGAAGAATTTTCAGCAGTACAGGCTTTGAAAATAAAGACTCAACAATGATTATCGTTTCCAATACAACACCTCTTATCGGAATGGCTTCTGTCGGACGGTTTGATCTGCTTCGTCAGCTTTTCAGGAAAATTCACATTGTTGAGGCAGTGCATGAGGAAATTTTTGTTTCTGTAAAAAAAACAGACAGAATCAGATATAAAGTCCCGGAAGTCAGTTGGATCGAAACGGTTAAGGTGAATGACCGTGTGTCTGTAAACAGACTGCTTGAAAATTTGGATTCAGGAGAGGCTGAAACCATTGTTTTGGCATCTGAAATCAGGGCAGATTGGATACTCATGGATGAAAAAAAAGGACGGAGAAAGCTTATGGAACTTGGGCTTAACAAAATCGGAACATTGGGAATTTTGCTTAAAGCAAAACAGGAGGGAATCTTATCTGAGATCAAACCGGATATTGAAAAACTGTGCCATCAGGGATTCAGTATAAGTGAAAGAGTTATCAGCACTGTTTTAAAACAGGCAAAGGAATGAATTCTTTTTTAACATATTTATTTAAATAACAATTTTTTAAATACCGTTACAATTTTTGGACAGACAAAAGAATATGACAGCAGACAAAATCCTCAACATTGTTTTTATCGTTCTCATCGCGGCAGCCGGTTTTGTGATTGAAAGTTCCTATCACTTTCAGGTACTGACCTTTATCGGCATCAACACCCTGCTGGC
>CAZHPS010000627.1:0-3195 GCA_964534335.1 uncultured Desulfobacterales bacterium
CCCTCTCAAGAGGGGAATTGATACCATAAAATCTAAATTGGTCATGTAGTAGGTTCTTTTCATCCGCTGCAAATATGCTGCAAATGCAATGCAAATCCTTTTGCACGGTTTACGTTTTTTGCACGGCCCTGCCTGAAACTGCTATTTCAGGCAGGGCATTTTTTTTCCATCAGCCCCACCATGTGACTGTGGTGTAAAGGTCCCTGTTTTCTTTCCATGAATCCTCCAGCTCCTGTCCCGTCATAACCGAGGGATCTCCCCGGTGCGCCTCAATGATGTATTTTTGCAGTAATTCAGCAAAAGCCGCATCAAATCTGTCCCGTGTCCAGCCTATCCCTCCCAAAGCTTTTCGCATTTTGTGAATGCGCACAAACCCTCTGCCGTTTCCTGTCCGGTCATACGCTGCTTTGAAATCCGCAGCCCCATCTTCATTTCCCATATGGGATAAAGAAAAAAACGGAACCGGCTCAGCCTTTTTCATTATGCTTTCCCATTTCATGCTCTGCCTCATGCCGCACCTCCTGTTTTGTGCCGGGTTTAACCCGTGACAGAATTTCACAGGTTAAACCCCTTCAACCATTCCCGGATTCCCCTTTGTCTGAACCCGGATTTGCAGGATTTCAGGGATTTACCAGGATTTAAAGCCAGAAAAATCCCGGTCAATCCTGAAATCCTGTGAATCCCGGTTCAGACAGTCCCCTGTCTGTTTTCTGAGTTTTGGGATAAATCCGCTATCTGAGTTACAGTATAAATTAATATAACCTATTTAAAAAGGCATTATTAAAAATTGATATAAAATAACCTAATATAGTTGTCAAGAGCAAAAATCGGTTTTATTTTAAAATTGACGATTTTGATAGAAATTGTTAAATTAAATAAGGGAATTATTAATCAAGGATTTTTTTACACGGAGGGATGACTCTTGAACGGAGCAAGAATGATAAAATATAATCTTAAGGCATTGATCTTGGATAAAGAATTCAATGAAAACCGGAAAGTTACATATGAAGACATAACCGAGGCAACGGGCATTTCACGGCAGACCCTGTCTCATGTGGCATCCAAAAGAGGACATAACGTCACTGCCGAGGTGATCGAAAAGCTCTGCCGCTATTTCAAATGTTCCCCAAACGACCTCATGACCATCGTTCCTGATCCGGGTGTGGGGAATGAAGCGGAAGGCAGGGAAAACTGAACATGGTCAGGAAAGCAAAACTGTATGAAAAGGCTCTGGGTTCACCCGGCAGCCTTTCCTTTGATGAGTTATGCAGTCTGGCAAAACAGGCAGGGTTTGTGTTCCGGAATCAGAGAGGAAGTCACCGGGTTTACAAACACCCGGAAAACGGGGAAATGATGAACTTTCAGCCGGACGGAAACATGGCAAAAAAGTATCAGGTCATACAACTGCTTAAAACCATAAAGCAATACAGCCTGATAAAGGAGGATTGATATGTTCAGATACTCTGTAAACCTGACATGGAGTGAGGATGACGGGTGTTACATAGCCACCATACCGGAATTTCCCGGACTTTCCGCGTTTGGCAAAACCCCTGAAGACGCGGCACGGGAAGCCCGGACTGCGGCTCTGGGATTCATGGAAGTGTACAAAGAAGACGGCATTCCCCTTCCGGAACCGTTTACCCTGCAAAAGGCTGCGTAACCCATGCCGCGCTGGTTACTGCCTGCGGGAGAGAGTATCTGCTCTTCCGCAGGCATATCCGGAGGGGTATCTTTTTTCGCATGGAAAAAGATACAAACTATTCTGTTATAATCCGGGATATTATCTTTTTTCTGTACCTTAATACGCATTCGTGCGCAAGAAGTGCGTATAAAAATGTATTCAAAATATCAATGTGTTATATCCATAATACGCTTAATACGCTTTTTACCTTACAGATAAGAAAAAAGATGATACCTCCGGAAAGTGTCATGTATGACAAGTGTGTCAAGTTCAAAAATTGTCAACATGTCACATATTTTTTCTTTTATTCAAAGACGTTATCTTAAAAGTGTCAAGTATGTCATGTTTTTACCGGATAAAGATTCTGAAAAAGGATACCCTGAACCTCTGTTTTCTGCGCATGAAAAATAAGGATACAAACTATTTTGTTATAATCCGGGAGTTTATCTTTTTACAAATACCTATGTCGTTTACATGCAGAAAAGGTATGACATAACATGTATTTAAAATATCAGCATGTTATAATATATTGTCGTTATTGTCGTGCTTTTCAGGGAATACAGAATAAAAATGATCCTTACCTGTTTTCTGCAAATTTTTTTTATCCATGAAAAAGGTGAAAGTCAGTGATGTTTTCAGAAATGGAAACCCTTGATAAACGGGCATCCGCAAAACAGCACAAACAATAGTGAATTGTTCCCTATGGTTATAAAGCATATCCTTTGAAACCTATGAATATCAGGCAATAACAGACACTAAAAAACAGCACAAAACAGAAAAAAACAGCACAATATAGTTATATTGGGGTGTTTTTTTATAAAAAACGGATGTTCCCAAATATCCGGAAGGGACTTCTGATCTTTCATTTTCCGAAAAGTCCGCTTATAAACGATTTTAGGAAGTCGGTATTTTTGGGGAAAAATGCACAAAAGGAAGGGCAAAAATCATGCCAAAGGGGAATGTGCTTTTCGCGGGAAAAGAGATCGCGGCTTATAAATGATTTTACGAGGTCGATTCCTGATAGGTTGTTCGGAAAAGAGGATTGACATGAGGATAATTCTTTGTTACCATTTCTTTACCACAGTAACCTAAAACACCCCAAAGAAAGAGACAGGAAAAAACAGAAGATTTCTTTTTGTTTCTGTGTGTTATTATCTCTTATTTGCCGGTGTCAGAAGCATTTTTAAGACTTCTAATCCGTAGGCCGCACGTTCGAATCGTGCCGGGCGCGCCAAAAAAATCAGAAGGTTGCGGATTTTCCCGCAACCTTTTTTATTCGGTTTAATGGGAAAAAAGACGTACAAATGACGTACAGTCGATGACCGGAAAACATCGGCATTACAGCCGTCCCGCATGGCGGATTTCTTTACGAAATACCGCCTGGCGGACGGCTTGCATGCATGCAAAAGACAGGACAGCTACAGGCTTACGCTGTCCTGTCTTTTGCATAAAAATTCCGTATATATACTGATCCAATTTTGGTTTTCTTTGGCACGGAAATTGCATATGCGCCA
>CAZHPS010000628.1:0-3165 GCA_964534335.1 uncultured Desulfobacterales bacterium
TGTTTTTCAGATTTCATAAATAAATTTCCATATGTCTTCATGTATAATACCAATTTTCAATTTTTTCTATAATAATTTCAATCTTACGGATTTTTTCCCGACCCGGCGTCGGTGACAGATCAGGGGATTTGACCCATTAAGTGTAATACCAAATCGCTGCTGAAAACATACTTATCAAAAAAAGAACTTTCTGTAATCAGACAGAAAAAAATGTTCGGATTGTATAAAATCAATAGCGAACTGGTATAAGGTTCCATAAATTTTCGGGCATAGAGTTTTCAGAAAAACCGGATTTTTCCAAAAAATCCGGTTTTTTGAATACACGAAAATTTTTGTTTGCCTGCTTACTTACCTTCACCATTCATAATTCATAATTCACCATTCACCATTCACCATTCATAATTCATAATTCACCATTCACCATTCACCATTCATAATTCACCATTCATAATTCACCATTCATAATTCACCATTCATAATTCACCATTCATAATTCACCATTCACCATTCACCATTCATAATTCAGCATTCAGCATTCAGCAATATGGGCCAGAATCAGCCCGTAAAAACTGCGCCCGCCTCTGGACTGATACCGCCATCCCAGATGTGCAGAACAGTTTCCGCACAGGGCAAACTGCCAGGCAAAACCCGAAAACCATGTGAATTCCATAGTCGGCTCTCCCCGGTTCACACATCCGGGCGCGGATGCAAAACAGCCGATTTCAAAAATATAACCCGCAGGATTGTTAAACACATGAATATGGCGGCCATCCATATCCATACGCTCTTTGGCAGTGGTGATTCCAAAACCGCAGTTTGCACACCGTATTGCTTTTTCATTTTCTTCTTCTGATTTAGCCTTTTCCTTTGTTTCCATGACCTTCAGCATTTTTCCTTCAGGAATCTGAAAGGGCAGAAAGGGAAAAGGCCAAAATCCGGGGAATGCTGTGGAAAAATTCATGACAATGCTCCATTTTCAGGTTGTAAACATTAAAGCACAATCATCATCCGGAATCAATGCTTTTTGCGGCAAAAAATTCTCAGCAGATCGGTTTCAGAACAGTTTTCTTTCACTGATCCTGCACCATTTCCTCCAGCAGATCATCATATGCGGAAATCATGTTTTTCCATGCAAAGCGTTCCATTGCCGCTGCCGTATGGGTGCGCATTTTCCGAAATTTGGGAAAATCGGCAAGCATTCCAAAGAGTTTTTCTGTCAGATCATCTGTATTTTTGCAGAGAAAATCTGCATGAAACTCACGCGGCAGAATTTCCGGATAGGAAAGACGATCCGGAAGCAGAGGAAGACAGCCGCACCGTATGGCCTCGGCAACAGATATGCCGAAATTTTCCTGAATGGCTGTGCTGATCACAATATCGCCCTGACAGAGTATGTGTATATATTCTTTGCGGGATTTCACATAACCGTAATGGACAATCTGATTTTGATAGCGTTTCTTTGCAGAGCGGAAAACATCAGGAACCCGGCGGAAATTTTCTCCCAGCAGAGCCAGACGGAAATCCGCTCCTTTGTCTGCAACTGTATCCAATGCCTGAAAAAAAACTTCCGGAGCCTTGTCAAATTCCCAGCGGTGATTCCAGATAATCATGGGAGGGCCGGGTTTTTCCTCCGCTGCCTCGGAGAATTCATCATCGGTCAAAGGGGAAAAACGGCAGCCAGGATATAACACCCCGGATTTGGAGCGGATAGCTTCGATGACCCAGGCCGGACGGAATTCCGGCATACGGTTCAGAAACACAGGCAGAGATGAAAAGAAAGTTTCATAATGAAAACGGGAATTGAACACCACCCGATCCGCAGCCAAAGCTGTGGTAATATCTGTAAATCCATACTGATAATCCATGCGTTCCCCCGGTGCGAGAGGATAGGCAAACTGGTTTTCATGGAAATACAGCAGCACAGGAGGACAGGCAGGCCCGCTAAGGGATTTGAAATCTGACAGGCTCATCATATTTGTGGTGATCAGTCCGTCATAGGATTTCAGATTTTTGATTTCTTTGACAAACCAGAGAGCCGCGCCCCGCATCCGCCATTTCCAGAAACGCGCAGGAAGCGGGAGGATTTCAATCTCATGCCGGGAATTTTCCGCAAGTCCTTCGGCAAATTCCCGGTGGGATCCCCCGAAAAAAGATTCAAGAAAAAGAAATTTCAATGTTGAGTACCAGTGAATGGCATAAGTAATGTTCCATAAATTTTCAGGCATAAAATTTTCAGAAAAATCCGGTTTTTTGAATACACTTATTTTCCGGCATGGTTTGTTCCTTATTTTTACAGTGGGTCAGATCTGTTGACAATGTCATCCCTTCCGGGATTCTGATTTGTTTTTGTATTTTTTTTCTATAATAATTTCAATCCTTAAGGATTTTTCCGGCACGGTTCAGCGTGTGCAAAAAACCGCTCTGCTTAATTTTTGCACTCCTCCGGATTTATATTCCGCATTGTATAAAAACCAATGGAGAATCGGTATCTGATCCACTACCCGAAAATTGGTAGTGGGACTCTTCATGCTGATAATCCCGAATTATAATGATCACCAAAACTTCGGATGCGGATTCTGTGAAGATCCCCGTCACGGCTGAAAGAAAGCGTTTTTCTTACCAAATTCGGACATCTCTGACGCAGTGTGCAGCTGAAGCGTTCAGTGTGCGGAGTCTCCCCGCTTCCTTAGGCCCGGTGACGTTTTGAGGGAAGAACTGATGACCGGCTTTCCCGTAAATCCGTGCAGCAGACAGCCCGTTTTCGGTAATCAGCTGGAAGATATTCCCAAAAATTCCGGCATGTTTCAGATGAACGGTCTCCGAAGACGACTCCGGCAATACGCAGCGTCTGACGTTCCGGTGCCAGCCAAATCCATACCTGATTTGATTTTTTCCCGGTGTAAGACCACAGCTCATCCAGCTCCAAAACCGGGCGTTCCCCTGAAACAGGAACTGTTTCAGAAATCGGAGGAATCACTTTTTTTTTAAATTTTTTTCGGATTGCTGTAAGGCTCATCCTGAGCGGACGTACAATCCAGCGCTGTGAAAGTCTTTCCGTCTGAAGATTTCCGGCGGTTTTCAGGCGGAATTTCGGTTCTCCGGTTTTAATATCCAAAGTACTGTAAAACCTGCAGTTTCTGCAGTGAATTTTCTGACGTCCCGCCG
>CAZHPS010000629.1:0-3099 GCA_964534335.1 uncultured Desulfobacterales bacterium
TGCGTTCCATCAGCGCGTTAAAGGCCGGGTTCCGGGTTTCAATGCCGGATTTCAGAAAGGAAATATCCTCCCTTGACTGCTGCTGAAAACGCTTGGCAATACGGTCATATTTTGACAAGTCCAGATCAATAATTGCATATGTGCCGGCCATATTTCCGCTGTCACGGGGCGGGGGGCCGGTCTGAATAAGCCGGGCCGGAAAATGGCGGGATTCTGTAAGCAGAAACATGCAGATCTGGGCCACATGCGTGCCTGTGGTGATGTGAATCAGATAGTCCTCCTGATCCGGATCAAAGGGATAAGTTTTGGCAAAATCATGCAGCAGGCCGTATACTTCCTCAAAATCCCAGGGATTGTTCAGAAAAACCTCATGGGAAACCACTTTTGTTTCCGGCGAAACATGGGCAATATCAGCCTGTATCCGTTCAAAAAGCCGGGTGTAGTTTTTCTGCCAGAGCAGTTCCAGACGGTGAATCAGCAAATCCTCATGCTGGCAAAGTGACAGGGTTGGCCGCCATTTTTCCCAGCGTCTGGGGCCTTTGCTTCCAAAATCCAGCACAGGGCCAAGCATTCCGATAACCACAAGGGGTTTCATGGAATATCCTTTTCATTCGGATGACCACAGGGTTTCATAGAATATCCTCTCTTATTTTATCTTATACTATAAACCGGCAGAGAAACCCGCGTCAAGTCTTCTGAAATGCCCAGGCAGAAGAATGAATTTTAAATTGATGAATATCAGACAGTTGACAAAAATATGTTTTTATGCTGGCAATCTGGCACGCGTCTTGCTTATTCTGTTTGTGACTGGGCCTGACCGGGCCGTAGGCGTGCCGGTCGTCACCTGATGATCCGCTCCGGGCGTTCCCCAACGGGTTCTGACAAAGGCAGGCAATCAGTCACCGCTCATGGTTGAGCACCGTACTGGGATACGGCTTTGCAGGTTCGACTCCTGCTCCTGGGGGAAACCCCGCAAGCCGCGAAAGCGGCACAATTCCGGCCCGCAGGAAACGGGTTTCTGCTGTCCGGTTCCCGGTTTCCGTGTTTTTCTGTCTGAAAGGGATTTCCGAAAGGGAATTGCCGGAAAGCAGGGATTCGGAACCGGATGAACCAGCGCAGACAGACGCCTTGCAGCGGGTGGATACCGTCCGGCAATGTTTCTGCATACCCCGGTCTGCGGAAAAAAAGAAGGCATTCGGGAAACCGTGTGCATTTCTTTTGATTCAATGGCATGGGAACACGGAAACACGGCAGGACTCAAACACCGCTCCGCGTCCTATGCGCGGATGGCAGAGATCCGCTTTCCTGCGGGCTTTTATAATGAATTATGAATGATGAATGATAAATGATGAATGATGAATGATAAATGATAAATGATGAATGATAAATGATAAATGATGAATTTTGTCATTCCCATGCTTTGCATCTCGTAATACCGGATGCTCGGGATGCAGAGGAGTGCGATCTGCATTTTCACGTAAATTTCAGCAATCTCAATGACAAGAGCGTGGAAACGGGGATTTATAATTTATAATAGATCTCTTTCAAAAGTAAAAACTTCCGTGTCTTTCCGTGCTTTCTGCGGAAGAAAAAGGATAAGCAATTGAGCCACGGAAAACACGGAAAGACACGGAAAATTTTATCAGACCTCTTTCAAAAGTAGCTGACTGCCTTCTGTTAGGTGATTTATCAAAATAAATATACCAATTCAGGGTTCACATGCACAGGGCAAAAGCTGGAAGCTTCTGATACTTTTGCGGTATATTCTTTTCTGTAAATCACCTTATCTGGAATCATAGGCGTTAAAAATGTACTTTTGAAAGAAGTCTAATTTATAATTCACAATTTATAATTCACAATTTATAATTCACAATTCATCATTCAAAATTCATCATTCAAAATTCATCATTCAAAACAAGGAGGCACTATGTTCGGTTTTGATATTCAGAGGGTGAGAGTCCGTTCTTATGAAAAAGGTTTGCTGTTCCGGGATCAGGAATTTCAAAAAATTCTGGACACGGGAATCTACTTGCTTTTCAGTCATCCTTTTTGCAAAACCCGTGCGGATGTGGTGTCTCTGCGTGCGCCCTGGCTGGTTCATCCGGATTTGGATATGATTGTGAAAAAAGGCGCGCTGAAGGATCAGGCACTTGTGCTGGACCTGAAAGATTATGAACGCGCGCTGGTCTGGATTGACGGACGTTTTGCCAAAGTTCTGGGCGCGGGTCAGTATGGGCTTTGGACAGCATTCCGGGAAATCACTGTGGAAATCACTGATGCGCAGGAAGTGCTGTTTGTGCATAAAGATCAGCATCATATTCTGAAATCTGAAGGCATGGATCGGGAACTGATTGCGGTGACCGTGGATCAGGGACATGCCGGAGTTTGCTATAAAGACGGTGAATACCTGAAAACTCTGGTTCCGGGGCAGTATCTGTTCTGGAAAAATATGGGCCAGATCAAAGTGCTGCATACAGATATGCGCGAGATTGTGCTGGATGTGTCAGGTCAGGAATTCATGACTGAAGACAAAGTCACGCTCCGCATGAATGCCACAGCCTCTTACCGGGTGAGGGACGCGCGCAAATCTGTGGAAACCTGCGAAGACAGCCGACAGGCTGTTTACCGGGAAATTCAACTGGCTCTGCGCGCGGTTATCGGTTCCTATGATTTGGACAGGCTGCTGACAGAAAAAGAGGCAGTGTCCAAAGAACTGGAAGAAAATGTCCGCAAACGTGCCGCAGATTTTGGTGTGGAAATGATTTCTGTTGGTATCCGGGATATTATCCTGCCCGGTGAAATGAAAATGCTCATGAACAAGGTCATCGAAGCCCAGAAAGCCGCAGATGCGAATCTGATTATGCGCCGTGAGGAAACCGCAGCCATGCGCAGTCAGGCCAATACAGCCAAAATTCTGGAAAACAACCCGACTCTGATGCGGCTCCGGGAACTGGATATTCTGGAAAAACTGGCTGCCAATGCCAAACTGAATGTGGTGCTGGGGGAAAAGGGACTGGCTGAACGGGTGGTGAATCTGATATAAGTAACTGATGTTACGCCGTTGATTTTTTTATTGCTGTTTTTTTCTTTCAATGATAT
>CAZHPS010000630.1:0-3095 GCA_964534335.1 uncultured Desulfobacterales bacterium
CCGAATTTCCGATCTGTCTGGAAAAATTGCTTCTCTTGATAAAAATAATACTGAATTAACAGCCAATTTTGAAAACAGCATAAACCGGCATATTCAATCAATGCTGGATAAATTATCTGAATCAACGCAAAACGAACTGAAAGAAAGATATTCAAAATATCTTGAAGGTATGAATTTTGAGCAGAAACTTGATGAATATCTGACATCCGTTCGTAACGCATCTGATTCAGTTATTGATCTTGCAAAATCCAAAATCATACAAAATGAACAGATGGCAAAAAATGCTTCTGAAATGGCGCAGAAAGCGTTGGAAAACAACGATCCGGAAACTGCAAGAATCTATCTTCTGAATGCTGTGAATCATGCTCCGTATGAGCCCGAATATCTCATAATTCTTTCTGATCTTGCACAAAAACATTATGCAGCAAATCCGGAGGTTATCAGTCAGATTAAATCTGTTGCGGAACTTGCTCTTTTTCAGTTGCCGCCCGATAAAATCAGCCAGCATATGAATATGATGCAGGAATTGGATAAATTGTATGCTGCTTCCATTAGCACAGGATCAGAGGAAATTGTGGATTGGAAAGAAGAGTTTACCATTCTGAAGCAGCAAGATATGAATCAGTTGGGTTCTGATCCGGAAGCTCTGCCTGACAGAATAGAAAAATTGAATCAGATTCTGAGTAACCTTCAGGAAGATGAAATCTCCGGTGATATCCGAAAAGAACTGGAGTATTCAACAAATCTTTATACGATCAGTCTGACAATTCAGAAAGTTGAAAATTATCTGCAACTGCTGGAGTCAGAGAAAGATTATGGAAGCCATACCGCATCCGCAAGACTTTTATCTGTTTCGAGTGCCATGTCTGTATTCTGGGAGCATGATATAAGTCGGCTCCCACCTTCATTTTCAGATAAAATTGAAGATCAGCTACCGCAGCGAATTGGGAAAATTGAAGAAAATATTAACAGAGCCAAATCAGAACCGCATTATAATTCAGCTATGGAAGTGCTTTCGGATGCCATTAGTTATAACAGTGGAAATTATCAGAGTAAAATACAGTATATTACTGGTGCTGTCGAGAAAGCAATGGGATTTGCCCCGTCAATACAGGATCATGAATTTGCAAAAAAATTCAAAGATGAAATGAGCAGAGTGCATAACAGGCTTACTGAACTAAAGAAATATCAGTATATTGATTATCAGAAATGGGCTGCCGGGTTATGTGCTGACGCGTTCAGACAATGGAAAACAGAAACAATGTTCTCTGATGAAGATGCGAAACGTATCTTCAGACAGTGCGATTTGGCAAAAATTGATCTGAGCCTTGTTTCTCCGGAAGTGAACAATGTTTATCAGCAGGTTATTCAAAAATTTGCCGGAGAATTAAAATCTGAGGAATCATTTAATAACATTCAGATGCCGTTAATGCTGGCAGAAAAAAAGAAATATGAGGATTTCTGATGAGAAAAATCTGTTTTTCCATATGCTTCGTATTGTTAATCTCCCAATCAGTATGGGGTGCCGGCTCGGTACTTTCAGAGAACAATGAAAATATACATGTTGTTACAAATACAGCTATATCCGGAATTTCCACTGCTCTTGCCCATGCGGATATTGCTTTGTGCAGATCTGTAATCAATATGAATCATCTGAAAGGGGAATTCGGTGAAAATATCGTCGAAAAGTTATATCTGGAAAACCATCTGCAACGCAGCGGTTCATGGGAGGCTATTGCTCCCCGGTTAGGTCGTCAGGGAATAGATCAGATTTATATCAAATATGATTCCAGAGGTCTGCCGCGAAAAATAATGGTCGGAGAAGTCAAATACGGTACATCTAATCTTCAAATGACGAAAGATGGGATGCAGCTTGGGCAGAGATGGACACTAAAGCGGTTGAAAGCATTGGCAAACAGATATATGAATTTATCAGGCACCTCTGATATCGGGATTTCCATGCGTCCGTCAAAATTGGGAATTGGGCATGAAATTCCGGTAAATCTGAAAAATGGCCGTTCAGGAGTGTTTTGGCGTAAAAATGCACTGGATTCATGGAAGTTTGAAGGGAGAAGAGAAGATTTACCGGATGCAAGGAAGAAGATTGAAACAGATGGGCATTTCTTACGGTCAGCCGGAGAAGACAGAATTGCAATCAGACGAAGGTTGTTTGAGGTCAGTCATGATAATAATATTCTGAAAATCCGGATAAAAGATGCCGCTGGTTTGGAAAAAGGTTTGTCTCAGAATCAGTTACAGCCACTTCAGGAGATCAGTTTAAAACTATCCGGAAATGAAGGAAAAACGGCTGAAATTGCAAAGCAACTCAAATCAAAGATGGGATATTTATCTGATAAAGAATGCATGGATTATGCAGAAAAACTATCCAGAAATATCAATAAGCCAGCGGATTCATTTGCAGCATCTGTCGCAAAATCTTCTTTGAAAGCCGGTATCGCAGGTGCTTTGTTTACCTTGAGTATTGAAGCAGTTATACAGACAAGTCAGGGTAATTTCAACCCGGAACATTTGGCGGAGAGTGCAATCATCGGGTTCGGCAGCGTGGGGGTTGGCAGTGCTGTGGGTCAGATTACAACAAAATATCTTATGAGTTCTGCGGCTCACTCTGCTGTCATCCGAACAGCATCATCCATTGGTGTATCAACTGCTTATCTGGGTAATGCTCTTGGCAGTGCAGCCAGTATGGGAGTTACTTCAGTTTTGTTTGCATATGGAGGATATTTTACCGGTCATTATGATTCATACACAGCCAATAAACTTGCTTTTACCGGTTTGGTTGGAGCAGGAGGAGGGGCATTGGCCGGTTCAGGAATAATGTTTCTTGCTACAACATATGGAACAGCGAGTACAGGAACCGCCATAAGCAGTTTGAGCGGAGCTGCCGCTACAAAAGCTGCACTTGCTTGGTTAGGAGGTGGAACAGTTGCTTCCGGCGGAGGAGGAGCTGCTTGGGGAGCTGCTGCGGTAGGAGGTATTGTAACTGTAGCTTTAGTTGCAGCTACAACGATAGGAATGGGTGTATTCCAATTATATGAAAAATCGGAACAGAACCGTTTACTTGAATGTGAATTCAA
>CAZHPS010000631.1:0-2394 GCA_964534335.1 uncultured Desulfobacterales bacterium
GTGTTGGCAGTTAACAAGATCCATTTTCACATTATCTTCATCATCAGAATGATTTGTTTTAGGCAAAGCCTGGGGAGGCGACGAACGCGCCGCCATGGTGATTAGGTCTAAAGCTAGTAAAAAGCAGTAATGGCCAGTAGCCCCACCGTGTAACTTCGGTTACACAGGTGGTATTTTTAGAATTATGGTGGTCTTTATGTCTTCGCAACTCATGATCAATCGTACCAAAATACATGACACAACGTAGGAATTGCATATCTTTACGTACAAATCCGAACTCTGACATACTACGTACGAATATACGCAAGCATGTCAGCAGTTCTGACACCAGCTCGGTATCTCAAGTAACACAATGACGAAGTCTACACCGAACTCATGGCCCTATGGCAGCAAATGGTTAAGGGCCAGTCATTAGCCGCACCCCGCTCCAAGTACTCCATGACTCTAGTTACTGGGGTACACGTCCCAGAGCATCCGGTCTACCAGAAACCGCCGACTCTGCCCATGCAGGACCTTGGTGAACAAGTCAGCCAAGTTCTTCTTTGTTGGGATGTGGGCAACAAGGGCTTCACCCATTGCAACAGCCTCACGAACTGCATGGTAACAGATCGAATTCGATTTCTTCTTGAGTGTCGACTCAGGTTTGCTCGAATTGGTAACAACCGACATGTTGTCGCCATACACGTACGAAGGCTTATCCACTGGGATACCCATCAAACGGAGCTTGTAGCAAATGCCACACAAATTCTCAATGCCGTGTCTCATAGCGCAAAATTCGGCGCCAAACACTGAGGCCTCAATTGTTGACTGCTTCTTCGAAAGCCAATCAATCATTCCATGGTTGAGGAAGATGACAAATCCGGTTCTTGAGCGTCGGCTCACTTTGTCACCAGCATGGTCGCTGTCTACGAACAATCGTAGAGTCACACCCTTTCCAAGGGGCTTGGGGGCATTGGGGGGTATAGCCTCGGTTGCCCCGGCATAAAAATCACGCCAATCACACTCCACAAAGTCGGATTTCCCCACATCAGGCTCCATCGGGTCAAAGATGAGCCTGGAATTGCTCTTCGACTTCAGGAAGGAGAACACATGTAGTGTTGCTTCCAAGTGTCCCTCACGCGGCATCGCGGAGTACGAGGACAACATGGAAACCTCGGTGCAGATGTCGATCCGCCCGAGCTCACACATCCATCTCAGGATGCCTATCAGCTGCATGTAGAACTTAGCTACATATGGTTCCAGCAGCGGTGAAACATCCTCTTCGGGGGCGTAATCACATGGGAATGGGTTGTCAGCCCTCTTAGGTAGTTTATACCTCCCATCCAGATTTGTCTTGAGGAATGTCTCGACATTCTTGACAGCTTGTTGGACATACTTCGAGGGACTCAGTCCCCATGCCGATGTGCCGTCATCAAAGGTCTTCTTCTTAAGCTTCGCCCCGAGATACATCTCCGGGGGACCAATTGAATCAGGCTTGAGGGGAAGAAAGCTATCAATCTTGTCCATGACACGTTTGGGGTTATGGTGGACCACAAGTAAGTCATCTGCATAACAGAGGATATAGGCGTAATAGCAATTACCCCTCCAGTCTGTCTGTTCCTTGAGCCACAGGTCAGGGTCAGCGGGGCACGAGCGGTACCCCATCTCGCGCAGACACCCGGCCAGGTGCGCCCTGAAGGCAGCACCACTAGACTTCAGCCCGTATAGTGCTCGGACTATCACGGCTTTTCTTCCGCAATCATCACCAAACTCTCTTCCAAGTGTGGTCCAGATTTTCTCGCGGCAAGGCGCGGTGATGTAGGCGTTCAAAACATCAGCGGCCCATATGTCAACGTCGTTGAGCGCTGCAGTAAGCAGGGCTATTCGCACGGTCTCTCGGGACACTACGCTGGCATAAGTGAGAGTTGCTGGGGCTTTTGTCATATGTCCCCCGGCTACGAGCCGGGCCTTACGACGAAAATCTTCCATCTTGACATCAAAGATCATGTGACATCTCATGTACTGATGATCTGGTGGTGTCGCGATGCCATCCAAGAGGATATCAAATGCAACACGCACATTTTTCATCTCCAGTTCTATTGCATCGTGCCACAGGGTTGTACCTGTGGCCTTATTGATCGCGTAAGCCTCATCCACAGTTTTGGGGAGCTCAATCCCAAACTTGTGGGTCCGCTTGTGGTATCGAGCGCTTCGGCGCTTAACCAGGGAGATAATCCGGTCTCTCTTCTTGAGGACCCATGTCACCCACCAGTTGAATGCGGGTTCATCTGCAATGCCCGCGGCAAGTGCGAACTCAGCAACCTGAACAGGGTGCGACTCTTTCAAGTCTGACAGTTTCTGCCAAGAGGTACTACCGTCCTTCCATTCACAACACAACTCCCAACCACGGGTGGA
>CAZHPS010000631.1:2404-3085 GCA_964534335.1 uncultured Desulfobacterales bacterium
ATCAACAACTTTGACCTGGTTGTTGCGAGTGACAGCAACATCGGGATTCTTTCGATAATCCACGATGGCGTCCAGCATCACATACTGGTTGCCGTCAGGGTCACACTGGGCATAAAGTGCCTCAGCGATGGCATTGGCGGCCAGCTCTTCGGTGCGGCCATCCGGGAAACGGACTTCATAGACACGGGTGTCCATGGCAGGTTGTTTATGTGCAGTGCCCACCGGCACGCCTTGAGAATCTCGTTTCCGTCTCAGGACCCTGGCCAACTCATGCGAGTCCCCTACCGGGAGTAGCACTTCGGAGTTGACGAGGTAATCCTCTGCTGCTTCGGCAGGTGCAAGCTCGTCGTCCAACTCGGGGAACGAGGGCCCGATCTTTGACCATGGTGAATCCCCCCCTAACGGTCAGTATCAGAGGTCAGGATCCATCCTTCTCCTTCTGTATGGCCGGATTCACTCGCTCCTCGGGAGTGAGTTGGCGAACCGTCGAGCGGTCTTCCACTTCGCCATTGGCCTTCATAACACGCTGCGTCATCGCAGGCCCGACGTCAATACTGGGACCAAGGTACTTGCCAAGTACCAGCGGGTCGTTAGGAAAAGCGACCCCTCTGTCTCTAAACTTAACCCCATCCCAAAAGCCAAATTCACATGGGATAATGTCAGCAGTCTCACCCAAGACAA
>CAZHPS010000632.1:0-3084 GCA_964534335.1 uncultured Desulfobacterales bacterium
AAGGCATGATCAATCCCAATCTCAAAACCGGTGAAATTGAGATCATGGTCACAGAACTGAAAATCCTCAACACTGCGGAAACCCCGCCTTTTATGATTGAGGATCGGGTGGATATTTCCGAAAATCTCCGCCTCAAACACCGGCATCTGGATCTGCGGAGACCCGGCATTCAGAAGAATATCATTCTCCGGCACAGGGCAGGCGCGGCAGTCCGGGACTATCTCAATGCACAGGGATTTCTGGATATTGAAACCCCGTTTCTGACCAAAAGCACACCCGAAGGAGCGCGGGATTATCTGGTTCCCTCACGGGTCAATCCGGGAAATTTCTACGCGCTGCCCCAGTCGCCCCAGTTGTTCAAGCAGTTGTTCATGGTTTCCGGCTTTGACAAATATTATCAGATTGTGCGCTGTTTCCGTGATGAGGATCTCCGGGCAGACCGGCAGCCGGAATTCACCCAGATTGATATGGAAATGTCCTTTATCGGCGAAGAGGATATTATGGCCGTATCCGAGGGAATGATCCGGCATGTGTTCAAAACCGTGCTGGACGTTGATCTCAGCCCGCCTTTTCCCCGTCTTACCTATGACGAGGCCATAGCCCGTTTTGGTCTGGACAAGCCGGATGTCCGTTTCGGTCTGGAACTGGTTGATATTTCTGATATTGTGGGCGGATCAGGTTTCAAGGTTTTTTCTGATGTGGTGAAAAAAGGGGGCATTGTCAAGGCCATCAATGCCAAAGGCTGCATTGATTTTTCCCGCAAGGAGTTGGACGATCTCACCGCGTTTGTTGCCATTTACCGTGCCAAAGGCATGGCATGGATTAAGGTCAAAGAAGACGGCTGGCAGTCGCCCATTGCCAAATTCTTTTCAGACGGGGAAAAAGCAGCTATGGCAGAACGTCTGCAGATGAAACCGGGAGATCTGATTCTTTTTGGTGCAGATATGCCCAAAGTGGTCAATGAAAGTCTGGGAAATCTTCGCAATCACTTGGGCAAACGGCTGGGACTCATTGATGAGCAGGCTTTTGCATTCACCTGGGTTACGCATTTTCCCATGTTTGAATATGATGAAACCGAAAAACGCTGGCAGGCTTTGCATCATCCCTTTACTGCGCCTTTTGAGACAGATTATGACAAACTGGAAAGCGATCCGGGTGCTGTGAAATCAAGAGCCTATGATTTGGTGCTCAACGGATTTGAAATCGGGGGCGGCAGTATCCGTATTCATCAGATGGATCTGCAAAGGAAAATCTTCAAAACCCTGGGAATGGAACCTGCGGAATATGAGGAAAAATTCGGTTTTCTTCTTTCTGCTTTGGAATCGGGCGCGCCCCCACACGGAGGACTGGCGTTTGGCATGGATCGGCTGGTTATGCTGCTTTGCCGGGAATCCTCTATCCGGGATGTGATCGCGTTCCCCAAAACCCAGCGGGCTTCCTGTCTGCTGACCAATGCACCGTCTGAAGTGTCCAAAGCCCAGTTGAGGGAACTGTCTTTGAAGGTGCGCAAAACAGAGGCAGTCCCGGAACCGGTTCAGTAAAACGGGCTCATCCTGCGGGCACCATCTGAAAATTTTGGCATTGGAATTTATACCATTACTTGAAATATTTCGGTTATAAAATACCACATTCGAAAGGCAGGCATCAGCAGAGTTTTTAAGTATCGGTACAGTTTAAACAGCCACAAATAACACGAATCTGCACGAATGCACAAACCGTAATTCGTGTCATTCGTGCAATTCGTGGCTGTACCATCAAATTTTCTGAGTAATGGTATAAGTACTCAACTGAAAATTTTAGGGTATTCAAAAAACCGGATTTTTCGGAAAAATCCGGTTTTTCTGAAAATTTTATGCCAGAAAATTTATGCTGACTTACTTAAACACCCTTCCGGAAGTTTTTTACCGAACTGTTGAACAGCGAACTGCACGAAAAAACAGATTGAAACGCGAATCAGTTTGATTATGTTCTGAAAACAGATCATCAGATCAGACTGACAAGCATACGGGTTCCCACCAGTATAAGCAATACGGCAAATACCCGTTTCAGACGGGCAACCGGCAGACTGTGGGCCAGACGCACACCCAGCGGGGCGGTCAGCACACTGGCGCAGACAATTCCGGCCAGCGCGGGAAGGTAGATATACCCGAATGAATACTGGGGCAGACCGGTCGCGTTCCATCCGTTGTAAATATAACCGATGGTTCCGGCAATCGCGATGGGAAAACCAATGGCAGCAGAAGTGCCAATGGCATGATGCACCGCGATATTGCACCATATCATGAAAGGCACAGACAGGGTTCCGCCCCCAATTCCCACCAGGCTTGACACAATTCCAATGACATTTCCCACAGCAAACATGCCGGTATTTCCGGGAATTTCCCTTGAGGCTTTGGGTTTTTTGTCCAAAAGCATCTGGACGGCCACATAATAGAGAAAAACCACAAAAAATCCCTTGAGAAAATTGGTGGAAAGACGTGCAGCAATGAAGGTTCCCAAAAAAGTGCCGGTGAGAATGCCCAGAACAATCCGCCGCACAACCAGCCACTGCACCGCGCCGCGTTTATGATGGGCCATAAAGCTGGATACAGATGTGAAAATAATGCTGGCCATAGACGTACCCAAAGCCAGGTGCATGAGGCTCTCATGGGGAATTCCCTGCCATGTCATGGAAAATACCAGCATGGGAACAATCACCAGACCGCCGCCAATGCCCAGCAGCCCGGCCAGAATTCCGGCCACCGCACCCAGCGCAAGATAAAGCAGTAAAATGGAATACATTCCGTTCTCCTCAATGGTAAATGCTTAATGGTTAATGTTGAATGATTACAGCCGGATCAGACTGTAGGTCGGATTAGCGAAGCGTAATCCGACAACATTGTCTGAACCGGGATTTTCAGGATTAAGGGATTGACAGGATTTTCTCATTCCGGATCAGACAATCCCCTGTCCTGAACTGTGATTTGTCTGATTCATCTGATTGCCATGATTTTTCAGTTTGCTAACTACAGGGATTTTTTATAAGAAATGATTTGATACAATCAAAAATCCCCACAGTTTTTATGGAGTTCAGACAATCAGAAA
>CAZHPS010000633.1:0-3078 GCA_964534335.1 uncultured Desulfobacterales bacterium
CCTGTTTTCTGATACAAAAAAACAGGAGTTGCATATCACATTTTTATCAGCATGAGAAGTCCCACTACCCCCATTTTCTGTACACCTGTGCCAAAACAGAATCCATACATTTTTTCAATACAAGAGCATCTGTATTGTATACCGGGATCAGTATGGACAGAAAAGGTCTGTTTTTGAACATTTTCAGAAAATTCATGCTCTCTGTAAAGGAATCAGATACGGATGTCATGGGCTCAGCGTCTGTTCTGAAATCCCTGCGGACAGATTTTAAAAATACTGTCCGGAATATCCTTTTGAGAAAAGGGATTTTTCCCAGCATGTATAGGATAAGTTGATAGAATAAAATGAATTTTGACATGTTTTCAGTATCTATTCATATAAGCATTAACCTTAGTGAGTCTTTGTGCCTTTGTGTCGGAAAACCGAAGGGATATGAAAATTTTTCTGCTGAAATTTTTTTCATATTTCATATGAATAACCGCAAAGTCCTCAAAAAATAAATTTTGTGGATTTTGCGGTTAAATACAAAAAATCCGGTACAATTATGCTCCTGCTTTGTTTTCACGGGCCGCAGAATTTGTATGCAGCAGGAAAATTTTCCGGAAAAAGTTCTCTGCATTTCCCTTGTTCCCAAACAACAGAAGAGGTTCCGTCAATGGTTCCGTTATTGTATTGCCAAAATTCCATTTCCAAAAGAACCGATTTCAGCCACAGATCGGAAAAAACCTCATAGCCTCCGTCCTGCGCCCAGCGTTCAGGGGATTGAGAACCAGACAAAGGCCGGCCACAAAACAGAATACAAGTTTTTTTGCCATACGGATGTTCATAACAATCTCCTTATGTTAAAATAGTTGGGAAAAAATACTGCCAATATACACAGTAAATCATAAAATCATGTTTACAGCAATATGAAAATGGTAAGGAAACAAAAAAGTTTGGCAGTCATAAGCATCATCAGTCCGGGAGACATTTTTACAGAAAAAATAACTTGCACTATCTGCGTTCTATAGTGTAATCTGACATGGTTTCAGATACACAAGTAACCAAACAAAAGTTTTCGTGTATTTAACAGTTCACTCTCTGCGTGTATGCACCTTTGTGTTTCATCTGTTCAGTCATCCGGAAATAACGCAGCGGCGCGGGGACGCAGAGCCGCGAAGATTCTGATACATGAAAACTTTCGTTTACCTAATAAGCAGTCATAAACTGTTGTCATAAATTATCTCACAAATCCGGTAAAATCCCATTTTCCGGAAATCTCATCAGGAGTCTGAAAATGGATCAGCATAATGCCGCAAATTCGCCCATTGTGCAGGCAGTTATTGTAACGTGGAATAAAAAAAAAGATGTCCTCCGCCTTCCTGAATGCCTTAAAAATATTGATTATCCCAAAGACAGGCTTTTTGTCCCTGTGGTTGACAATGCTTCCACGGACGGGACAGCAGAAACTATTGCATCGGATTATCCGGAAATCGGACTGCTCCGGAATCCGGAAAATTTGGGCGGGGCAGGCGGGTTTAATGCAGGAATGCGCTGGAGTCTTCAGAACCGGTCCGATGCAGAATATCTTTGGCTGCTGGATAACGATGTTCTTGCGGACAAAAATGCTTTGAAGGCACTGGTTTCCGTGATGGAAAAAAATCCCAATGCTGCCATCTGCGGTTCCAAAATCATGGATATTGCCAATCCGCGTGAAATGATTGAACTCGGTGCTTTTATTGATTACTGCTTCGGGGATGTGGCGCGGCATACACCGTCCGCAGAGGCACTGAAAGACCCCAATGCTGTTTTCCGGGTGGATTATGTCGCAGCCTGTTCCCTGCTGGCACGTACCTCTGCGGTAAGGAAAATGGGACTGTGGCATGAAAAGTTTTTCATTTACTGGGATGATATGGAATGGGGCGCGCGGTTTAAGACAGCCGGTTATGAGGTGCTGGCCGCCAATGCCTCTGTTGTGCTGCATCCCAGTTGGATTGGAAGGACTTCGGATCATTCTGCTGTCTGTCGATGTTATTACAGAACCCGGAATTCGCTTTGGTTTTTCAGTCAGTACTGTACCGGCATAAAAAGACGCGTGCTTCTGTGCCGGATGATTTTCAGATACATGAAAATTGCTTTGGCAGTTCATCTCCGGGCCGATGCCGCACTTGGGAACGCGTTTGTCAGGGGAATCAGGGATTTTTTCCAAAACAGTTTTGGCAAAAAAACATTGCCCCGGCCTGTTTTTCCGGAAAACAGAAATCCGGGGGGATTATGATCTTTCCAGACCCGGCAGTGGCAGGAAAAATAATACCCCATATCCGGAATCTGAAAAGAAAATTTCAGAACAGCTAAATATGGGCTGTTATCCCCGGTTCAGAAAAATCTGAATGGGCCGCCGTATGCAGCAGAGACAGAATGTTTGCCTATGCACAGATGCAAAACGGACGCGTTTCACTTTTGGAAAAGCTGAGAATCATGAATTTTCTGAAAAACAGGCACTGGGATCTGCTGATAAGTTCCGGATTTGTGCCGGAAATGGGCGCAGTATGGGGAAAAGAGGTGCAGAAAATGGATGCGCAAACCGGGCAGATGGTTTCCTTTGGAAAAACAGAATGGAAAAAACTTCTCCGTATCCCTTTTGCAGCGCTTTCCTGCATGTTCCGCGCCTTTTTCCTGCCTCCCAAAAAAGATATTTCCGGATAAGCATTTTTTTTGTCTTGTAATTTTTGAAATAAAACGGTATTATTTTTCCGTGCAAAGTCGCAATTATTCTTCCTATCCTGAGACAACACATGAAAAGGCTTTGTTTTTTTTCCCATTTTGACAGGGATGATATGATAGATGCGTATGTGATCCGCTATCTGGAAGGTCTGAAAACTGTGGCGGATCATATCATTTTCATTTCAGGTTCCGTACTGTCCTGGCAGGAGCAGAAAAAACTTTCTGACACCGCTGATAAAATCATTATCAGAGAAAATACAGGATATGATTTTGGCAGTTGGAAAGACGGGCTGGACAACTTTGGTTTTGAAAATCTGGATAAATATGATGAAATCATCCTTGCCAATGATTCCTGTTACGGCCCTTTGTATCCTT
>CAZHPS010000634.1:0-3063 GCA_964534335.1 uncultured Desulfobacterales bacterium
AGACATTAGTGTTTTCGGCAGATAAACCGTCATTCAAACCTTGACAGAACACTATATATGTTTTATGGAAAAATCTTTTTGACCAGAAAAATGATCTCCCACCTTTTTATGCCCGCACAAAGCATCTGTCCCTTTGTCAGAGAAAGTCTGTCATTGACAGCCGCTCATCATTTTTTTATATTGCTGTCTGAAAATCAGACATTACCGGAAATAAAAAGCAGCACAGCCTTCCAGTCTGTGCCGGGTTTTATGAACAGGCTGGAAGCATGTTCCGCCTTATTTCCGATAATGTCTATTATATTGAATTCACAGTATACTGCGGATAAACAGAAAATTGGGAACAGAGGAAAACATATGATTCAAATCAATGAAAATTATCTGAAACTGCAGGCATCCTATCTGTTTACAGATATTGCACGCCGTGTTTCAGCTTTTCAGAAAGCCAATCCGGACAAAAAACTCATCCGTATGGGAATTGGCGATGTAACCTTTCCGCTGCCACAGGCCTGCGTTGAGGCATTTCAACGGGGAGTGGAGGAAATGGCAGATGCTGCCACGTTCCGGGGATACGGGCCGGAACAGGGGTATGATTTTCTGCGGGAAAAAATAGCCCTGCATGATTTCAAATCCAGAGGAGCAGATGTCTCGCCTGATGAAATTTTTGTCAGTGACGGAGCCAAGTGTGACACCGGCAATATTCAGGAGATTTTCTCCGCACAGATAAAGGTTGCAGTTCCTGACCCGGTCTATCCGGTGTATGTGGACACCAATGTAATGGCCGGACGCACCGGAGCCGCGAAAGACGGCAGATACGATGGCCTGATCTATATGGACAGCACAAAGGATAACCTTTTTATTCCGGATCTTCCCAAAGAAATTCCGGACTTGATTTATCTGTGCTTTCCCAACAATCCGACAGGGGCAACCATCAGCAGGGAGCAGTTGAAGACCTGGGTTGATTTTGCACGGAAAAACCGGGCTTTGATTCTTTTTGATGCAGCTTATGAAGCATTCATACGGGATGAAAATCTGCCCAGATCCATCTATGAAATTGAGGGCGCACGGGAAGTGGCTCTTGAATTCCGCAGTTTTTCCAAAACTGCAGGTTTCACCGGAACCAGGTGCGCGTTCACAGTTGTGCCCAAAGAGTGCATGGCCTTTGACAGCAAAGGAAAAGCCCATTCTGTGCATCAGATGTGGAACCGGCGCCACGGAACCAAATTCAACGGGGTTTCCTATCCTGTGCAGAAGGCTGCCGAAGCTGTTTATTCTGAAGCAGGACAGGCTCAGACCAAAGATTTGATTGATTATTATCTGAAAAACGCTGCTTTGATCCGTCAGGAAATGGCTGCTCTGGGATTTGAATGCACGGGAGGGGAAAATTCCCCTTATATATGGGTGGACAGCAGACGGGATTCCTGGGAGTTTTTTGATCTAATGCTGAACAAAGCCGGAGTGGTCTGTACACCGGGAGCCGGATTCGGGAAATGCGGAAACGGTTATATCCGCATCAGCGCGTTCAATCATTATGAGAATGTGCAGAAGGCTCTGGAGCGTATCAGAGAAACTTTGGCAGGGTGAGTGAGTGTTCCAAAACCGGGGTGGGTGAAGCGCCAGCAGAACCCGCCATTTTTTGCAAACTGCTGGATACTGTGTTTCTTTTCCACAGGAAACAGGTATTGTCAATCCCCATCCCTGGGCGATGGACGGGGCAAACAGACCGCCCCGCCACATATTGCGGTTATAAAAACCGGCAGGATAAGAGAGAAAAAGAAATTATTCCTTTTTCTTTTCCAGCTTTTCCTTTTTCTTTTCCTTTTTGGTCTTTGCCGGTTTTTTCTTCTCATCCTTCTTGGTGTCTCTGGATTTTGCCATAATAAAACCTCCTTATATTTTATAGTCCTGTTTTGGGTTTTTCCCGATGTTTCCGGTATACCAGAATTGCACTGCCTGCGTCTACCTGAAATTCACCTTTGTGCGCAGTTTCTGCATCCGGATACGCCGCAGGATTGTTCCCCACCTTTGGGTACATCATGCCAAGAGCATGATTTTTTTGTTTTTATCTGTGTTCTGCGTGGAAAATTTCTGATCATAATCCCCAATGCTTTGTCAGGTCTGATTCTGTTATTTTTAACTGCAGAGGACGTAAAGTCAGCTCTCACATATTCAGCGTTGACAAAACACCAGAAGGTTGTAACGAAATAATCTGTACAATTTTCTGTCTGAAAAAAAATAAGGATTTGTAACAGTTTATTTTGATACAGCCCCCTAATGGTTTTGAAATCCCTTATATTTTTTTCGGACAGATATTTTCTTAATGTCTGTGTGTAAACCTTTGGCAGGAACCTGCGTCAAAAGAGTTTAAAACATGGCAGCATCGGCTGTAACCATGAAGAAGCAGATTTCCTGTAATCCAACTCATCAAAAAAGGAGATATACCATGAACACAAAAAAAATCATTGCAGGAATAACGATAATTGGCATGATATGGGCAGTTCCGGCTGTTTCCTCTGCCGGAGACCGCTATGATCGTTATGATCGTTCAGACAGAGGAAAGGCACAGATGGAACGGCATCACGGAGACCGGGGCGATCACTGGAATAGCAGGGACAGAGGGCATGACAGACACGGCAGGCATATGGACAGGGGAAATTATTACCGGGGCTCGCATCATCAGCACACGTATTATAATCGTGGCAGTGCACACCGGAACTATGTACGGAATGAAATTCATGTCAGTCAGCCCCGTGTCCGTGTACTCGTAACACCTTTGGGCATATTTCCCGTATTTTACTGAAACTGATTTTTCCTCAGCCTGGGCAGGCTTCGGCCTGCCCTTTTGCATCAGCCAGTCTTCTGAATATTACTGCATAAGTAGTACATGACCAATTTAGATTTTATGGTATCAATTCCCCTCTTGAGAGGGGCAGGGGTGTGTTTTGGGTGTGCAATTCCGGACACACCCCTGCCCCTCTCAAGAGGGGAATATATAAAATTCAACGTGGTCCTGTATCAATAGTCCGGTAATTTTCTGAAAAATACTTCACAAACATAATAATTTCA
>CAZHPS010000635.1:0-3063 GCA_964534335.1 uncultured Desulfobacterales bacterium
ACCCCTGCCCCTCTCAAGAGGGGATTGTATAAAAACTAAATTGGTTATGTACTAGTCAAAACGGTATTGTATCCTTAATGAATTGCAGCGATTATCAGAAAGCAATCCCTGACAATAAGGCTTATTGGATTTACTGACCCCCATTCACTGAAATTTGCTTTTCAAAAATTTTTTCCCCATTTTCACAAAGGAAATGACACATGATCTGTCCGCTTATACTTGCAGGCGGTTCCGGCACAAGGCTCTGGCCTCTTTCCCGTGAACTTTGGCCCAAACAGCTTATTGAACTCACAGGCGAGCATACCATGCTGCAGGATACGGTTCTGCGGCTCAAAGATTTTCCGGGAATGCAGACGCCAATGATTATCTGCAATGAAAAACACCGTTTCATGGTGGCAGAGCAGTTGCGGATGATTGACATCCGAGCGGCTTCCATTCTTCTGGAACCTGTAGGCAGGAACACTGCGCCAGCAGTCTGTCTTGCGGCACTCAAAGCGGTTTCTGCCGGAGACGATCCCCTGCTGCTGGTTCTGCCTGCGGATCATTTTATTCAGGATATTAAAGCATTTCATCAGGCATTGGAAACCGCAGCCCATTTTGCAGAGCAGAATTTTCTTATCACCTTTGGCATTGTGCCGGAATCTCCTGAAACCGGTTACGGTTATATCCGCAGGGGAAAGGAACTTTCTGCAAGCCGGGATGCCCATGTCACAGGAGCCGCATTTGCCATTGAACAGTTTGTGGAAAAACCGGATAAAGAAACAGCAGAACAGTATCTGCAATCCGGCGCATACTGCTGGAACAGCGGCATGTTTATGTTCCGGGCATCCGCAGTGCTGGCAGGAATGGAAAAACATGTTCCTGATATTCTGAACGCGTGCAGAAACGCAATGGAAAAAGGAAAGGAAGACCTTGATTTTTTTCGGGTAGACATTGCCGCGTTTGAGGCATGTCCGTCTGATTCCATTGACTATGCCATTATGGAAAAAACAGACCGGGGTGCAATGGTTCCTTTTCAGGCCGGATGGAATGATCTGGGATCATGGGAAGCCCTGTGGCAGACAGGCGCAAAGGATGATCAGGGAAATGTGGTTCAGGGTGATGTGCTGCTCCATGATGTGCACAACTCCTATCTGCACGGGGGAACCCGGCTGCTCGCGGCTGTGGGTTTGGAAAATCATATTGTGGTGGAAACTGCGGATGCTGTGCTGATTTCCCCGCGCTCCCGTGTGCAGGATGTGAAGATTCTGGTCAACCGGCTCAAGGCAGCTTCACGGGAGGAAACCGTTTCCCACAAAAAAAGATACATGCCCTGGGGTTTTGCTGAAACCCTGGTCAAATCCGAACGCTTTATCATCAAACAGGTGAAAGTCAAACCCGGAGCCGTGATTTCCCGGCAGATTCATTTCAACCGCGCGGAGCATTGGATTGTTCTCCGGGGAACAGCGCAGGTCAGCAGAGGAGATGAGGAAATCATTCTTACCGAAGATCATTCCACCTATATTCCGCCCGGAATGCCGCACCGTCTGGTCAATCCCGGAAAAATTCCCCTGGAAATGGTGGAGGTGCAGTCCGGCAGTTACCTGGGCGAGGATGATATTGCAAGACTGGAGGATGTGTATCTGAAGTGAAAGAAGCTTTGGAAATTTACGGGAAACTGATGCGCAATATTGAATCCGTCATCATCGGTCAGACCTCTGCCATCCGCAAACTTCTGGCCGTGTTTGCAGGCGGAGGCCATGTGCTGCTGGAAGACTATCCCGGAACCGGAAAAACAACCCTTGCAAAAGCTCTGGCCCGGTCTGTGGATGCCTGTTTCCGGCGCATACAGTTCACACCGGATCTGCTGCCCTCGGATATTCTGGGAATGACCGTGTTTGATCAGAATCAGGGAAAATTCCATTTTCACAAAGGCCCTGTTTTTACCAATATTCTTCTCGCGGATGAAATCAACCGGGCTTCCCCGCGCACCCAGTCCGCGCTGCTGGAGGCAATGGCAGAATCCCAGGTCAGCATTGACGGAAACCGCTATGATCTGGAAGACCTTTTTTTCGTGATTGCCACCCAGAATCCTGTGGAATCCAGAGGAACCTATCCGCTTCCGGAAGCACAGATGGATCGCTTTGCAGCGCGTTTCAGCCTGGGATATGTCAGCCCGGAGCAGGAAGTGGAGATTCTCTCGGATCACAGCCCTGCTCATGCAGTGGAAAATCTTGCACCCTGCATTTCCCTGCCACAGGTTCTTGTACTGAAGCAATCCGTGCGCAGCATCCGCATCAGCGAGGAACTGAAACATTATATTGTGGCACTTGTCCGCTCCACCCGCTCCGCTCCGGGCGTGGAACTGGGTGCAAGTCCCAGAGCTTCGCTGTTCCTGATGAAAACCGCACAGGCACTGGCCCTGTTTGACGGTCTGGAATATGTCCGGCCCGAACATATTCAGGAAATGGCTGTTTCCCTGATAGCCCACCGCATGGTCATGGCCCCGGAAGCCCGGTTTTCCGGCAGCAGCGCGGAGGGAACGGTTGAGAAAATCCTTGAAACTGTGCCGGTTCCTGTATAATACCGATTTGCCATTGGTTTTATACCAATTCTCCATTAATTTTTTCAGAAAATCCCCTCTTGAGAGCAGGGCTGTTAAGTTCTCATTCCCCTCTTGAGAGGCAGGGCTGTTAAGTTCTTTAAAAATCCCCTCTTGAGAGGGGCAGGGGTGTGTCCGGAACTGTACAGTCCAATAACACACCCCCTGCCCCCTCTCAAGAGGGGAATGAGAACTTAACAGCCCTGCTCTTGAGAGGGGATAAAGGGGTGTGTTCCGGGCACGGATTTTTACACACCCCCTGCCCCCTCTCAAGAGGGGATTTTTTAAAAAACTTAACAGCCCTGCCTCTTGTGGTGTGTTTCATAAGTATATTTTCAATGGAGAATTGGTATAACTTCAGGGATAATTTTTTCGTTCATCCTGTTTCATAAGGAATAAAACATGCCCAGCATGACCCAAATTAAAGATTTCAGTCAGCGGATTGCCAAAGAATTCAGGCCGAATCAGATTATCCTGTTCGG
>CAZHPS010000636.1:0-3046 GCA_964534335.1 uncultured Desulfobacterales bacterium
ATCCGTTATTTTATATGGAAATTCAATTCAGCATTACTTGTGTAGCACTACCAAATTTTTGATGTGCTGGTCGAATTCAAATACGTGTCACTGAAAACAGCGGGTATGAACAAAGATCAGGCAAAAAACCTGACACAGGATGCACTGGCAGATTTGCCGGAAATGAAAACCGCAATGGAGGAGGCACAGAAGCAGGCCAGCTCCTACGGGGATATTCTGGAAAACAAACACGGCAATCTGAGACTGCGAAGATACGCGGTTGTGTCGCTGGGGTTTGAGCGGGTGTGGGGAGTGGAAGTATGTAAACCTTAACATTGGAGGAATTTTTCATGAAAAAACGGTTTGTCATTGCAGTGCTGCTGACAGCAGTGTGCGCTGTGGGGCTGTATTCCGCAGGATGCAGCAAGAACAATGAGGAAAATCAGGCGGAAAACAAAGCAGAGAGAAAAGCGGAAAACAAAACAGAGGAAGTCCGGATCGCGGTTGCCAATCTCGTGCCGGAAAGCACGGAATTCATGCTGAAAACGGCTTCCATTGAAAAAATGTATTCCCTTTTTTCTGTAAACGGAACTGGCATCATGGGCAGTCCCGTGAAAGATGCTGAGGAAATGAAACGCAAATGGGGATTCAATCCTCTTGTTCTGGATGAACTCCGGGCCAATGGTTTTGACACAGCAAAGGAGATCGGTCTGGCTGCTGACAATATCCGATGGCAGGAAAATGGCGGTGATCCGCTTGTGGACTGTCTGATTCTTGTTCCTGTTACAGACGGGAAAAAGGCAATGGCAGCAGTGGAACGGTATATTCTCAATGACAAACCCGGAACTGTGTTTGAAAAGGCAAATGACATAAGCATTTTCAGATACCCGGACAATACTCTTCACGGATCTATGGCAGAAAAGGAAAAGTATCTGTTTGTTGCCTTTAACCGCAAGTCTGAGGTAAGCGGATTTATGACACAGGTGCTTCAAAGCACCAAACCTGTCAAAGATACAGTGAGTTATCAGGATGTCATTTCCCGCACTGATGCGGCAAAGGATATTTTTCTGTATGCAAATTTCGGAAAAATTGCCAAAAACAACTATGAGACCCTGAAAAAAATTTCACAGAAAGAAGGACAGACACCGGGGCTGAACCGGCATCTTGACTATTTCAAAGACTATGAAGGAGCGGGCATTTCAGTAGATGGATCACAGAAAGATCTGCGGGTTGCCGGTCTGCTCAATGTCCGGGAAGGTTCTGATCTTATGAAGATTTCGCAGAACATCCGTTTCAGCAAACAGACTGTGCTGGGGCTTGCCAAGTCTCCGGCCCTGCTGCTGACAAGTGCTGTGAATTTTCAGGAATATTACCGAATTATGCAGGAAGTAATGAATCCGGAGGAGAAAACTGCATGGCAGAACACTTTGTCAGAATTCCGGAACCGCTATGGTGTGGACGGAGAAAAGGATATTCTGTCAAACATTGAGGGAAACTTCAATCTGGGAATTTATGACGGCAAAAGTATCAATATGAGCAATTACAATCTCCTTGCCACACTTGGGATAAAAGACGGGAAAAAAATGCAGACTGTCATGGATACCATGTATCAGTCTCTGAAGCCCGAAGAGAAGGTTATGATCCGCAAAGACAGCATTCAGGGAAATGATGCCTATGTCATTACAGTGATGGGCATTTTTCAGATATGCGCTGGTGTAAAAGACAGCACTTTCATTCTTGCCCTGGGCTATCCCATGTTTGAGGCGGCTGTAAGCGGAAATCCGGATACCGGTTTTATTTCCCGTATAGAGGATAAAGAACTGGCAACTCAGTTAAAGGCAGATACCGGCGTGTTTTATGTGAACATGCAGGAAGTGCATGCGGCCATGAGCAATTTTCCCTTTCTCCTGCAGCAGATGAATGAGGGACAGCCCGGAGATCCCGCAAAATCATTGGATGCCATGCGTCAGATTGAATATCTGCTGCTTTCAACCGGTACACAGGGAAAAAGTTTCAGTATGGATATGACAGTGAAAACCCGTTTTTCCGAACCCTTTTTTCAGGGAATGGGGAAACTGTCTGAGCAGATGAAACCGGCTGCAAATCCCGCTCCCGGAACTGAATGATTCCGATCTGATATGATTCAGAAAAGAATGCCAAACTTTTTGTCTGGCATTTGCTGATTTTTTGGGTAACGGCTCAAAACTGTTGATTTTTTTAAGGTCTGTATCAAAATAACCTGTTATAAACCCTAAGGGTTTTGAAAACCCTTAGGGTTTACGGACAGGAAAATTGTACAGGTTATTTTTTTACAGACCCTTAGTTTGTGGCAACGGCATTGAATGATTCAGTATCAGGGAAAAAAATATGCGTGAAATCTCTCTTCATATTATGGATATTGCGGAAAACGGCATTGCAGCCGGAGCAAACCGCATTGAAATACTTGTGGATGAAAACCGATCCGGCAATCTTCTCACTGTGGAAATCAGGGACAATGGCCGGGGCATTCCTCCGGAAATGCTGGCAAATATCACAGATCCCTTTGTCACCACACGGACAACCCGGAGAGTAGGCATGGGACTTTCCCTGCTGAAAGCTGCGGCAGAACGCTGCAATGGTTCTTTTGCTATTCATTCCGAACTGGGAAAAGGAACCCGGACAACAGCCACTTTTCAGTATGATCACATAGACCGTGCGCCGGTGGGCGATATGGCCGGAACTGTAATGCTTCTGATTGCAGGCAGGCCGGAAATTGATTTTGTTTACACCCATATCATTGACGGAAAGGATTTTGTGCTGGACACAGCGGAAATCAAGGCGGAACTGGGGGATATTTCCATTGGTGAACCAATTGTCATCCTTCAGTTAAAGGAATCAGCACAGGAAATGATCAGACAGTTGGCAGTGAAACAGTGAAAATACAGTGTCTTCATCAACTTTTGTCCTTTATGTGCAAAAAACCGCTCCGCTTAATTTTTGCACTCCACTGAAAGTCCACAACTGTCCACCGACAAGTGCTTGTAACAAAATAACCTGGTCATTTTTGTGGTGATATTTTATAATTCCA
>CAZHPS010000637.1:0-3018 GCA_964534335.1 uncultured Desulfobacterales bacterium
TTTTTTGGAAAAATCCGGTTTTTTGAATACACGAAAATTTTTGTTTGCCTACTTACTTTGTTAAGCAGATAACCCCTGGGCTTTCCGGAGGATCAGAAATATTCACCTTTCCGCCAAGGAATTCCCGTATATACAGGGCCAGAATCTCCTGCTCCCGGAGTTCCAGTGTCTGTTTTCCGCGGGTTTGAGCGGCTGCTTTGAGTGCCTGATACCCATCCCCGCCGGTGAAAAGAAAATCATTTGTCACCACTTTGAAACTGCGGTTCAGATCTCCGCGTACTTCAAAATTCTCCACAAGAACATCCGTTGAACCGTCCGCACGGACAATGCCGAGTTCTTTGATCCGTGAAGGTTTGTCCAGACCGGTCTGATCAGATACTCCGGGTTTTTCCGGATCAAAAATCATCCTCATTCCGGCAGTCTGGGGAAAACGGCCATCTTTGCCGGGATAGCGGCTGACAGCGTTTTCCATGACAGCCAGGAGTTCATTTCCTTTCAGTTCCACCACAGCCATTTTATTGTCAAAAGGCAGGGCTGCGGAAATGCCCATACGGGTGATATGGGGGCCGGGAATCGTATCCCGTATGCCCCCCCCGTTTTTCAGCGCAATGTCCGGGCCTTTGTCTCCAAGTGACTTGCGTGCATACCACAGAACTGATGCGGCAGTGAGACAGCCCAGACTGGTTTCACGGGAGCGGACATACTCGCGAATTCCGTTAAGCTCTTTCTCTGTTGTGCCTATGGCCTGAAACTGCTCCTGAATCAGTTTTGTATTTTTCAGAGCATTGAAAATCTCTTCCACTTCCGGGGGAGCGGAAAGAGAATGCCCCAGCACTTTTTCCAGAGCAGCAATCCCCTCTGCCCCTGTTGCCACAGGGCCGCTGCGCGGATCAATTTCTTTAATATGACCTTCTGCATCAAATGACACCATCAGATTGCCAGCATAGCGGTACTGCTGATCGGTATTGACTATCAGTACGGTTTTTCCCTCACTGTCTTTCCGTATATCCGGATAGATGCCCCGCGGGGAATCGCCTTTGCGCAGCAGATTGAAAGGGCCGTCTGCATCAGGCCGTGCCATGAAACCCGTGGCTCCGGCCATGACAATAATATCAATTCCCCGCAGCAGCCTGACAGACAGCGGATCATTGGTATAATCCTGGGAATGATCCAGCAGGATGATCTTGCTGATTCCCTGGGCCTCAAGCAGTGTCACCTGTTCGGCCACCTGCAGAGCCGCTGATACAAATGGCTGATTGTTCTCCGGATTCCTGCCGCCATAAAAATCCAGTCCCGGCAGTGTGTCATCAGGATCTTTGATTACATTGAAAAAATCAGCAGGCGCGCGTCCGATAATACCGATTTTCTCCCCCCCAATTTTCTCATAAGCACTCCTGACCACTTTTCCCGCGTTTTCCTCCATACTTCCCGCATCTTTGCCAATGCGGATAAGCGGAACCCCTTCTTTCAGATGGACACCGGAAAAATCCAGATTCACGGCAATAAAGGGATAATGTGCCTTACGGAGCATCCTTGCAAAATCTTCAATGCCCCCGTCAAATTCATGGTTTCCCATGCCGTTGGCCGTTAGTCCTGTGGCATTGAAGATTTCAATATCCCCGATCCCGCTCGATCCGAATCCTGCCACTTCCGCAGCCGCGTCATAAAAAGGCCCTGGCAGAGTATGATCCCCGGCAGTCACATAAATGGAAGCCATGTTCTCCTTTATGGCCAGCTCCCGCAGTCCGTCCAGTACTGCTGCATAATTGAGAATTTTTGGTTCCAGGGTATTGGGATCCTGAAAAGAGGATTCATTGTCAGAGCTGTGAAGCACCTGTAGACGGAAATCCGGTTTTTCCTTTTGTGCAGAAACACAGGAAGCTGCTGCGGAAAACAGAATCAGTACAGCACTCAGAATAAGACATAACATACAGTTTTTTTTCATTTTACCTCCTTATAACCAGTACTCTGTCAGCCCTGAATCTGTGAGTTGAAAAAAACGGATTTTTCCAAAAAATCCGGTTTTTTTGTACACTTCAGCTCATAAAATCAAAGTTGACAAAACACTTATGGTGATGATGTGTTTCATCCAAGATGACCTTCAGAACCTGACCGGTATGTTTCATGAATATTTTCAGATTTCATATTGCTTCCTGTTCATACACGGTTTTCTGTTTTTTGTACAGAAAATAAGGAAATCCTGCATAGTACATGACTTCAATGGTTCGGTAATTTTTTCTGCTGTGTAACCCTACAAATCATGCGCAAAGTATCCATATCCTTCATCACCTGCGCAAAGCGCAAGCCTTCAGCCGCGCTGATCCATTCCAGTTGCAGCCGATCCGGACGGATGCCGGTTTTTCCCATCTTTTTTTCGGAGTTTTTTGGTTTTTTCAGAATAAATATTGTCATTATCTGTAAACAGGGATATATGGAAAAAGCATTTGCTGTCTGTCAACCTGATGGTTATATGAAATCTGAAAAAGAATTGGTCATTAAATTCTGTCTGAAACCCTGAGGGTTTTGAAAACCCTCAGGGTTTATGCTGAAATTTTTTTCAGATTTCATATTAGACCTCTTGCAAAAGTGGGAATTGCTTCCTTGATTTTATTGGATAAAAATTGACTTTGGAAAGAGGTCTATTATATAACTGATGGATAGTGGGGCAAATCGGTTGATAATGTCATCCCTTACGGGATTCTGATTTGTTTTTTTTCAGATTTTTTCTATAATAATATCAATCCTTGCGGATTTTTTCGCTCCGGTGTTCAGATGCGGATTTTTTCGCTCCGGTATTCAGATGCGGATTTTTTCGCTCCGGTGTTCAGATCCGGATTTTTTCGCTCCGGTGTTCAGATCCGGATCAACAGATTTAACCCACTGCCAAAGATTTCATATGAGGTTTTTCAAAACCCCCAGGGTTTCAGGAAACAATCCCTCATTTTTGGAGCCGCACCATGACAAAATGCCTTATCAGCCTTGCACTGTCTCAGGATAAAGAATATGCCGAGATAAAAT
>CAZHPS010000638.1:0-2996 GCA_964534335.1 uncultured Desulfobacterales bacterium
AGAGTAACACAGAGTTTTTCTGTGCGGAATTCAGATCTGAATCTGAACCTCTGCAGATGTTTCAAGTAATGGTATATAAGGAAGACCTATCCGGTTTCCGGGAGACAGGAATATAATAAAAATGAAATTACTGCCCCTGCTGGCATTGCTGGCGGCTTTTCCCCCATTGTCCACAGACATGTATCTGCCTGCAATTCCCTCTTTGCAGGCCAGATGGCATGTTTCCCTGGTAATGGTAAATTATACACTTGTGAGTTTTTTTCTCAGTTTCAGTTTTGCGCTGCTGATTTACGGCCCCCTTTCCGACCGTTTCGGACGAAGGCTGCCGCTGCTCGGGGGTATCGGGCTGTATATCACAGCCAGCCTGCTCTGCGCCTCGGCTGATCAGGTGAACACTCTGATCCTGTTCCGGGTGCTGCAGGGGCTGGGCGCAGCATCTGCTGCGGCTCTGTCCATGGCTATTTCCAAAGATCTCTTCGAAGGCAGGGAACGGGAGAAAATGCTGGCTTATATGGGCGTGATTGTGGCCCTTGCCCCTATGCTTGCCCCGGTTCTGGGCGGCCTGATGCTGAAATGGCTCACCTGGCCCTGGATATTCATTTCCCAGGGAATCCTCGGTCTGATAGCATTTCTGGGTGTCTGGCGCATGTCCGAACCTTCGCATTCGCTCAAACGCGTACCACTGTCAAAGATGATTGGCCGGTATATGCTTTTGTTCCGGAACAGGAGATATATCATCCTGACGGTTATGATGGCCCTGGGCATCTGGCCCCTGTTCGGATTCATCGCGGGATCTGCGGATATGTACGTTCGGCGGTTTGGACTGAGCGAACAGGTTTTCAGTTATTTTTTCGCATGTAACGCTATTGCCTTCATGAGCGGTTCCTATACCTGCGCGCGGCTGGTTCACAGAGTGCCGGGAATACGGCTGATGACCGTCGGGTTTGCAGGAATTTTTATAGGCGGGTGGTGTATGCTGTTTTTCGGCGGAAAAAGCCACTGGAGTTTTGCCCTTCCTATGGCCTTTATCACCTTTTGTCTGGGATTGTCCCGGCCTCTGGGCAACAGTCTGATTCTGGAGCAGGTGGACAGTGATGCAGGTTCCGCGTCCTCTCTGCTCATGTTTGTCTATTTTGTGATGGGTGCAGGCGGCATGTGGATGATTTCCCATTCCTGGGAGGACAAGGCTTTTGTACTGGGGCTGATGGCTGTATCAACCAGTGCTGCGGTACTGATTTCATTTCATTTTCTCTATGCAGGAAAGGGGAGAAAATGAAAGCGTTTTTCAAAACAGTGAGCACAGCATTATGACAGGATTTTTATACCGGCTCATCATCCTGCTGTCAGGAAGATTCGGACTGTGGATTTTTCATATCTACGCGTGGATTGTTGCGGCAGGATTTTTCTTTCTGTTTCCAGCCCGTGCGGCATCGGGTGTACGGTTTTACCGGGCGCTGTATCCCAACAGAACAGGTTTTTTTCATATTATCTGCACCTGGCGACAGTATCAGCATTTCACCACAGTATTTCTTGATCGTTATCTTTTGCAGGCAGGCTGCAGAATCTCCTGGACTTGTGAAGGATGGCAGTATCTGGAAAATGTTTTACAGCATGGTTCAGGCGGAATCCTCCTGATGTCCCATATGGGAAACTGGGAAGTCGCGGCCCATCTGCTGCGGCAGAAGAATATGCCTCTGCTGCTTTTTATGGGGAAAAAGCACAAAGAGCAGATCGAAAGGATGCAAAAGGAAAGCCTGGCCCGCAGCGGCGTGCGCATTCTTGCAGTGGATGAGAATTCGGATTCACCTTTTGCTCTTGTGGAGGGACTGGGCTTTCTCCGCTCAGGTGGACTGGTTTCCATGACCGGCGATGTGCTCTGGCATGAATCCCAGCGATATGTCACTGCCCGCTTTTTGAATCACGAAATCCGGGTTCCGGAAACCCCGCATATGCTGGCTCTGGTGTCAGGCGCGCCGATATTCATTTTTTTTGCTTTCCGCACCGGTCACTGTTCTTATCATTTTTCGGTTACGGAACCTTTGTATGTCCGTGCAGCTTCACGGGAAAAAAGGAAAGACGCTGTGATCAGATCCGCACAGCATTATGCAACTATTCTGGAAAAATCTCTCCGGGAGCATCCGGTTCAATGGTATCATTTCCGGCCTTTTCTCCGCAAACCGGAGTGAGTCAGGCAGCATTGGGAAGGGAAACAATGAACTGCTTCACGGCCTGAAATGTGGGCAGTATATTCATGCCACTTCGACAAATCCATTTGATTTTCATTAAAATCCAAAGAGTTCATGCTGCCAGGCTGACCCGAAACGATTTTCCTATGGGCTGAAAACCAGATATTTCCTGATGTTCCAGCTTTGCTTCAATTTCTTCAAATTGCCTTATCACATCAGGCGTAAATAATCTTTCTCCGCATCTCAGACATACACCGGCTTTTACTGTCAGAAAGGCAGTGTGAATACCGCCGTAAAGCACTTCCGTAACTTTTTTTTCAACAATTTCTCCTGTGCAATGCGGACATTTTTTTACATATTTCATCATTTTTTCCTTTCTTTCCAATCAATCCAGAGTTCCGGATCAGGACGATAAACTGTAATCAGAACAGCTATTCTGCTTTCGCTGTCATAAGCCCATACACTGTGAACAGGGTTTTTCAAAGGTGTTTTTCCGTATATCAGACAGCTTGGATACGGAAAATCATCAGGATAATCCTCAATGATTTGACCAGAACAGACTGAAAAGAAAATGTCATCCAATTTCAGAGCATCTTCTTTTGCCTCTTTTCGTGCATGAAGTGTGATGTTCACATTGTTTAGCCGAATTGCTTCGGTAATTTCATCAATTTTCATCTGTTTCAAAACTGATATGATCCCCGTTTCCACGTAAAGCCTTGGAACGAGAGGGATTTTCCAATCCTGTTAATCCTTTAATCATGTGAATCATGGTTCAGACAATTACTGTCTGGAACTCTGATTCATCTGATT
>CAZHPS010000639.1:0-2982 GCA_964534335.1 uncultured Desulfobacterales bacterium
ATGCCAGGATAAAATTGAAAAGACTTTATCCGTCATTTAAATTTTGACAGAGCAAAAGGCATTGGGCGGGAAAATCCCCACATCTGTTGTTTCGCTGCGGTACTTGCCCTTCGGCGCATCCGCATAAGGACTGCTGCCGTCATAGTTGACCAAATCCGGAGTTATGGTTTCCCCAAAATAAAAGGGTGTGACTGTACCGGCACGGCAGGCATATTCCCATTCGGCCTCTGTGGGCAGCCGGTATTTTTTGCCGGTTTTGTGACGAAGTTTTTTGCAGAACTCCGCAGCCTCTTCCCAGGATACAGTCTCAACCGGACGGTTTTTGCCTTTGAAACCGGATGGATTGCTTCCCATTACCGCTTCCCACTGCGCCTGCGTGACCGGGTATTTGCCCATGTAAAACGGTGAAAGAGTTACGGAATACTGTTTTTCATTCTCACTCCTGCCTGCCTCTTTTTCCGGGGAACCCATTTTGAAGGTTCCGCCGGGAATATACACCATTTCCAGTTTTACCCCAAAACCGGAATCTTCGGTTTTCTGCCGTGCCGTGCAGGTTTTCCGGCTGAAGATATATCCGCTTTCATTTGTGCATACAGTCTCAAACCTGAACTCGGTGCCGAAGCTGTTTTCCTCTTCCTTTTTCCTGCGTTCTGCCTCAGCCGCTTCTTTCCGCTTTCTTTCTTCCTCAGCTTCACGGCTGCGCTGTGCCCCGGCTTTTTCCGCAGCTTCCTGCTGTTCTTTTCTGTCAGCCTCTTCCATCATCTGTTTCAGTTCAGCCAGCCAGGCTTCTTTTGCCTTTCTCAGTTCCCCAACGCACCCGCCAATCCATTCCTGGGGCAGAACATCCGGCAGTTCCGTGTGAAAGGCAAACAGCCGGGGTTCATAATGGGGATTGATGTTGAGAAAATACCAGTCTGCCAGAAATGCGGCAAGCACCTGATGAAATCTCACAATGATTTCCCGAATCATGCGTTCGCTCTGAATTTCGCTGCATCCGTCTTTTTCAAGCTGATGTTTTGCCTGTTCCCAGTCCCAGGGCTTTGCGGAAAAGGACAGGGGTTTTTCCAGTCCGCTGAGCCTGACATTGAAATACACCTCATGGTCGGTAATATCACTGTAAATAATGGCCGTGTGAACCGGCAGCACAGCCTCAAGCTGCCTGATTTCAGCGTCAAACACCGCGCGGTCAAAGTATTTGCCGTAAAATTCCACAGGACAGAGATCGCTGTCTGCGGGATAATATTCTTCCACAAAAGATTTCAGTTTGTTGCGCAGTTCCTTTTTCAGGCTTTCACGGAAGGACTGGGGCAGAGTTTCTATGATGTCCGGTTCCGAAACCAGCATAAGCAGCCGGTGCTGTTCTTTCTCATTTCCGAAAATCTGCTCAATTTCATAACGGCTGAACACGCTGCGCCATTTGTCCTGATCGAGCAGACCCTGAATTTCTTTCCGGCGCATGTCCATTTCTTTTAGGGTCTGATCCTTCACAGCCTCAAGATACAGCCTGCCGAGTTTGCGGCTGTCCTCAATTTCCATCTGCCTGAGTTTCAGGCTGCGTTCCTCCCTGTCTGCCTGTGCTGCGGCAATTCTCATGTCCGCCTCAAAGCGGTATTTCTGAATCTCAAGAATTTCGTTCTCGCGGGATTCTCTGCGCCGCATGAAATCCAGTTCTTCCCGCGCAATCTGGGGATTTCTTCTGACCTCTGCAATTTTGGCAGGCAGCGCGGGTTTCCTTTTGCCGAAAAACTCTCTCCAAATCTGAAGCACAATCTGCGTGCCTGAATTGATAAGGGCTGACTTTATTCTGGAATCCATGTTGCTCATTCGGAAATCTCCTTTCTGCTGTCCGAATCGTAATTTGTATGCTGCAAAAAATCTCCTTACAGTTTTGTAGGGTGGGTGCAGCGGAGCGTAACCCACCATACGAACTGAAAATCCCGGTTCAGACAAGGTCAGTTATCGTTTCCGTCATCATGACTGTCACATCCGCTGTCATCATCATAACCGCCGTCATCGGAATCGCAACTGTCATCAGAATGATCATCATGGCTGCCGCTATGAGAGTCATCGTGGGTATCAAACCCGTCCTCATGGGCATCACAAACGCCGTCATGGTCATGGTCAGCACATTCCGGTTCATCGGGCAATATTCCAACATCATCTCTTTCAAATTGAGAACCATCCATAGGCGAATCGCCATTATCCGATCCGGGATAATCCTCATGATTTCCCCTCCGTGATCGGCGCAGTTCATCTGTAAGATAATTCAGTGCATTGACAAGCCGTTGCGTCATGGATAAAGCTCCTTTCAAATACAGTTTTTTTCTTCCTTTTGCAGTATTTCCTTTATATCCTGTTTCAAATTCTGTTTACATCCAGTTCCCAATGAGCAGAAAAGACGCCCAGAACACCGGATGATCCAGTTTTTTCTGGGCATTCCGTAGAGACTGCGCCTTTGTCATTCCGGGTGTTGCGAGGTGCCGGTAGAATTCCCCGATGATCACAGTTTTGTAGGGTGGGTGTAGCGGAGCGTAAGTAAGGTTCCATATATTTTGTGAGATAAAGATTTCAGAAAACCGTAATGTTCAAAGGACTCCGTTCCGGGAAATCCGTTTTTTTTTATATCACAAAACATATGGAAGGTTACTTAACCCACCATTGCCCGGTTGTGGTGGGTTACGCTGTCGCTTCACCCACCCTACGAACTGAAAAAATATTGGTAGTGCTACACAAGTAATGCTGAATTGAATTTCCGGATAAAATAACGGATTGAACGGATATGATTATCGTCATTTTTGGAAAACGGAAGTGTTTTTCTGACCAGCCGGGAAACACTCTGCCGGAGTGTGCAGCTGAATCTTTCAGTATGGTCCGTCTGTCCTGTTTCCTTTCCGGAGGGTCTGTGCCTGTTTCCGGGTATAACCTTTTCATATGCCTCCAAAAAATCAGAATGGCAGACTGCGCACTGACGGTAAACACCCG
>CAZHPS010000640.1:0-2982 GCA_964534335.1 uncultured Desulfobacterales bacterium
AAATGCCTTATCAGCCTTGCACTGTCTCAGGATAAAGAATATGCCGAGATAAAATACAATGACATGCTCTCCCACCGGGTTCTGCTGACCCGTCTGGCCGAAATCCGCAAAGAATCCGAATCGGATTTGTGGATACGCAGTGAAATCCGTGCGCGGGAACTGGGAAAAGAACTCTTTGCCGTGCTGGACGGGAGCGGGGGCCGTCTGCGTGCGGAAATGGAAACAGGTTTGCGGGAGGGGGAAGGGCCGGAAATCCGGCTGAACCTGCCCCCGGAATGGGACGGCCTGCCCTTTGAACTTATGTTTCATGAGGGATTTCTGGTTCTCGATCATGATGCCCATATTTTCCGGCTGACAGAACAGCGGGGAAAGGACAGGAAAATCATGCCGGAAAAACGGCCCCTGAAAATCCTGTTCATGGCCTGCGCGCCCGAAGGAGTGACACCCCTGAATTTTGAGGCAGAAGAGGAACTGATTCTGCGGGAAACAGAAAAACTGCACCTGCATCTGGAAGTGGAAGACAGCGGTTCTCTGGAAGGACTTACGGATACAGTACGGGGAGCGGGCGGTTTTGATGTGGTGCATCTTTCCGGACATGCCCATACCGGGGAAAAACAGGGCCCGGTTTTTTATATGGAAGATGAAACCGGCCGGCCCGATCCGGTGACACCCCAAAGACTGCGCAGGGCGTTGAAAGAATTTTCCCCCCGCATTCTCTTTCTTTCCGGCTGCTCCACCGGAAAAAGCCTGGCCCGGCCTTCTGATTCATCCGGTTCTGTGCCTTCCTTTACCGAACAGATGGTCGCGTCCGGCATTCCCTTTGTCATGGGATGGTCCAGACCCGTGACTGACATCGGAGCCACCCTGCTGGCCGCACATCTTTTCAAACTTCTTTCCCTGGGAAAGGACATCAGCGAATCTGTGCGCATGGCCCGGCAGGAAGTGCGGGATGTGTACGGTTCCTGGGCTTTGTTCCGGGTGTATTCCGATGCCACTCCACCGGCTGCCCTGATTCCTTCCGGCATGGGCATACGCACGCAGAGCGTGCGGAAAACCGTTTACCGCACATTGGAAAAAAGTCAGGTGCGGGTGCTGGAGCAGGGTTTTGTGGGACGGCGGCGGCAGGTGCAGTCCGGCGTAAAAGTGGTGCGGGGATTTTTTGAGCAAAAGGGACTGCTGATAACCGGTGCGGCCGGTGTGGGAAAATCCTGCCTGGCCGGAAAACTCATTGAACGCTTTTCCAAACAGGGGCCGGACGGCAGAAAACTCGCGGTCATTCACGGAAAACTCAGTGCCGGTGAACTTTTTCACAAACTCACTGCCCTGTTTGAGCAGCACGGCATTTCCTCCGGGCTGGAAACCCTTCACAGCGACCGGCCGCCGGAAGAACGCATCATGTCCCTGTTCCGCACAGCCTTTCAGGAACTGCCCCTGATTCTGTATCTGGATGATTTTGAGCAGAATCTGGAGCGCATGTCTTCCCATGCAGATGCAGAGGACGGTTTTGTTCCCGCATCCGAAGCCCTGCCCCTGGTGCGGGGAATGCTGCGCAGCCTGGCCTGGGCCGGGGGAAAAACCGGTCTCATCATCAGCTCCCGCTATCCCTTCCGTCTGGAGCACGGGGGCGATAACCTTCCGGAAATGCAGTTGTTCCCCATTCCCCTGATGTCCATGCGGGATGCGGATCTGAAAAAGAAAGTGGAAAAACTGGCCTTCATTTCCCGAAGTCCCCACCGGGAACTGTACCTGAACGCGGCCAAAGGCAATCCCCGGCTGCTGGAATGGCTGGATAAAATTGCCGCAGAAGAGGAAAAATACGATCTTACGGAACTGAAAATTCAGGTACAGGGCAAAACAGCCCAGTATGTGGCCGAATATCTGTTTGAACTCATGGCCGGAACCGAAGGCAGGGATTTTGAAACCTTTCTGCGCAAAGCAGCCGTATTCCGCCAGCCGCTTCCGGCTTCGGCATTTCAAAACTTCGGAACCGGGGCACAACTGAAACGGGCCGCGTGGCTTACCCTTGCGGAACAGGAAAACCCGGAAAACGGCAAAGAACTGTACCGGGTGCATCCCATGATCCGGGAAGCTGAATGGCGCAGACTGTCCCCAAACGAACAGAAAGAATGCCATGAAAAAGCAGCACAATGGTATGACAGGGAAATTGAACAGCAGACAGAAAAACCCTATGGATGGCTGACAGAATGCGTATGGCACTGCCTGCAGGCCGGAAAAGTCCGCGGGGCCTGTTACCATGCCGCTGTTTTGGGAAATATGATGAAAAAAATGCAGTTGTACCGGGAACGGGTGCAAATGCAGCAGGAAGTGGCCGATGCAGTTACGGATGAAGTCATAGCGGAAGCCCTGCGGGAAAAAGATGGGAATGTTTCGGCATTATTGAGCAATCTTGGTGCTGCCTGTCATGCGATGGGGGATTATTCCAGCCTTATCCGGTGGACGGAAAAAGCACTGGAAACAGACAAAGGCATATACGGGGAAAATCATCCAGAAATAGCCATTGGGTACAACAACCTCGGCTCGGCTTATGATTCATTGGGTCAGTACGGCAGGGCCATAGAATATTTTGAACGGGCTTTGAATATCCTCAAAAGCAACTATGGAGAACAACATCCCCATGTTGCCACTTCTAACAACAACATCGGCTCGGCTTATGCTTCATTGGGTCAGTACGACAGGGCCATAGAATATTATGAACGGGCTTTGGACATTGACCGCAAAAACTTCGGGGAAAATCATCCGTCAGTGGCAAAAGAATACAACAACCTCGGATCGGCTTATGATTCATTGGGTCAGTACGACAGGGCCATTGTTTATTATGAACGGGCTTTGAATATCCTCAAAAGCAACTATGGAGAACAACATCCCCATGTTGCCGGTTCTTACAACAACCTCGGCTTGGCTTATGCTTCATTGGGTCAGTACGACAGGGCCATCGTTTATTATGAACGGGCTTTGGACATT
>CAZHPS010000641.1:0-2977 GCA_964534335.1 uncultured Desulfobacterales bacterium
CAGCACGAAAAAACAGCATTTGGTATGCCCATGTTTTGAAAGCGAATTGGTATAAGTAGGCAAACAAAAAATTTTCGTGTATTCAAAAAACCGGATTTTTCGGAAAAATCCGGTTTTTCTGAAAATTTTATGCCCGAAAATTTATACAATTTGCATCTGCTCCGGAGGAGTGCAGAAATTAAGCGGAGCGGTTTTCTGCACAGACATCTGCTCCGGAGGAGTGCAGAAATTAAGCGGAGCGGTTTTCTGCACACACGAAACAGCGGAAAAATTTACGGTATTGTATCATACCAATTCACTATTGAAATTATACAATAAGGTGAGTTATTTCCTCTGTGTTCTCTGTGGTTTTTTCTCTCTGTGTCCTCTGTGGGAAACCGAATCATACGTATATTTTCAATGGAGAATTGGTATCAAATCAATGAAACAGCCTGACAGTCCGCGTCAGTCCTTGTCATAAGTCCGTTTTTTTCTGAGCGGTCATGAGAAATACAGTGAACCGCCTTTTTTCGCCATTGGCAGCCGGTTTCACCACTTCTGCGGCATCTGTATCCTGAACATTGTCAAAATCAGCGTGTGTGAAAACTTTGCGCAGCTCAGCCCGATCAAATCCGAAATGGAAGACGCCTGTATTGTCTTCATGGAACTGACCATCATCCGGGTCCAAATCAGCAATGCACAGATAACCGCCGGGCCTGATGATATTGCGAAATTGAGCAAAAAGAGGTTCCGTCTCTTTTATATGATGAAGCGTCATACTGCTTACAACAAGATCATAATTTCCTGCCAAAATGCCGTTCCTGTCAGGATCAAGATGCACAGTATGAACATTTTTCAGCCTGAGATTGGCGATCTTTGTGCTGAATTTATCAAGCATTCCCTTTGAACTGTCAGCACCGGTGACAGACGCAGCAAAAGGCTGAAGCTGCAGGGACAGCAGTCCTGTGCCGCAGCCAAAATCCATAATATTCATCTCAGGTGTCACAACGATCTGTTTTAATATGGCATGGGCTATATCTTTCGCCAGCCTGAGTCTTGCAGGATTTTCATCCCAAAATGCCGCTTCTTTGTCAAAATCCCTGTTTTCATTGTCAATCCCTGATGTTTTCATGTTTTCCCTCTCCTGCTTTGTCAACTTTGATTTTATGCGCTGAAATGTGCATAAAAACCGGATTTTTCCAAAAAATCCGGTTTTTTCAACGCACAGATTCAAGGCTGACAGAATACTCCTGCTTTTTCTGCTTCCCTGAATCCATCATCAGGCACCAATCATCCTGCACATAATCATTGCTGCGGTGTTTTTCCCTGTGATTTTCCGATACTGCTGAATTCCATTCCCAAATCCATCGCTGCTTTGACGCCCATCAGTTCCAGTATGCTCATGGCATTGGACTGACCATTGCCGCTTTGTCCCATCTGAACAGTGGGCACAAGCTGGGCCTGGGACATATACTGATATTTGGCAGTTTCCACATCTTTCCATGCCTGCAGTTTTTTCTCGAAAACAATTTGGGGATCAAGAGCATTCTCCGCAGCTTTGGCACGGGCCTGGGCCATGACCATCAGACCTTCAGCCTCTTTTTTCTGCATATCAAGAATCTGTTCCTGCTTCAGTGCCTTTTGCCGGGCCACTTCCACTTCCCTTTTGGCATTGATCTCTGCCACTGCCTTTTCTTTTTCAGCCTCAATCTCGGCCTGCAGTTTTTCCTTTTCCGAACCGGCACGTGCCTCTGCAATAGCTTTTTCCCCCAAAGCTGCCGCTGTTTTGGCTTCCTGCTGTGCTTTTTTCAGATTCTGGCGTGCCAGAGCCTCATCTGCTGCGGCCTGCTTCTGCGCGGACAGACGTTCATCCACCCGCTGTTCATAATTTACCTCTTCAATGGATGCGGAAATCACGGCAATATTGTAATCCGCCAGAGAGTTTTTGGTGCGGATATAAACGCCTTTGTCATCCTTGCGCTTGACCACCAGCACCCGCTGTCGCCGTCCCAGGGTTTCCTTTCCCCGTGCATCCGGTTCGCTGAACAGATTTTCTTCCGGAGATACCGGCACATATTCGGTCACCTGATCCACCACAAACATGCCGTTGCGGATCTGATCGTCAAAATCCAGAGACATCTGACCGGAACCGCCTGAATAATGCTCTTCCACCGACATGGTGCGCGCGGAGGCCTTGACCGCCTCTTTCACCATTCTTTCCAGAAGATTGGATGCAAGGGAATCCTGACTGCCAAACTCCCGGTGAATCTTGATCATATCCTGATCTCCGGTGGGCATGCGGAAACGGGCCACGCCTTTGGCCTGTCCGATGGAAGTATCCAGAAAACGCACACTGATCTCATCCAGAACAGATGAGGCTGATGCCCCTTTTTCTCCGGTAAAGTTGACGGCTATCACTTTTTTGTATACATGGGGTTTGCCGAAAAAACGAAGATAGGGGCCGGGTTCAATGATCACGCGCAGATTTCCTGTCAGGGACTGCAGCACAATGGTGCTGTCCGCATCATTGGAATCCACGACCTGAAAAAGCAGGAAAATGACTGCCATGAGACCGATTCCGAAAACGATCACTTTGGCAAAAAACTTTCCTGTGCCGCTGCCTATGTTTTTCAGGGGACTGTCTGCCATTTTTGCCTCCTTTTTGTTACAAATTTCTGCAGTGGGTAAAATCCGTTGATCTGAGCCTGAAACCGGTGCCGGAAAAATCCTTAAAAATTGAAATTATTACAGAAAAAATTGAAAAAATAACCGGAATCCCGGAATGGATGACATTATCAGCCGATTGCAGTGGATAAAATCCGTTAATCTGAGCCTGAAACCTTTGCCGAAAAAATCCGTAAGGATTGAAATTATTACAGAAAAAAATTGAAAAACAACCGTAATCCCGGAAGGGATGACATTATCAGCCGATTGCAGTGGATAAAATCCGTTGATCTGAGCCTGAAACCGGTGCCGGAAAAATCCGTAAGGATTGAAA
>CAZHPS010000642.1:0-2977 GCA_964534335.1 uncultured Desulfobacterales bacterium
TGCGGTTAAAATCTGCCCGGCAGAAGTATAAAAATGTTTTAAGTATCGGTATATCAGTTATCAGTGAACAGATGTCAAATAAGTAGGCAAACAAAAGTTTTAGTGTATTTATAAATCGTATTTTTCCAAAAAATCAGGTTTTTCTGAAAATTTTATGACAAAAAATTTATAGAACCTTACTTATCGAACATCTGAACCATGACAACTGACAACTGTTCACTGGTAACTGTTCGCTGACAACTGACAAATGACAACTGAATCAGGATTTTCCTCCCTTATCTTTACCCTTTTCACCCCATTGTTTTCTGTCCCTTTCTGATGAATAATATAACTGACTCGGATATTCCGGTCAGAAAAATTATGATAAAGCCAAAATCAGGGAGGGAACTATGCCTGCTGTAGCTGCCAATAAAATAATGCTGGATGAGGATGCGCTGAGTCTGTATGAGCAACTGGATGGCATCCATACGGAATATCAGGTCGCTGTGGATGAAAAATCTGTTTCCGGAGACAAAGAATCGGATGCGCTGCGTCTGGATATGATGGAAACCGCCCATTTTATCAGTTCCTGGTTTCTGGACAACCGTTTTTCCGAAGGGATCAAAAACCGCAAAGACTGTTTCGCGGATATTGTGCATGTGCTGGAAAAACTGGCGTCAGTTCCGGGCCATGACGGGAAACTCATCATCCGTTACCGGGGATATCCCACAGGAACTGCTGTTGGTGCTGAACATGATTATGTGATTGATTTCGGACGTCTTACTGCGGATGCAGCGGCTGCGGCTGTTCTCAAAGGCCGTATGGGAACAGGCAAATCCCACCTGCCCGCGCGTCTGGGAAAGGCTTTTCAGACTTTTTCGGAACATGGCATCAGCAATTTATGTGTGAAAATTCCGCAAAACAGGGAGCTTTTTTCTCCGGAACAGTCGGATCGGCTCCGGGACTGTCTGAATATAATTTCCGGTTTCAGCCGGGCCATGCAGACCAATTCCCCGATTGTGCTTGACAAAAACGGGCAGAAAACTCTGGTTCCGGTAATTTGTGATGAAAAAGGTGCAGGGGATTTCAATCTGACTCTGCTGGCCGGACTGAACAGTATTCCCCCCCGGAACATGCAGATACTGGTGCAGAAAAGCGGTTCCTGGATGAAAGCAGCGGAAGAATCCGGAAAACCAAACCCTTACATCAGCGCATATGAAGCAATCACCCATGCTGGAAATCTCAAAGACAGACTCATTCTGCCCGGAATTGAGGTGAACAATCTCAAATGGCTGTGTCTTGACAATACGCAGAGGGTCATCAGCGCGGAGCAGGCAATGGTTTCAAGGGCTGCCGCTGATATGTTCAAAACCTCTCCGCAGAATGCCGTGCAGTTGGTGCAGACCGTGTATGGCAATGATTACAAACAAATCAGCGCGGGGCATCTGGGGCAGAGGCTCCGTACAGCCACGGATTTTCTGAATGCGGTGGAGCTTCAGGCCGGACAGTCCGGGGTTGAAAGTGAAATCCTGCGCAGTATCGGTGAACGGTTTGAGGAACTCCGGGATGAGGTGTTTGATGACATTATTATCCAGAAAAACATACTCAAAATCCGTTCCGCACATTCCGAAGCTGTGACAGTCGGAAACATCAATGCAAAACTGCGCCAGATTCTGTCTTTTTACAAAGGACGCTCGGTTGCCAGCCGCAAGGTGAAAGACATCATCAGCAAAGGCATTGATTTTGATGTGCAGGATTATGAGGCACTGGCCCGTGATTTCAGTGTATCTGCCAGTGATGCAAAATTCCTGATTACTCTGCTGAAAAGCTGTTTTGGCAAAGACGGCCGTTTTCTCCGTTCGGTTTTTGAAAGCCATATTCCGTCCTTTGCAAAGTATGAAAAAAAGATTTTCAGATTTATCTGGCATTATCTCAAGGAAACCCCGCTCCGCAATGACCGGGTGGCTTTTCTCAATTCCATGCAGTTGCTTATTGCACGGATGAAACAGCCGGGGATTGCTCTGGAAATGCTGCTGGCTGATGTGCTGGACAAAGCAGATACCGTAAGTTTTTCCGACCGGAACGCCATGATGCTTGCCAATCTGCTGATCCGGGAATATTACAGGGAAATGAATGCAGATATTGAAATGACGCCTGAAGAGGTTCTGCAGGCAAAAAACGGTCTGAACCCTGAAGCCATAAAGAAAGCAGCGAAAATCACGGCCTCACGGCAGGAGGATATTCTCAAAAAAATCAGAAGCATTAACCGGGAACTGGTCAGTGCTGCGGCTGGAACTGATCCGGAAGGGAAAAAAATGACCATCCGTTTCCTTCTGGCAACGGAACGGGAACTGCATATTTTTCTGATTCTCACCGGAGGAGAAACCGCGCGCAGAGTATTGCGGAATGCCGTCAGCCGGTATGGAGATCCGGGAGCGACCCTGTATCTGTCAAAACAGATCCGGGAGCAGATGGAATCAGTCATACAGCACCTCACTGTGGTAATCCGGGGACTGGATCGCATTGGGGAAAAACAGGACATCAGCATACTGCGGCAGATCCGGCAGGAAGAAGGACGGTTTCTGGCAATTCCCATGGATTCCCGCTGTATCGGCAAAATCCGGAGACTCATGCAGTGGGTGGAAACAGCGGAAAAAAGCATAACAGCAGGAAATTCAGGTTCTTCATCAAAGTTGAAATAACAGCACATGAACACGTTGAATTTTTGAAGAACCGGCAGTTTGAATCTGTGCTCTGCAAAAACCGGATTTTTCCAAAAAATCCGGTTTTTTTGTACACTTCATACCAAATTGCTTTCAAAGTTCGGGGAATGCCTCTTTTTTGCCACGAAAAACACGAACAGCACGAAACAGCAGCATTTGGCATACTCATGTTTTGAAAGCGGATTGGTATCATACCAAATCGCTATTGAATTTATACAATAAAAAAATTTTTCTGTTTAATTACAGAAAATTGCTATTTTTAAAAGCATGTCTTC
>CAZHPS010000643.1:0-2963 GCA_964534335.1 uncultured Desulfobacterales bacterium
CCAGAATCAGTGTGGAAAAATCCTCCATCCGGTTCCACATGTAAATATTGTACAGGCCAATATCATAGGTGAAAACATTATTCCACAGATTGCCCCGCAGGGTTTTCATGCACTCACTGCGGCCAATGAGACTGTGTTTGATAAAATAGTATGCCCTCCGCAGTTGGTAACAGAGAGCAAAATAATGGCGGATGTCATTTTCTCCAAATTCTCTTTGCTGCAAAAGGGAAAATGCCTCTTTCCAGAAAGGTACTTTCACGGATTTTTCCCCGGCTTTGTTCTGTTCTAATATCAGACGGTCAAAGCGCAGCAGAAACTGGTGGAAAAAATCAAACAGAAACACCACTTCCATCAGGGAACGGTCTGCGCCGGAAAACTGGGTGATGTTCCTCACTCCGCTTTGCTCCAGCCGGCTGATCCGGTTCTGCACTTCCTGCGTAAGTTTGCGCACCCGTATCTGCTCCGGCATGGATTCGGACGTGCCGATAATCTGCAAATCCAAATCCCTGCGTCTGTCCACAAAGGGATTGACAAAGGTGGCTTCTTTTACCAGGGAAAAAAATTCCCTCTCTTCTCTGCTGAGTTCTTTTTTCATTTTACTTTGCGCCTTTGCGGAAATCATCAGATCTGCCTAAAAATCAATTGACAGATGCCACCGGATTCCCTCTTTTTCAAACCGGGAAAGTATTCTTTCATACTCTTTCAGATCTTCCAGAATTTCCTCTGATCCTGCAATGGCATCAGGATGATCCTGCAAATGCCGGGCCAGAGTGCGAACGGTTTTCAGTCCATCTGCCGCAGAAAACCATTCCTCTTCGGGCAAATCCTCCGGAATATCAGCTTCCTCATCAAAAAATTCTTCAAATTCTTCAGAATTCTGGCTGAAGAAATCCGTCAGAGGACGCACATTCAGGGATCTGAAAATGTCCGCAAGAATTTCCTCATCCGCATGTGCAATGGCCTTGCCATCCACAAAGGTGTCAAAATCCTGTATTTTTTTTTCACCTGCAATATACCATGCGAGACTCATCTGCATACTCCTTTTTTTCACCTTACAGAACAGATTCCCATCCGTCTGACTGCCAAAAGCACATCTTCAACCTGAATCCGGTTCATACATATGCAGTCCCCGCGCCTGCACTGCCGTTTGAAACAGGGACTGCATTCAACTCCGGTGCGGATGATTTCATGGCCTGATCCAAAAGGGCCGGTGCGCCAGGGAGCAGTGGGGCCGAAGAGCGCAATGACCGGTGTTCCCACTGCCGCAGCCAGGTGCATGGGGCCGGTGTCTGTGGAAATGACAAAGGCGGTTTTCTCATACAAAGCAGCCAACTGCTTCAGACTGGTTTTTCCAGCCAGACTGACCGATGCGGTTTTCATGCGGGAACGGATTTCATTCACAATTGGTATATCTTCCGGGCCTCCGGTAAAAACCACATCCGCTGCATACTCCTCTGTCAGACGATCTGCCAGTGCCGCAAATTTTTCATTCTGCCAGAGTTTGGTTTCCCACTGTGCCACAGGATTGATTGCCACAGGCACGCGCCCCATGCCAAATCCATGCTCCATCAGCATTTCTCCAGCATATTTCCGGTCAGACTCTGTCACAGGAATTTTGTATTCCAAATCCCGTACAGGAATGCCAATTGCCTGTGTAAGCATAAGATAACGGTGGAGAGCGTGAATTTCCATGCTGACCGGCGGAATGGCTTCATTGAGAAAAATATAACTGCATTCCATATGCTGCATGCCCCGGTCAAAACCGGCTTTGCGTTTTCCTTTTGCCAGCCATACCGGAATTCCGCTTTTCAGCAACTGCTGGAAATCAATAATTAAATCATATTGTATATCCCGCATGGAATGGACAAAGCCGAATATGTCCCTGAGATTTTTCATGCGTGAAGGGCCTTTGATCAGCCCTTTGATCCAGTGTTTTCTCCGGGAAACAATCACCCGATCCAGAGCCGCATGTCCCTGAACAAGTGAGGCAGCAGCCTCTTCAATGAGCCAGGTAATATGTGCCTGCGGATAATGGCTGCGCAGAGCGTTCAGTGCCGGAAGGGTATGGATCACATCACCGATGGCACTCAGTTTTACGATCAGAATATTCATGGGGACAAAAACTCCTTTGGCATTGGCAAATCCGGAATCTATACTCAATGCCGTTCCTTAATGCCGGAGGAATCCCAGAGTGAAAGTCAGGGACACTGAAATGATTCAGAAAAGACTTCCGGATTCTCAGTTCTGCACTCCTTAAATTTTCTCAGGGAAACAGCATTGAATCTATACTGTATTTTCATTCAAAATGCACTGAAAATGAATCCGGGAATTTTATTTTGACAAAATACAGTGCAGAAGATTATTCGTGCTGTCCGTGTTTTTCGCGGTTAAAAAAAAGAGGCATTCCCCGAACTTTGAAGGCGGTTTGGTATGAAAAAGGATTTGGGGCGGGAAATAAATTCCAAGAACTGTGCTGCATCTTTAAGGTGATTTTCAGAAAAGAATATCCCGGAAAAGCAGCATAAGCTTCCAGCCTGTGCCTGTGAACTGAAACGGGATATTTATTTTCAGAAATCACCTATACCGATACTTAAAATATTTTGGTAATTCTGCCGGGCGGATTTTAACCGCAGAGTAACACAGAGTTTCCGCAGAGTCACACAGAGTTTTTCTGTGCGGAATTCAGATCTGAATCCGAACCTCTGCAAATGTTTCAAGTAATGGTATAAGCAATAGCCGCGAATAACACGAATCTGCACGAATGCACAAACCATAATTCATATAATACCGGTTCGCCATTGATTTGATCCAATACCGTCAGTTTTTCCGCAGTTCCGTATGTGCAAAAAACCGCTCCGCTTAATTTTTGCACTCCTCCGGATCAGTATCAGGTCAATGGTGAATTGGTATAATTCGTGTCATTCGTGCAATTCGCGGCTGTACCATCAAATCTTCTGAGTAAT
>CAZHPS010000644.1:0-2957 GCA_964534335.1 uncultured Desulfobacterales bacterium
GAAGAGGGCTATGAGGTGGTGCTGGTCAACAGCAATCCGGCCACGATTATGACTGATCCGGAAACCGCTCACCGCACCTATATTGAGCCGGTGATTCCCGAAGCAGTGGCACGGATTATTGAAAAAGAACGGCCTGATGCGCTGCTGCCCACTCTGGGCGGACAGACCGGTCTGAACACGGCCATTGGTGTGGCAAAAATGGGCGTGCTGGAAAAATTCGGCGTGGAAATGATCGGCGCGACTGTGGAAGCCATCAACAAAGCCGAAGACCGTGACCTTTTCCGCAAAGCCATGAACCGCATTGGTCTGAACATTCCCCGCAGCGGCATTGCCACTTCCATGAAAGATGCCAGGGAAATTGCCGCAGACATTGGTTTTCCCATTATTGTCCGGCCTGCGTTTACTCTGGGCGGAACCGGCGGGGGCGTGGCCTATAATCCAGAAGATCTTGAACTCATTGCCAAATCCGGTCTGGATGCCAGCCTCATCACGCAGGTTATGCTGGAGCAGTCTGTGCTGGGATGGAAAGAATACGAACTGGAGGTCATGCGGGATAAAAATGACAATGTGGTGATTATCTGCTCCATTGAAAACATGGACCCGATGGGCGTGCATACCGGGGACAGTATCACGGTGGCTCCGGCCCAGACCCTTACGGACAGAGAATACCAGGTGCTCCGCAATGCGTCCATTGACATTATGCGGGAAATCGGAGTGGATACAGGCGGCTCCAATGTGCAGTTTGCCATCAATCCCAAAAACGGGGAAATGATAGTGGTGGAAATGAATCCCCGTGTGTCCCGGAGTTCCGCCTTGGCATCCAAAGCCACAGGTTATCCCATTGCCAAGATTGCAGCCAAACTCGCGGTGGGTTATACGCTGGATGAACTGCCCAATGACATTACAGGCGGAACCGCAGCTTCTTTTGAGCCTACGCTGGATTACTGCGTGATCAAAGTTCCGCGCTGGACATTTGAGAAATTCCCGGAAACAAAGGATTATCTCACCACAGCTATGAAATCTGTGGGAGAAACCATGTCTATTGGACGCACCTTCAAGGAAGCCCTGCAAAAGGCCATGCGCTCGCTGGAAATCGGCAGGTACGGGTTGGGAGCGGACGGCAAAGATGTGGAGGATATGGAAGGCCGCAGTCTCTCATTGGAAGAGATTGAACAGAAACTGGCTACCCCCAATTCTCAGCGTATCTTTTACCTGCGCTATGCCCTGAAACGGGGCATGAGTGTGGATGAAATTTATGAAACCACCGGCATTGATCCCTGGTTTCTGCACCAGATGAAACAGATGATTGAACTGGAGCAGGAAATCGCAGGGGAAAAAGATGTTTGCAAAGCAGGACTGCCGGATGCGGATCTGCTCACACGTGCGAAAAAATGGGGATTTTCCGATATTCAGCTTGCGTATCTTCTTGGTTCTGATGAAATCACAGTGGAAAAACACCGCAAAAATCTGGGCATCCGGCCGGTTTACAAACTGGTGGATACCTGCGCGGCTGAATTCCGGGCTTCCACCCCTTATTATTATTCCACGTATGAAACGGAAAACGAGGCACGTGTATCAGACCGGAAAAAGGTGATGATTCTGGGCGGAGGCCCCAACCGCATTGGTCAGGGTATTGAATTTGACTACTGCTGTGTTCATGCCTCTTTTGCGCTCCGGGAAATGGGCGTGGAAAGCATTATGGTCAACAGCAACCCGGAAACTGTAAGCACGGATTATGACACATCGGACAAACTCTATTTTGAGCCACTCACACGCGAAGATGTGCTGCACATTGTGGAAACAGAAAAACCCTTTGGCGTGATTGTGCAGTTCGGGGGACAGACGCCACTTAACCTTGCGGTTCCTTTGGCAAAAGCCGGAGTTCCCATACTTGGCACACAGCCGGAAAGCATTGACCGTGCCGAGGATCGGGAACTGTTTCAGACCATGCTCCGCAAACTCGGTCTGATGCAGCCTGCCAATGGCACTGCCATGACCGTTGCAGAAGCTGCGGTTGTGGCAAGGGAAATCGGGTATCCGGTCATTGTACGGCCTTCCTATGTTCTTGGTGGCCGTGCCATGAAAATTGTCTATGATCCCAGAGAACTGGAAACCTTTACCCGGCTGGCGATTCTTGCCTCGCCCGGACATCCCATACTCATTGACAAGTTTCTGGAAGATGCTGTGGAAGTTGACACAGACGCGATTTCTGACGGCAAAACCACCATTATCGGCGGCATTATGGAGCATATTGAGGCTGCCGGTGTTCATTCCGGCGATTCGGCCTGCGTGCTGCCGCCCCCGAATATAAAGGGAAAACTTCTGAATCAAATCATGGAAGCCACACGGGCCATGTCCGCAGAACTCAATGTCGTGGGACTGATGAATGTGCAGTATGCCATCAAAGACAGTCAGTTGTATGTGCTGGAAGTCAATCCCAGAGCATCGCGCACCATTCCCTTTGTGAGCAAAGCAACAGGTGTTCCGCTGGCAAAACTGGCAACCAAAGCCATGCTGGGCATGAGTCTGGCTGAACTGGGACTGACAAAAGAAGTGATTCCGCCCCATGTTTCTGTCAAAGAAGCTGTGCTGCCTTTTGACCGTTTTCCTGATGTGGACACGCTGCTGGGGCCGGAAATGAAATCCACCGGAGAAGTTATGGGCATTGACATGCATTTTGGTCAGGCATACGCGAAGGCGCAATTGGGCGCGGGGCAGAAAATGCCTGTTTCCGGAACAGTGTTTATCAGCGTGCATGACCGGGACAAAAAAGCCGTGCTGCCTGTGGCAAAGCAGTTTCATGAAATCGGATTTACCATCATGGCAACCCACGGGACATCAGCTTTTCTCAATGCAGAAGGGATTCCGTCCAAAGTGGTGAACAAGGTTTCCTATGGACAGCCCCATGTGGTGGATGCCATCAAAAACGGGGAAATTCAGTTTGTTGTCAATACCGG
>CAZHPS010000645.1:0-2954 GCA_964534335.1 uncultured Desulfobacterales bacterium
AAATCAGTCAGAATCATTTTTATTTGGTATATTCATTTCAATAAATAGCCTTAATTCCGGCCATCCGTCAGGAATGTTTTCTGACGGATTAAAGACAGAAATTTCCCTTTTTTCATAACGTCCGCGGCTTTTTTCCTCCGTTCTGATGAAATCGGCAGGAACTGAATTTTCAACTGTTTCTTTTATTGCTTTTAAGAGTTTGGGCTGATTGTTCTTCACTTTCACAACATAATCATTTCCGCTTTCAGCAATTGTTTTCAAAGTTTTTTTTGACAGTGCAGGGCATCCATGCTGAGAACCGCTCCTTCCAAATCCAACATTTTGACAAGTTCTTCAACTGCCGGTATTTCACTGCTTTTTTTGTTGCTGAGTTTTGCGATCCTTATTATCTGACCCTGTTTTTGGGCGAATATGCTTACCAGTGAAACAAAATCCTGCCAAGATTTGCTGTAATCTGAAACTGCCGATCTGATGCATTTGCCATCAGCAGAAAGCCAGTCACCTTTTTCAGTTGAAACATAATTTTTTGCCCATTTTTCAAATGTCTGACAAATTTCTTCGAAACCGGTTCTTTGAATAATTTCTCTGAATGTGACATGTGACGGCATTTCATTCCGCTTCAAACCGAAATATTTCTGAAATTCATCTTTGCCGGCTTTTGCAAATCCCGCGATTTCCCTGTAACAAATCCGTCCGCAAATTACACTCATTACAATGATAATCAGCATCGGTGCCAATGGATAACGTCTGCCTTCCGCACGGCGGAAATCCCTGATTTCAGAAAACAGTTCCATTAAATTCATGTCAGCATCCCCTTTTTGTTTAATTTGTCTGACAGTGAGTGCAGAAATACAATTTTTGCACTCACGAAAAATTTTTATTCTGCTGCTTAACTTATACTCAGCACCGGCATAATCTGAGCTTTCTGAATCCGGTTCCGGTAAGGCGGAATCTGAAAAACACCTGCTTTCAGAAGCGCAGTTTATGACGGTGGACAGTATATAACAAAACAGGAAATACTTCAAGAAAGAACTTAACAGCCCTGCTTTAGGAAAGGGGGATACAGGGGGATTGCTGACAGAATACACCCGTGACAAAGTGGGCAATGTTACGCATATTGAAAACCCCAATGATACAGAAACCGATCTGGAATATGACAGGGTGTACCGTACCCTGAGCCTGATCAACCGTCAGACGGGCGGCGGGGAAAAACTGAACTCCGCGTTTGCCTATACCTACAACAAAGTGGGGCATGTGGTTCAGTCCGTGAACGAATACGGGTGGCGCAATCCGTCCGTTGCCACTGAAACCTACACATACGATGGACTGCACAGGCTCGCGGGCGTGGTCATTGATCCCATCAAAAACAACGGGGAAAAGGAAATTTCCTCTTATGTGTATGACCCGGTGGGCAACCGCATGGAATGGACATCCCTTACCGGCATGTCAAGCCAGACACTCACAGACGGATTCACCAAAACCTACAATTACAATGCAGCAAACCAACTGCTTGCGGTCAATGATGATTCGGTGAAAAAGAATCCGAATATCAACCTGCTGGAAACCTATACCTATGACGCAAACGGCAACCGGATTAACCGGCTGCGCGTGGATGAAAATGACAAAAACGCGCTGATTGACGGCGTGGATTACTCCTTTGACCCGGAAAACCGCCTGATTCAGGCTTTGGATTATCAGCTTGGCGGAAAAGACCGGAATGTGCGCACAGACCGGGCTGTGACCGATCTGGAATATGACGGGGGCGGCAGACGGATGGTGCAGAGTTATGATCCCAAATCCAATGCGGCAAAAGGCGTGGACAAACGCACGGAATATGTGTTTGACGGCCTGATCCGGTCGCGGAATACAGTATGCTCAACGGACAGCGGGAAAATTTCTACCGGGGGGATATGAACCGCATTATCACCATGCAGCATTTCAACTCCGGCGCAGAAGGACAGATGTTCTGGTATCATTACAACCACAAAGGCGATGTGGTGGGACTGACCAAACAGAGAGGACAGTCAACGCACAACTACCGCTATGATGCCTACGGCGATGTGATACCCGACAACGGGAATTTCACTGATCCTCATAATCATTATACTTTGACAGGGAAAGAGTATGATGAGAATACCGGGCTGATATGGTTTGGGGCGCGGCATTATGATCCGGGGGTTGGGGTTTGGGTTACGCAGGATTATTTCAGAGGTCTTATAAAAGTTCCGATGTCTTTGCATAGATATGGATATCTACATGATAATCCAGAAAATTATTACGATGAGTATGGTAATTTCTTACAAGTTCTTGGTGTAATGGTTTTGGGTGGAGTTGAACAAGTTTTAAGTGCTTATGCTGGAAATGTTATTGAAAATATTATTGATGAAAATGTTAACGGATTGGATGTTTTTACCGAACCCATTGATGATGCAGATGATTGGAAAGGTTATGGTGGACAATTTATTGGTGGAATGACCGTTTTTCCTGGTACTCAAGAAGCTGTTGGGAATTATCTTGAACGTGGATTTGCAGATGATGATTGGAATCTGGATATAGGTGAAATAGGTTATGATCTTTCAATTGGTACAGCTACATGGGGGATATCAAAAATTATCAAACCAAAAGTAATCAAAAAAATATTCCCAGAAGGAGTAAATGTTGGACGACCCTGTACATATTTACCGTGCAAATTATTTGGGAAAAAAGCACAAAAAAACTATATTAAGGAGCTAATTGAGTTTGGTATTGAAGATACAGTTGAGTTTGGTAATAAGTTGGGTGCTAATTTTATTATCGAAAATATTTTAGATTGTAGAAAATATCCAGATGCGAGGCTTTATCCAAACGAACCTGGATATGTTGACCCATATGCTAACTTTGGATGATGAGCAATCAGCAGCTATTGCTCTGTCAAAATTTAAATGACGGATAAAGTCTTTTCAATTTTATCCTGG
>CAZHPS010000646.1:0-2940 GCA_964534335.1 uncultured Desulfobacterales bacterium
AGACAGTTGGGAATACTGACACCTTTCACAGTCCGGTTTCTGCTGTGATCATAATGCCATGTGATGATTTCATTTTCATCTGTCCGCTGTTTTTCTTCGGCTGTGTCATCAGATATCAGAACACCGTCATCGGATTCAACTGAGCGGACAGTTTCTCTGACCGGCAGCCATAAATCACCGGAATTAAAATCTGATTTTGACAAAAAATCAGTGATTCTGTCATGACCGGTCTGACTGTCCGGCAGATCGGAAAGTCCGGCTGCTGCTGTATAACCAAATGAACTCAAAAGATAACCGCTGTATAATTCCGGCAGTTCTTTTTTCATGGAAACATTATATCATTGAAAGAAAAAAACAGCAATAAAAAAATCAACGGCGTAACATCAGTTATATAATTTCAATAGAGAATTAGTATTACCAGTTACCAGTTATCATATGAAATCTGAAAAAGATTTCAGCATTGATGACGTGTTTTCTGCCGCGAAGACACAAAGTTTCACGAAGATTTAATGCACAATTTTTTTTCAGATTTCATATCATTTACCAGTTGCCAGTTTTTGTTCACTGACGGCTGTTCACTGATAACTGATAACTGATAACTGTTCACTGATAACTGATAACTGACAACTGATAACTGATATTTTTACGCTTGGAAATGCTTTGATATTTGTATGTGGCAGGAACAGTGCGGATGTGAATTCATCCATGAACATGGGATTGCTGCTGAAATCCACATAGGTCATGCTGCTGGAAACCTGCACAGCCTCTTTCCGCAGATTTTCTGACAGCAGGGCCAGATACGCACCTGCCACAGAACTGTTTCCCATATATCTGAATTTAGTGCGTTCAATATCCGGCAGCATACCGATAATGACAGCCTTTTCAATGTTGAGATACTGTCCGAATCCGCCTGTGATAATCACCCTGTCCAGCATGGAAAAATCCAGTCCCGCCTGATTCAGCAGCACTGCAAATCCTGCATAAACTGCGGCTTTGCTCCGGATGATATTGTCTATGTCACTTTCGGTAAAGACAATATCCTCTTCCATGCCTGTATGCTCAGCAAACTCAACAATATACATGCGTTCATTTTTTTCCTGCCGTATTCTGGGATGTGCAGAATCTGCGGCAAATTTTCCCTTCTGATCAATGATACCGGTCATCAGCATTTCAGAGATCAGATCAATCATGCCGGAACCGCAAATGCCCCGCGGTGGAACCTCTCCCACAGTTGCATAGGAAGGCACAAGCGTCTGTGGATCAATGGATATTTTTTCAATCGCGCCTTCTTCAGCACGCATACCCCAGCGCACTCCGCCTCCTTCAAATGCAGGGCCTGCGGAACAGGACGCGGTCATCAGCCAGTCTTTGTTTCCCAGAACAATTTCTCCGTTGGTTCCCACATCAATAAACAGGCTCAGTTCTTCCTCCCTGTGGATTCCCGAATACAGCATACCGGAGACAATATCACCGCCCACATAACCCGCAGGCCCGGGCATCACAAAAACCGCAGCAATGGGATTGACTTTGAGCCCGATTTCACCTGCTTTGAGAATCGGAAATTCCGAAACTGCGGGAATATAGGGTTCCCGGCGGATATATTTGGGTTCAATCTGCAGCAGAAGATGGGTCATGACTGTATTTCCGGAAAGCACAACATTTCTGATCTGCCGGAAATCCGCATTCACGCTGTTGACAGCTTCGCTGATCAGCCCGTTGATGGTGGCAATCACCATTGTGCTGAGTTTTTTGACCCCGTCTTTTTCCGAACACACAATGCGGTTAATCACGTCATCACCGCACGCAGCCTGGCGGTTATGCCCGGAGGTCGCGGCAAGAACAGAGCCGTCTGCCATATCTGTCAGATAAACCACAACAGAGGTTGTGCCAATATCCACAGCCAGCCCCAGCGATTTGGATTTCCCGTTGCCCGGCTCCACCTTCAGCACTTCATCAGAACATTTTTTCCGCATCACATATGCTGTGACTTTCCAGTCTCCCTCACGCATCGCTTTTGCAAGATCCCGCATGACCGGAAGTCCCACACTCAGGCGATCCGTATCAAACCCGCTTTTCCGCAGTCCCCGTTTCAGACGCTCCAGATCACTGACTGTATCCTCAAGTGTGGGAGGTGTGAGTTCAAGGGGAATTTCCGCAAGAGCGGGACGGATTTCTCTGACAAGTCCTTTCAGACGCAGGGTTTCGGCTTTGCCCATGCCCGCGACTTTGAGTTTCTTTTCAAGGGTTTCTTCCGGAATTCTCACAGTCACATCACCATGCACAGTGCTTTGACAGGCCAGCACATAATTTTTTCCCTTTTCTCTTTCCGTGAGCATCGAGCTTGGAACGGTTTTGATTTCACCGGATTCCAGAACCAGTTTGCATTTTCCGCAGGAACCTTTTCCGTTGCAGGATGCGTTCAGGGGAACATCGGCTGCCTGAGCGGCTTCCAGCAGAGTGGTGCCTTCGTCCACTGTCGCAGATTTGCTGTCCGGCATGAAAACAACCGTGTATTTCTGAACTGCTGCCTGTGCCAGCCGCTCCCTTTCCTCCCGTTTTTTCTGCTTGTGAATAAACCAGATGGGGCAGGAAGGACGGAATTTGCAGTAAAGTCCGGGATCACGGCATGACAGGCATTCCTCGCACAGATAGATTTCGTGCTTCATGCACAGAAAATTGCTTTCTCTGTCAGGATGATTGGTACATTTTCCCATATTTGTCTGACTCCTTTTTGATGGTCTTGTAAAAATTCATAATCATTTCAACTTTACGGGGTTTTGCATGATGGGGAAACCGTTTTTTCTATAATCATTTCAACCCTTACGGGGTTTTGTATGATGGGGAAACTGTTTTTTTCTATAATCATTTCACCCCTGCGGGGTTTTGTATGATGGAGAAACCGTTTTTTCTATAATCATTTCAACCCTTGCGTGGTTGTGT
>CAZHPS010000647.1:0-2938 GCA_964534335.1 uncultured Desulfobacterales bacterium
CGGAATTCAGATCTGAATCTGAACCTCTGCAAATGTTTCAAGTAATGGTATATATTTGTTTCTGCGCTTGCCTGTTGTGATTTATTTAATGAATGCAATTCATTATGCCCGTTTTTGCCGCGAGGTGTGCTCCGCACACCTTCCCTTTTTCCCTGCCGGATCGGGTCGGCGCGGGGAACATCCGACCTTCACTCCATTCCGCTCACTCCGTTCGCTTCATTCCGTTACGGTGCGGATGTCCCTGCGCCTCATGCCTGGCCTGTGCCTGCCCTGCTCACTGCTGACCTGGGGAGAGGACAAGACGAAAGCCGATGCCGCTGCCCCGGCTGTCGGGCGAGCTTCCGTTCCGGTCGGCGGAACGGCAGCCGACGGCGTTGTTGAACCAGCCGCCCCCCCGGTTGACACGGTTGGAGCCAGTACCGGGGCCTTCAGGGTTTGTCACAGAATTTGCAGGATAACCCCCGTACCAATCCTGACACCATTCCCACACATTGCCGTGCATATCGTACAGCCCCCGGTCATTGGCTTTCAGGCTGCCGACAGAAACCGGTTTTCCCCTGTACGTTCCTTTGGGACATCCTTCAAGGTAAGAATTGCCGTCATAATTGGCCTGATCCGTTGACAGGCATTTTCCAAAGGCAAAAGGCGTATCCGTCCCCGCACGGGCTGCATATTCCCACTCTGCCTCGGTTGGGAGACGGTACAGATTTTTTCCTTCCTTCTGATTCAGTTTTTTTATAAATTCCTGCGCCTCATACCAATATACCTGCTCCACCGGGCAGTTGTCTCCGCAGTCTTTGAAGTATGATGGTTTGTTCCCCATGACAGCCTGCCACTGTCCCTGCGTCACCTCGGTCGTTTGCATGTAAAAGCCCTTTGTCAGGGTAACTTCATGCTGTGTTTCATCATCCTGATGCCCCGGTTCTTCCTTTGGACTGCCCATCATAAACGTACCGAGTTTGATATACACGAATTTCATGCCAATGGAATTGGTGAAGGGTTCAGTATTTTGTATTTCTTCCTTCACAGGCTCAACCGGGCTGACCGGTTTATCTGGTTTCCCGGTGACGGGTTTGGTATTGTCCAGTTTGCGTTTCAATCTGACGACAGGTTCCGAAAAATCTTTCGCCTTTATCTCGATCTTCCATGTCTCTGTCTCAAAACCCGGATGGGATACTTCAATCTGATAACTGCCCGGAAGCAGTTGTATGCCCGGAGAATAAGCCATTTCAGGATCAGCAATCCGCACTTTGGCATCTGCGGGATCGGTTATGATTGTAAGACGGTATTTTTTTGGCGAGAAAAACCGTTTCCATTCCACATAATTGACCAGCAGATAAGCGGCAGTGAAAACAATAAGTACGGCCAGTATTTTCCATGCAGCTTTGTTTCCTCTGTCCCTATCTTTCTTCTGTTTCTGCGGAGATTTTTTATTTCCCGGATCAGCGATCATCATTTGCTGACCGTTTTTCACAGCCCGCAGAATTTTTTCCAGCCCTTCCTCATAAAAGGGAAACAAATCAACCCATTGAAGTTCTTCCAGCATTTCATTTGGCGGACGGCATTCATCAGTCCGGACAGGAATAAGAAATATTTCCGATTGGGGCAGGCTTTCCAGAACCTCAAGGGCTATGCGCATTTCTTTGTGAACAAAGCCCTGTTTGCTCACAGAAGTGGAAGACAGGAGCAGAAGAAAATACTGACAGTTTCTTATGGCTGAAGAGATTTCAGTTTTCCACCACTGACCGGGCAGAATATCAATTTTGTCCATCCACGGCTCTGCGCCGGCTGTCTTCAGGTCATTATACAGCTTTTTGGCTGTTTCATAATCTTCTCTGGCATAGCTGATGAAAATCTTTACGTTTTTCCCGTCTGTATTTTCTGACATGGACACATCCGTATTTCAGATACAGTGTTTTGTCAAGTTTGTTTTTGTGAGCCGGTTTCAGAATTGCTGGGTTGATTTTCCAATTTTTTCAAAAAATTGGAAAATCAACCCGGACTGCATTTTGCGGAAATGCAAAAAACCGCTCCTACATGACCACGTTGGATTTTATATAATCCCCTCTTGAGAGGGGCAGGGGTGTGTCCGGAACTGCAAACACCCAAACACACCCCCTGCCCCCTCTCAAGAGGGGAATTGATAACATAAAATCCAAATTGGTTATGTACTCCGCTTCATTTTTGCACTCCTCTTTTGCGTACCTGTGCAAAAAATAGTTTTTGCACTCCGGCGGGATGCGAAAAATTTACTTGACAGTCCAATGCGTTTAGGAGTTACGCAGTTGGTTTTCAAGTATTTGATTTTACAGAAACCGGTTTGTGCAGTGCAATATCGGCATTTATAAAAATCAATATGTTAAAATTCAACTGCGTAACTCCTAGCGTTATTCAGATTCCCTGTGACCGCTGTTTTCCGAATCCTGAATCATCATCATGGGATTCGGGGGCAGCCAGTCATCCAAATACAGGGGCATGGCATCCAGCCACTGTATGACAAAAGTGCTGACATTTGCGCCGGAACGCTGTGCGCAGGGTGTGACTGCCAGTTTTTCCGCTTCAAGATAATTTTCAGGCATGGACATCAGACCTGAAGAAATATCCAAATCCGGGGACTGTATTTCCACTGTTCCCTGATTTCCCCTTGCTGAACTTGCGCTTACGCTGCTGTCGGAAGATTTGACAAAATTCTCTGATCTGATGAAAACCGCTCCGCCGTCACCGTCTTCGGCATTGGCAGACACTGTGCTGTGGTTAAGCACAAGAAATGCTGAATCTGCAGCAACATCACCGCCATTGCCATAGCCCTGCTTTACGCTGCTGGAAATTTCACTGCTGAGCAGATAAATTTCATTTCCCGCATTCACGCTGATTTTGCCTCCGCCCGCGCCTTTGGCTTCTGTGCTTAAAGAACTGTTACCGGACAGTCTGACCGAAT
>CAZHPS010000648.1:0-2933 GCA_964534335.1 uncultured Desulfobacterales bacterium
TTCAACCTTGGCAAGGTTGCACTCTACCACTGAGTTATTCCCGCTCATAAAGAATTTTCTGTATAACCGATCTGTATCCTTCTGTCAACAAAAAAATCAGATCTTAGACAATTTCCGGAAACGGAAAAAAAATACTCAAACCTCTGACCAGACCCTCCGGTACTCTGTCAGTCCTGAATCTGTGCGTTGAAAGAACCGGATTTTTCCCAAAAATCCGGTTTTTTTGATCAGTTCATGATATACTGCCTGCATTTTCATCCTTAATCAGACGGTTTCATTGACATTGCTCTGTATTTCCTTTATATCCTGCAAAATGTTTTTTTCAGGTTCCCATTTTCGTGTATCGTCACTGTTTCAGTTCCTGAAAGGTCTGACCGGAGTTTTCCCGAATGCAGAACACGGCGGGACCGCTGAAGGAATTCAATAACGCAGATGGTCCGGAGAAATTCCTCTTTCCCGGTCCTCTCAGACAAACGGAGTATGGATTATGTTTCAGATCAAGATCAACCCTAAAAGAAATGCCCTGTTAAATGTCATGAGCGGAAGGATTGACGCAGAAGAGGCCAAATCCATTGTCAAAAAATTCCAGGAAGGCGTAAACAGACTCAAACCGGGTTTTGCGGTAATCACCGACATTACAGATTTTGTTCCCACAACAGAGGAGGTGCGCACCATTCTGAGGGAAGCCACAAGGTATGCAGTCAAAAATGGTCTGGGCAGGACAGTCCGCATTGTATCCGACAATCTCACTTCGAGCATCGGCAGCATACAGTTCAACCGGACAGAAAAAAAACTGGGATGTATGGCAGAGGTGGTAAGTTCAATGTCAGAAGCCAAAAAACTGCTGGGGTGGAAATGAATGCTGAATGACAGTTTCAGGTGTTCTGTGTTAATGTGTCAGGAAATGGATACGGAATACCTGACATCTCTCTCGGCACAGGGGATGAACAGATATTTGGTGTCATACCGATTCGCTATTGGTTTTATACAATACAGAATGCAAATTCGGAGGAGTGCAGAAATTAAGCGGAGCGGTTTTCTGCACACGCGGATCAGCCCGTGACAGTATCAGGTCAATGGAGAATCGGTGTCAGATGTTCGGTGTTCAGTAACTTGACCACTGGCATCTGTGACACCCTGATGCCCTGACTTCAAAACAAAGGCGGAAAAAAAGGAGAAAAAATGTACCAGTACGAAAAACCCGACAATCTGGTGGAACTGATAGAGGAAAGTGTTTCCAAATTTGGGGACAGACCCGTTTTCGGAAGCAAAAACAGAAACGGTGAATATGAATGGATGATCTACCGGGAACTCGGTCGCAGAATTGATCATCTCCGTGCAGGGCTGGCAGGCATTGAGGTGGGAAAAGGCGATGCAGTGGGATTTATCGGCAGCAACCGGCCGGAATGGGCCATTACCGCGTTTGCCACCTATGGACTTGGCGCCCGCTTTGTTCCAATGTATGAAAAGGAACTGGTAAAGATATGGCAATATATCATTCATAACGCGGAGATCAAAGTGCTGCTGGTTTCCACTCCGGAGATATACGCACAGGTCAAAGCCTTTCAGAAGGAAACACCCGGACTGGAAAAGATATATATCCTTGAAAGCAATGCAGAAAACTCCATGTCCGCGCTGGAACAGGCCGGAGCTGCAAAACCGGTGTCTTCCATCCGTCCCAAACCCGGTGACACAGCCGCGCTGATTTATACATCCGGAACCACAGGCAATCCCAAAGGTGTGCTTCTGTCTCATGGGAATTTCACCAGTAATTTTATTGCCGGGGGAAAACTCTATCCTAAAGAACTTCAGACAGAAGCGCGAAGTATTTCCATTCTGCCCTGGGCACATTCCTTCGGTCAGACTGCCGAATTATACAATTTCATTAATGCCGGGGGTTCCATCGGTTTTGTGGAGAGTGTGGAAACCCTTGCCGAAGATATGGGAAAGATAAAGCCGACTTTTCTTATCGCTGTTCCCAGGGTTTTCAACAAAATCTATGCGGGACTGCGTTCCAAAATGAATGAAAAGGGCGGTCTGTCGAAAATTCTGTTTGAAATGGGAGTCGGAAGCGCAAAAAAACGCAGAGAAACTCTGGCAAAGGGGCAGCCGGTTGATTTTCTGACCGCTTTGAAATGCAGACTGGCGGATAAAATTGTTTTTTCCAAAATCAGGGAACGCTTTGGCGGAAGGATTCAATGTGCCATTACTGCCAGTGCTACTATGAATGTGGAAATCGGATTCTTTTTTACCGATATCGGCATACCGGTATATGACTGTTACGGTCTTACTGAAACCTCACCGGCTGTCACCATGAACTGTCCTGCCGCACACAGCCCCGGCAGTGTGGGACGTCCCATTGAAAAAGTGAGGGTGGTTATTGACAAAACTTTCAGTGAGGAAGGTGCAGAAGACGGGGAAATCATTGTTTACGGTCCCAATGTCATGCAGGGATACCATAACAATCCCGAAGCCACGCGGTCTGTGATGACCGAAGATGGCGGATTCCGTACCGGAGATCGGGGAAAACTGGATAAAGACGGTTATCTGTTTATCACTGGCCGGATCAAAGAGCAGTACAAACTGGAAAACGGAAAATATGTGTTTCCTGCCACTTTGGAAGAGGAGATCAAACTTCTGCCCTGGGTGGAAAATGCCATGATTTACGGAGAGGGAAAGGCTTTCAATGTGTGCATAATCATTCCGAATTTTGATGTGCTGGGAAAATATGCGCGGGAAAAGGGGCAGCCGGGTGATCCAAAGGAACTGGTGCGGAATGCGCAGGTGCAGGAAATGATCAGCGGTGAAATCAACGCATTTCTCAAAGGAAAATTCGGAAGTTATGAAATTCCGAAAAAATATATTTTCCTTGACGAGCCTTTTTCTCTGGACAACGGAACCCTGACCCAGACCATGAAACTCAAAAGACCGGC
>CAZHPS010000649.1:0-2930 GCA_964534335.1 uncultured Desulfobacterales bacterium
CACAGAGAACACAGAGAATTTTTTGTTGAAAAACAATGAAATCCTCTGTGTCATCTGTGGGTGTTTTCCTCTGTGATCTCTGTGGGAAACTTTAATTTTACAGGAGAAATGATAATGAACCGCATTCAGAAACGGTTTGACATATTAAAGCAGAAAAAACAAAAGGCATTGGTGGGATTTGTTTCCGCAGGTGATCCGGATATGGAAACATCCCTACAGATAGTAAAAGCAATGTGTGACGCGGGGCTGGATGTGCTGGAACTGGGCATTCCCTTTTCCGATCCCACATCTGACGGCCCCCTGATTCAGCGATCCTCTGCACGGGCATTGGCAAAAGGAGCCAGCCTGAAAAAAGTGCTGGAAATGACGAGTGTTATCCGTGCTTATACTGCTGATATTCCCATCATTCTTTTCAGTTATTACAATCCCATCTTAGCCTATGGGAATGCCAATTTTTACAAGGATGCAATCACAGCCGGAGCAGACGGCCTGCTCATTGTTGATCTGCCTCCGGAAGAATCCGATGAAATGACATCCCAATGGACAGGAAAAGATTTGGATCTCATCCGTCTAGTCGCGCCCACAACGCCAAAGGAAAGAATGAAACAGATTGCAGCCGGCGCATCCGGATTTCTGTATCTGGTTTCCAAAGTCGGCGTAACCGGCAGCGCGGGACTGGATACAGGAGACGTGGGACTGCATACCAAAACCCTGCGATCTGTCACAAATCTGCCAATATGCGTGGGTTTCGGCATTTCCACAGCAGAACAGGTTGCAGCAGTGGCATCCGTGGCAGATGGTGTTGTAATTGGCAGTGCGTTTGAAAAAATGATTGAGGAAAATATCGGAAATCCGGAACTGGTTTCCATGATGGGACAGCGGGTGCGGGAATACAAGGCGGCCACGCTCTGCTGAACCGCTGTTTTCCTTTTCATATCTCTTGCTGTGTCAAGTTTGATTTTGTGATTTCAACTGCACAAATAAATCGGATTTTTTGAAAAAATCCGATTTATTACATTTCACAGATTCAAAATTGACAAAACTCTCTGCTGCCATTAAAAAAAACAGAGGGGACACTTTAACGTCCCCTTTTAAGGCTATTTATTGAAATGAATATACCAAATAATACCAATTCTCCATTGATTTTATACAATACCGTCAGTTTTTCCGCAGTTGCGCGTGTGCAGAAAACCGCTCCGCTTAATTTTTGCACTCCTCCGGATCAGTATCAAGCCAATGGCGAATTGGTATTATACAATACCGTCAGTTTTTCCGCAGTTGCGCATGTGCAAAAACCGCTCCGCTTAATTTTTGCATTCCTCCGGATCAGTATCAAGTCAATGGCGAATTGTTATAAAACATGACTCCGACTGATTTTGAACCTGATTTAAATATCTTTATATTATATTGTACAGGCAGCTGTCAACTCCAGAATCGGGAGATACCCCTTGAATTGATTCTGAACAAGATTGACGCTTTTCCTGAAGCAAAGGTGATTGGGGAAAATGTCAGCAAGGAAGAGGAGAAAATGGAGAAGGAACTCAGACAGTCAAAGAATCTGCCTGAGTATGAGATTGACAAAATTATGGAAAGCAAGCGGGGTCAGATCCTTGGACGCCTTGTCAGACCTGCGGTTGAAACCAAATGGAATTACAGACTGATCCGGCAGTTTTTTACGTGGATCAGAGCATCCGGGGGACAGATTCCGAACCGGGTTTTTCCCTGCACCACGCTTGGTTTTGGAAACACGGCAGAAAATCTTCATGGAAGCGGTAAGCTTGTTGCAAATCAGATAGGGACACTGAAACCCTATGGGACTGCCGCATCATTTCTCTGGCTGGTTTATGCCAGACTGCAATCCCAAAATTCAGGAATAGAAAGTCTTCTCAAACCGGACAGGGTTTGCAGTGATTTGGCTGAAGACATTCAGGAGCTTCACACAAGCGGCCGGGCTTATTTTGACAATGAAAGCAAACTTTGGAATCTCAGGGATGTGATCGGCCTTTATCATCACAATCTGATGGTATACTGGCAGGTTACCGTTCAAATCTTTCTTTTTTCAAAAAACTGACACAGTTTGTTTTAAGATTTCTGATTGCCGCTCTTATCGGGCTGAGAATATCCCATACTCTTGTTTTAATGGTTTTCAGAGAATCCATTCAGAGTCTGTCCGGTGAAAACAGAGAGAAAAAAATTGCTGACCTGAAAGAAAAACATAAGGACGAAAGTATGCTTTTGGAGACACAGCTTGACAAATAAAGAGAAAAATTATACCGATTCGCCATTGCTTTTATACAATCCGGAGGAGTGCAAAAATTGAGCGGAGCGGTTTTTTGCACACACAAAACGGCGAAAAAAACTGCCAGTATTGTATAAAATCAATGGAGAATTGGTATTAAACTCCATCCGCAATACTCCTGTTCAGCCATATCCGGCAGAATCACCGGGAATTTCTGCGGTTTCCAGGCAGTTTCAGGACGAAATTGGCAAACTGGAAAAGGATAAAGAGAGTTTCCAGAATCAGATCAAAAGCATTGAGGAAGACATAAAGATTCTGGAAGATAAAGCTGTTGATGAGAAAAGCGGAAAATCGGGGAATGGACTCACAGGCAAAACCGGTGAAGGCCCTGCATATCAAAGGATTATGATGCAGATTTCTGATAAAAATGCTTAAATAAAGCAGATTGAAGCGAAAAAAACAGCATTGGAAGCCCGGATTGCAAAAGAGAAAGACGCAAGATTTGACACAGTGAAAAAGGAAGAGGAATCTCTGCTCAGGTCAAGGGATGAATATGAAAGGAGACATCAGGAATGGATAAGCAGACAGACTGCGGAACGAGACCGTGATGCTGCCCTGACAGAAAAGGCCCTTGCACAGCAGCCCTTTCAAGGTGAGTTTTGGCAAATTCAAATCAATTTTTTAATCAAAA
>CAZHPS010000650.1:0-2900 GCA_964534335.1 uncultured Desulfobacterales bacterium
TAATTGGCAGAAAAATATAGAATAAAGGATTTGCAGTGTCAATGGAAAAGGTGAGATGCAGATAAAGGGATGGGGCGGAACTCAGATGCTGCCCCGCAGTCCGAGGGAGCCAACCATATTTCTGAAATGAAACAAACGGAACCGGTCTGCGTTTTTCAGACTTTGCACAAGCAGTTCCAGAAAATCAAATGCAGCCCCGTTCATGCGCTGATGATGGAGCATGATTCCGCAGAATCCGCCTGCCACAGACTGCTTCAGTTCTGTGAAAAGAGCATTCCATCCCTGTTCCGGATCTGTCTCCTTCCGTGTGTGCAGATCAGTATTGACAGCCAGATCAGGCAGTCGCCGGGGAGCGGTGGGCACTGCCCCCTGTTTTCTGGATATGGCATAATAGGCCAGTTCCCCGATCAGCCCAAGGGTTTCTTTGCTGCACCGGTTCCAGGGCGGGGTGAATACAGGATAAAATTCATCCCCCATCAGAGAGACCAGACGTTTCCACCCCTCTTCCAGATCTTCGATGATCTGCCCGGTGGTCCGGGCCGGGCCGAATTCCTGTTTTTCCTGCCCTTCGGGTTCATAATTTTTATGGGATCTGCCATGCTGGTGCCAGCACCAGAGTGAGGGATTTTCTCCGGCAATGGAGCGGATGGCTTTCCACCGTGCCTCGTGCAGCCAGTGGGGAACCACAGCCAGGGAAAGAGGAACCCGGTGCCGGGAGAAAATTTCAATGACCCTGGCAAACTGTTTTCCCGGCGCGCCAATATCATCTGCACGGAAAAAGGTGATAACCGGTTCTGCTGACAGTCTCATGTCCAGAGCCTCATCCAGACAGCGTCCGAGTCTCTGCTTCAGATCATCGGGAGGGGAAAGCCACAGCGCGGAAGGTGTGTATTGCATGTTTTTTTCTCTGAAAACCGGAGGAAAATCAGGGATTTTCTGCCCATAAACCGCTGCTCCCAATCCCTGACTGCTGCATTACCATGCTGAATTTTAAAGAAAACCCACCCTTTATCCCCTCATGCGGAAGGGTAAAGGGTGGGCATCCAAAATCTGAATTGATTCTGTTCTATGTTCTCGGAACCCGGCGTTCCGTTTTGAAGGATTTTTTCTTGTCCATCACCTGCCGGATTTCCACAAGCCGGCCGTCGAGTTTTGCATTGTTTACGGATTTCCGCACAATGCCGGCAGCACTTTTTTCCACTTCAAAAAAAGAAAATTCCCGGTTCAGATCAATTCTGCCGATCATGCCGGAGCGGATTCCGGCCTGGGTGCAGATCAGGCGGATGATGGCTCCTTCGTTGATTTTGTTCATGCGTCCCACATTAATGGAAAAACGCTCGGTTTCCCTTTCCCGGCCTCTGTCTTTGAACCGATCCTTTTTTCTCTCGGTTGAGGAATCCTCTTTGGATTTGGATCTGAATCTGGATTCCGATGCACTTTCCTGACGCGCCCGGACATTGATATCCCCGGCATCCCGGTAATAATGGAAAAGCCGGTCAAATTCCGCTGACACCATGCGCTGGATCAGATCTTCTTTGGTCAAGCCGTTCAGTGCATCGTATATTCCCTGCAGGGCTCCCTGAATTTCTTCCATATTCACAGTGGTCTGGATGATTTTGTTCACCATGCCCGTAAGCTGCTTTTCGCAGATTTCCCGGCCTTCGGGAATCCTGGTTACCTCAAAACGGATTTTTCCTCTTTTTTCCAGTTCACGGACCCGGTGGATTTCCTTGGTGTTGACCAGGGCCACAGAGGTTCCGGATTTCCCGGCTCTTGCGGTACGGCCGCTGCGGTGGGTGTATATTTCCATCTCATCGGGCAGTTTGTAATGGATGACATGGGTAATATCATCCACATCCAAGCCTCTGGCTGCAACATCTGTGGCAACCAGAACCCGTACAGAACCCTGACGGAATTTCCGCATTACATAATCTCTCTGGGACTGGGAAAGATCTCCGTGCAGGGCTTCTGCCTGATAACCGTCCTGCATGAGATTTTCAGCCACATCCTGTGTTTCCTTGCGGGTGCGGCAGAAAACCAGCCCAAAAATGTCGGGGGTAAAATCAAGAATTCGTTTCAGGCACTGATACCTGTTTTTTTCATGCGTGACATAATAACGGTGTGTGATGTTTTCCGCACCCCGGTTCTTATGCCCAACCGACACCTCTTCGGGATTTTTCAGGTAATTGCGGGCAATTTTTGCAACCCCTTCGGGCATGGTTGCGGAAAACAGCCAGATATTGCGCTCCGCAGGCATTTTTTCCAGAATACGGTCTATATCCTCCTGAAAGCCCATGTTGAGCATTTCATCGGCCTCGTCAAGCACCGCGCAGGAAATTTTGGACAGACTGACGGATTTGCGCTCCATCAGATCAATCAGACGTCCGGGCGTGGCCACAATAATATGAGCCCCGCCTCTGAGCTGCCGAATCTGGTTGACAATACTGGCCCCGCCGTAAACAGGGGCAATAATAATTCTGTCCATATGCACTGCGTAACTTTTCAGATCTTCCGTAATCTGCATACACAGTTCCCGGGTCGGGCATATGACAATTCCCTGCGGATCCCTCACAAGGGGATCAATGCGCTGAATCAGAGGCATACCGAATGCCCCGGTTTTCCCTGTCCCTGTCTGGGCCAGTCCCACAAAATCTCTTTCTCCGGAAAGAAGTACGGGTATTGCTTTTTCCTGTATCGGCATGGGGTTTTCAAATCCAAGTTCCGCTGCCGCCCTTACCAGTTCTTTCCTGAGACCCAATGTTTCAAAACTCATTATTTTTTCTCTCACTCAAATTGCCGGAAACCGTGTTTTCGGCATATCCATAAAAAAAGCCGGCCGGCGAATCCGGACGGCACCCACACTCGCGAAGTCTGTCTGCCGGAAATCACGCGTGTTTTTT
>CAZHPS010000651.1:0-2898 GCA_964534335.1 uncultured Desulfobacterales bacterium
CAGGATTGTCTGATAACTGCAGGGATTTTTTATAAGAAAGGATTATTTAATCTCTGAAATCCTTTCTTATAAAGAATCCCTGTAGTTATGACAAATTGTCTGAACCGGGATTCACAGGATTAATGGATTAACCGGGATTTACAGCATGAAACCCTGAGGGTTTTCAAAACCATCAGGGTTTTTTGAACACCAGTCATGGCAGTCACAGAGATTGTCTGATACCAATTTTCGGTAGAGGGCCTTTTCATACTGACAGAAATGTGATATAAGTAAGGTTCTATAAATTTTAGGGCATAAAATTTTCAGAAAAACCGGATTTTTTGGAAAAAACCGGTTTTCTGAATACACGAAAATTTTTGTCTGCCTGCTTAGTGGACTGTCAGATAAATTTTTTTGCATTTGGGGATTTGAAAATTTCTGATATGTCTGTTTCAGTGTTCAGGTTTCAGTGTCTGATACCAATTCTCCATTGATTTGATACAATATTTATTGTCAGTGTTTCCCGGTTCCGAGTGTGCAAAAAACCGCTCCGCTTAATTTTTGCACTCCTCGATTGTGCTTTGTGCAAAAAACCTCTCCGCTTAATTCATCGTATTTTCCTCACTTTTTTGCTCTGTGCAAAAAACCGCTCGGCTTAATTTTTGCTTTATTTCAGTTTCCTGTGGCGGCAAACACGGTTTCCACATTCACACCGCTTTCCTCATCCCTATAATTTTTTTCATATTTTTCCCGGTTGGCATCATCAATGTATTCCACAAAAAAAACAAGGGAAATTTCCGCAAGACCAAGCTGTTTTCCGTAATTCGCAGCCTGCGCAACGGCTTCTCTGTATCCATGCTCATCTGTGTATGTTTTGAGTTCAACAGCGTAGATGCGGTCGGCATGGCGGATGAGAATGTCAATTTTTCCGTTGCCTGTGGGAAACTCCGGCCAGACCTGCGCGCGGCGGGTTCCCAGAAAATCACAGATATACCGGTACAGAACAAAATGAAACACGGCTTCAAATATCCGCATATCTTTGCGTCTGGGAGCATCTCTGAGCAGCCATTCCCTGTTTTTTTTCAGATGAATTTCAAATCTGCGCATCAGATTCCTGATGTTCAGCGAGGTTTCCGTGACTGTGTCACTCAGATCCGCAAAGGGTTCACGGGTTTTTCCCATGTATTCAGCCAGTTCACGTGCAAAATAATTGAAAAGACGTTTCTGCACAAAGGGGGATGGGAATTTCACATACAGCCTGTTTCCGCTTTTCTCCGTGCCGATTACACCGTTCATAAACAGAAAATTCAGCAGCCTGTCGTCAAATGCAAATTCTTTTTTTTCATCTGTCCGGAACAGATCCAGTATAATTTCTTTGTAAGGTTCCTGCTTTGCCTTGCTGATAATATTGAGGATGTTGTTGTTGGGCAGGGCCAGCACAGCCATACGGAATACAAAGTCGAAATCCTCTGCCGTGACGGGTCTGTCTTTTTCCGGCCGCCAGTCATCAAATCCTTCGGTGAGCAGTTCCCCGAACCAGCAGGTCAGTCCCGGCTGTCCCTTTATTTCGTAATACAGTCTTTCAGTGACTTCCGGTTCAATCCTCTGTCCGCTTTCTTTCTGATACCATGCGAACATTTCTTTCACTTCATCAGATGTGAGATTGGGAATGTGCAGACTCCGCTGCACATTGAAAGGCGATCCGGTGACATTTTCAATGCCGAGAACGCTGCGCACACCAATCAGGGCCAGTCCGTGAAGCAGACAGCTTTTCTCCCCGGAAGGCAGAGCCGCCTCATTTTGTCTGCTGCTGTGCATATCCCGGAATCCGTTTGCGAATTTGTTGATGAAATCCTCCCGGAGAGCGTCAAATTCATCAAGAATCAGGATCAGGGGTTTTTCAAAAAGCTCCTTTGTGAAAAGTTCCGCCAGATTTTTCCATGAATGTATGCGGGGAAACTTTCTGCCAAACCATTTTTCCAGTTTCACGGCCAGAATCTCCAGAATCCCCTCATCCTCTGTTTCTGTTTTGGCAGACTGCAGGGTAAGAATTCCCACCTCAAAATCCCCATGCTCCCGGATTTTTTTCACCACCTGCTGCAGAATCCAGGTTTTTCCGGTCTGGCGGGGAGCCCATACAGTAATGTAATGACCGCCTTCTTCCGGAATTTCACCGGTAAGCTGTCTGTAAGCTTTTTCAATGAGTTCTGTCCGGGGAGCGTAATAATGCAGGTTTGTGTTTACCGGCCCGTAGGATGAAAATATTCTCATGGCATGGTCTCCTTTTCTGTGCGGAAATATCTGATTTTTCCTTTGTATCATATCTGACTGCGTTTTTGCAACCGGGTTTTCTGTGAATGGGGAGTGCCGGACTGAAAGTCTGGCTGTGATACTGATTCGCCATTGGTTTTATTCCAAATCCGGCGGAGTGCAAAAATTAAGCGGAGCGGTTTTTTGCACAGTTTTGTAGGGTGGGTGTAGCGGAGCGTAACCCACCACAACCGTGCAATGGTGGGTTACGCTCCGCTGCACCCACCCTTGTATGTTGGAGTTGAGTTGAGTTGAGTTGACCCGTCCCATGCGTCAGTGTATAATTTAAGAAAATCTGTACCGCTGTGTTCCGCCCGGCAGCCGCGGCTGCCGGGCGGAACACAGGCGGCGGTGAGATCGTCCCACCCCGGGGTTTAGAGCCCGTTGGTAGCCTGATCCGCCGCCGCTTCCTTAAAACAGCCCGGACAGTCGCATGGGGCATAAAATGACCCCGCATACAGGGAAGGGATTTCACTATGAAAAACTGTATCGGTATTGACATTTCCAAAAACACCTTTGACATTCACTTTCTGTCAGGGAGTTCCGATCATCACATTGATTACACTCCTGAAAACATACAGAAAACTGTGGACATGTTCCGTGCCGCAG
>CAZHPS010000652.1:0-2893 GCA_964534335.1 uncultured Desulfobacterales bacterium
CACGCAAAGCGTGGGAACGAATTAAATATAATTTCAATGGAGAATCGGTATTATAGCATATTATTTTTTTCCAAATAATGCAAAAGATAATTTAACAATTTGAAATTAAAAAGATATTATCTTATTTAAGGAGGAGGCCATGTCCTTTGTCAGGAAAGGCAATCTTACTCTTCCAGATTATTATTTGATTTTATTAATAAATTAAATAAAACGGATGATCTGGGAGAATTTAGGATATGCCTTGTTGACTGTTCCCATTCCATCCGTTCAGTAAGGAAAACAGCATATGGGAACGGAAGACAGAAAGTGGCAGGTTCGGTTTATCGGACCGCCGGAAAACCGTGATAAAGCAGTCCGTTATTTAAAACGGATGGGTTTTGCAGATGTGTCTGATTCACGCCCTTTCAGGGAAGTCTTTCTGGAAGATTATGATGAAGCAGAACTTCCGGGCATTGCCCTGATTGGGGCAAGATGCAAAGAAGACCTCACCCAGAAAGAACTTTCAGAACTTACAGGGATTCCGCAAAGTTATATTTCCCAAATGGAAAACGGCAAAAGATCCATAGAAAAAGCAGTTGCCAAAAAACTGGGGAAAGCCCTGAATATCAGTTACAAAATTTTCCTGTAATACCGATTCTTCATTGATTTGATACAATACCGTCAGTTTTTCCGCGTGTGCAAAAAACCGCTCCGCTTAATTTTTGCACTCCTCCGGATCAGCATCAGTTCAATGGAGAATCGGTATTACAGTACCGAAAATGACTTGCCTAAAACACAGGAAAACTTTTGTCCACAGTTCCTGCCGGACTGATACGGATGATGCGGTAGGCAGAGGTGGATCCGTAAGCGGTTCCGTCCGCAGCCACTGCAAAACCTTTAAAATATTCAGGCCATCCGGAAAGACGGTCAAGTTTGAACTGAACTTTGTTCATTCCCTCCACTCTGGTATAGGTTCCATGGGAGAGGCCGCCGCTCATAAAGATTTTCTGATCTGCTGACATTCCCATGCCGTAATTGAAACTGTTGTCAAGACTGAAAAGAGTGATTTCTCCGGAGGGACTGATCTGCGCATTGAGATTGCTGTAGTTGATAATCAGGGCATTGTCTCCGTGGAAAAGTATTTTCCATCCGCTGCTGCTCGCGGAATACCAGAGTTTGTGTTCACTCAACTTTGTTCCGTCCGGCACTTTGAACAGCATGAACATGGCGGTTTTGCCGTCATTTTTCAGACGGAACTCCTCCAGTGCCGTTCCCCTGAGATCCGCAGGCGGTTTCGCTCCTTTGGATTCGGATTCATCAGCCACGCTTTCCAGCAGTACTGCCAGTTTCCCGGCTGCAGCATCCAGTCCCATGCTTACAACTTTCTGCTCTTTGGCAAAAGAAATTTTGCCTTTTTCGCTCAGGTCAGTCATGGACAGGAAACGGATAATATGACCGTTGTAATCCGGGTTAAGCCCGGCCATGAGATCAGCCGGCTGAGCCGCAGTCATCAGTCCTGCTTTCTGCATCTGTTTCTGCACCTGCCAGGTTTTTGTGTCAATGGCATGAACAGTTCCGTCTGTATCCTCTGCCAGAAGTATGCTTCCGTCCCTGCTGAACTGCAGGTCAACAATGCAGACACCCAGCCATATCCGCCGGGAAACCTCCATTTTTCCGGAGTCCAGAACATACAGCACCCGGCTGTCTCCGGCAGAGACCAGGGGATTTCCCCCCGGCGACAGAGCCACTGCAAGTCCGCCCAGAGGCGTTGAAGCCAATGCCGCAGAACCTGTCAGCAGAACAGCCAGCATCACCGGCATCATCATCATCTTTTTCATTTTTTTTCTCCTTTTGTTTGGGTTAAATGACAGTATTTAAATCATCCTGTATCTCTTTCCCACAGGGCATCCCGCAGCCCCGAAGTTCTGCGGATGTTCCGTGACACGGCAGCGCGGAAAACCTCTTCTTTTCCCCATATCTCCACATGGCTGCGCGCTCTTGTGATGCCTGTATAAAGCAGTTCACGGGTCAGCACAGGGGAATCCTGATCCGGCAGAATCAGCACCACCCGGCCAAATTCTGATCCCTGGCTTTTGTGAACCGTCATGGCAAACACGGTTTCGTGTTCCGGCAGGCGCATGGGATTGAATTTGCGGAAGACCTTCCCTTCTCCCCGGAAAAAAACCCGGATATTGTCTCCGTTATCCGGATCAGGCAGGGCAATGCCCACATCACCGTTGAACAGATCCAAATGATAGTCATTCCGGCTGATGAGAACAGGCCGGCCTTTATACCAAGCGCCGGAAGCATGGATAATGCCCGCTGCGGACAGAATCTGTTCTGTCAGCCGGTTGATTTCCTCCACTCCAAAAGGCCCTTTCCGGAGAGCGCAGAGAATGCGGAAACTGTCAAAAGCCTCGAACACTTTGGCTGGATCATGCGGATTTTTCAGATAATCCCCGTATCCTTTTATGATGGTTTCCTTCAGCGCACCGCCCAGATCACGGGATCGCGGCAGTTCTTTCCAGGAAATATCCGGATACTGACCGCTTCGGAGCATGGCCGATGCTTTTGTGCTGTTTCCCTCATTGATGGCCTGACTGAGAGCCTGTATGCCTGTCGCGTCCCCAAAGCGGTGACTTTTCTGCAACTGAACAATGCAGTCACAGATTTCAGGTTCATTTCCTTTGGCATTGCATTCAAGTTCCTGTCCTGCAAATTTTTTCAGATCCCGGCAGAAATTTTGGGAAAAAGGATGCACATTTCCGGTATCGCAGATGTCACCCAGCACATATCCGGCCTCCACAGAGGTCAGTTGATCTTTGTCTCCCAGCAGGATCAGCCGCGCAGGTTCCGGCAGAGCCTGCACCAGTTTGGACATAAGAGCCATATCCACCATGGATGCCTCATCCAC
>CAZHPS010000653.1:0-2886 GCA_964534335.1 uncultured Desulfobacterales bacterium
ATATATTCTGTTTTTTGAAAACTTTATACCACAAAATATATGGAAGGTTACTTATATCGCATTAACCCAAAATTTTGATCAGAGTATGCTGGTTACTGAATTTCGAACCGGAAAGGGAATACCTGTGCTGGTTGTTGCTGTCATTCTGATAATTTTCTGCAAAACCATGAGAAAGGATGAGGATTCAGAAGTTATTTCCAATCCTATTTTTTTAATGGGAGCATTAGGTTATGTATTGCAGTTTTCAGTATTAAGATTCTGGTTTGATTTGGGATTTCCGGCCATCAGCATCTGGATGGCAATCGAGATTGAACATATGCTGAAAAACAAACCGGAATTTTTCTCATGGAAAAGAGCCGGAATTGCCTGTCGCTGTGCATAACATTCTGTCTTTATACAATCTCTGATTATAATGAACGCTGGAGCAGGCAATGGAACAAAAATTTTCTGTCTTATGAAAATGCTGAAGATCGCGAATGGATGCCTGAATCCGGAGGAATTATTTACATATACCATATGAGTGTTTTCTTTAAAAATTTTTATAAAAATCCTCATGCACCCTGGAAATACATTCTTGGCTTTGAGCCTACAATGATGCCTTCCGAAGATATTGAAGTCTATAAAAATATCTGTATAACCAAGGGAAGTTTTGAATCATTTGAACCCTGGATAAAAAAAATGACTCCCAAAGACAGAATGCTGGTAATACAGCCGGAAAATGTAAATCCCGCGATTCCCGGACTTGAATGGCATTATGTTACAGATATATGGATTGGAAAAAAGAAATGAGTGCAATCTTTTTGCGTATGAGACAAAGGAACATATTTGTGGGCAGTGAGTACAACTATAGTGTTTAAGATAATTATTTTGGGTAGTTTGGGGTGAAACGGAGTGAACCCCAACCTACGTGAAACCCCAAAAGTATTTTCTTAAAGGCTATAAATAAAATGCTTTTTTCAGGGGCGGTCAGAAATGACCGCCCTTTTTTTGTCAGAATTCAACAACATGGGTTCAAAAAAATCCGTCTGTCTAAAGTACGATAGGAACTTCCTTCCGGGCTTTTCAATCGATCACAATTTTTTCTGACCATCCCAAACCAGTTCCGCCTGGGGCAGTACCGGAATATACTGGAACCATTTATGGGTTTTCATATGCTCCGGATCCTGCTGCAGTTTGCGGCTGTGATGCAGAATGGGCGGAACAATTTCCCTGATGTTTCCGGCCAGATCTTTGGAAATGCCGAATTTGGTTGACTCAGAGGCAAAATCAACAGCCTTCTGACTGCACTGCTGGGATGTTGCCAGCGTATCCAAAGCTTTTGCAGGATTGTGAAATCCCACGCTGTTTTCCGCAGAAATAAGATCCCAGAAAAACTGTCCTTTGCGGATCATCTGCTGCGCCTTTATGACCAGATCTTCATAATTTTCCGCTTTTTCTCCCTGATATTCCAAAGCCAGCCGCACAGCCTCATGTGCCTTGACAGACAAATCCTGCGCTATCATCAACTGATCAAAGGTCTTTTTCTGGGTGAAAATCACGCGTGATTTCAGAAATTCAGGAGTTTTATCTGAATGGCACTGACGGCACGCGCGCATTTCCGCATCCTTGAGCGGTGAAGTCCACCAGTGGGAGGAAATTTTCTTTTTGTCCTCAGTCCGGACATAGGACATATGGCAGTCCGCACAGCTTACACCTGCGGCTCCGTGGGTTCCGTTGATCCAGGTCTCATATTCCGGATGCTGGGCTTTGAGCATAGGGGTTTTGGATACCGGATGAGTCCAGTCAACAAAATTTCCCTCAAATCCTTTGACTGTGCATTCACCATGATCCTCATAATAGGCATAGATCTGTTCCGGATCAAAACCTTTGTCCCAGGGGAATTTGGGTTTTTTGGCAGGGCCAAAGGATTTATCCAGAAAATAGTATTCCACATGGCACTGACCGCACATCAGCGCGCGCTGTTCATTCCGGGGAATCTGTTTGAAATCCTTTCCTTTGGATTTCAGATAATCCTGTAACGGAATACTGTAGAGCCTCAGTTCCGCTGTCTTGGGATCATGACAGGTTGTGCATCCGATGACATGGTCACGGGGATCGAGTTTGTCCCGCATTTCATTGACATCCTTTGCCCAGAAATCATCCCCCATCTGTTTGGGCCATTCATTCATTTTGGTGGTTTTGCAGTTCCAGCAGGTCGCGGGCAGCCCGCCTTTTTCGCCGTACCGGTTGATACGGTCAATCGCCAGAAAATCCTCCACAGCATAGGTATGTCCCCGTGCTGCACGGTATTCATAACTGAAGGGATAGCCAAGCCACAGATTTTTCAGATAGGGCTGAGCATATTTGTATCCTTCAGGAAGCGGATCAACTGAATTGTGCTTATTATAGGGAACCGAACCGTTGTACTCGGTCATAATCTGTGTTTCATCATTGCGCTGATAAAAAGCATACTGTCCGGGAAATTTGTCTTTGAACACGCTGTTGCGGATTTCATCTGCCGGAAATCCCGTGTCATACACAGGCGGGTGCAGTTCATCCACATCCGAACATCCGGAAAACAGTAAAACAAATCCGGCCATAAATACGATAACTATTCTGAGGGAAAGAGATTTTTTATACATCGCCTACGCTCCTTGTGCTGATGGGTTTCATACGCATGTGCTGAACATTCCGATGACAGTCTGTGCATAATTCTTTGGCTGCCATGCTTGCCACTGTTGAATTGGTCATATGATGACAGGTTTTGCAGTTGGTATTGACCACCTGTCTTGTGCTTTCCCCTGCTTTGATGGGCAGTTCAGGATTGCCAAGCATATTGATGTACATATCTTTGGTTCCTGCTGCGGTTTTGAAGGGAATTTTTTCCAAAAGACTGTGGGGCGCGTG
>CAZHPS010000654.1:0-2881 GCA_964534335.1 uncultured Desulfobacterales bacterium
CGAATCCCATGACACCCAATCCGCCTGATGTGATGAAATGTCCGGGTTCATCCACGTGACAGAACTGTGCAGCCCACATCTGGTTCTGCCCCACTTCTGTTGCGATAATGGCTTTTCCCTGTGTGATTTCATTGAGTTTTTCCACAACATACTGGGGTTTGATGGTTTCCTCATCCTGTGTATAGGAAAGCATAGCGGCTTTTTTCCATCCGTCTATCTGATGCAGCCATCCGCTGCGTTTTGCCTTGAGATCGCCCAGATCAGCTTCTTTCAGCAGCTCATTGAGCTGTGTAAGGGTAACTTTGCAGTCTCCCACCACCGGCACGCTGACCGGGATGTTTTTGCGGATGGAAGTGGGATCAATGTCAATATGCACAATCTGGGCCTGTGCTGCAAAGGTGTCTGTTCTTCCCGTAACCCGGTCATCAAAGCGCACACCAATGGCAATCATCAGATCGCACGCGGCTGTTGCCATATTGGAGCGGTAGGTTCCGTGCATTCCAATCATGCCAAGCCACAGGGGATCAGTAGCCGGAAACGCGCCCAGTCCCATCAGAGATGTGGTCACAGGAATCTGTACTTTATACGCGAGTTCCCGCAGTTCCATATGGGATTTGGACAGAATCACACCCCCGCCTGCAAAGATCATGGGACGCCGGGCCACTTTGATCAAATCCACCACTTTGTTCAACTGCCGTACATTGGGGCTGTATGTGGGATTGTAGGATTTCAGTTTGATTTCTTTGGGAACCTTGTAAACAGCGGTTGCCTTGCCAATGTCTTTGGGAATATCCACCAGCACGGGGCCGGGTCTGCCGGATCTGGCAATGTAAAATGCCTCTTTGATGATTCTGCCCAGATCTTCCACATTCTGCACCAGATAATTGTGTTTGGTGCAGGGACGGGTGATGCCCACAATATCCACTTCCTGAAACGCATCGTTGCCGATGAGATGGGAAGGAACCTGTCCGGTAATGATCACAACAGGAATGGAATCCATGTATGCTGATGCAATGCCAGTGACGGTATTGGTCGCGCCCGGCCCGGATGTCACCAGACACACGCCCACTTTTCCGCTGGCTCTGGCATAACCATCTGCCGCGTGAACTGCTCCCTGTTCATGGCGTACCAGAATGTGCCGGATGTCGGTCTGCACCAGTTCATCATAGATGTCAATCACGGCTCCGCCCGGATAACCGAAAATGACATCCACCCCCTCTTCCTGCAAAGCCTTCATGAGAATCTGTGTACCCTTTAATTTCATACTCCACCCCTTTTTTCAGTTACCAGTTATCAGTTATCAGTGGTCAGTTACCAGTTACCAGTTATCAGTGGTCAGTTACCAGTTACCAGTTACCAGTTATCAGTGCTTTCCGGTATTGATTCTTGTAGTTTTGAGGATTGACCAGAGAATTTTTCCAAGTTCATCCGCATCAGCAAAAATGCTTTTATAGGTTTTTTCATCAATATAATCCGTATCTTTCAAAAGAGACAGCCAGTATTTGGTCTCAAGGCATTCTTTGTACGCTATGGACATTTTGGCAGAAAAATCTGCATTTGAAATGGCTCCGTTGGCTTCTGCTATATTTGCGCCAATGGAAGTACCACTTTTCAGCATCTGCTTGGAAAGCACAAACTTTTTTTGTTTTCAACAAGATATTTGTATGCTTTAACTGTTCTTATGGCAAATTTATATGCCTTGTCATAAAGATTGTTATCATTTTTCAAAATCAATTTCCCTGACAACTGTGTAACGTAACATCCCTTTGAAAAATTCAGATAAAGAAAAATCTCTCAACAGGAATGTTACATTACATGACAACTGTTCACTGACAACTGTTCACTGACAACTGGTCACTGGTAACTGTTTACTGATAACTGTTTACTGATAACTGTTTACTGATAACTGTTCACTGATAACTGACTATCTGACAATAGCACCGTGACTGGCCGAAGAAACCGTTTTGGCATACCGTGCCATATATCCGCTGGTAATTTTGGGTTCAGGCCGTTTCCATGCTGCCAGACGTTTTTGGATTTCATGCTCCGGCACTTTGAGATTGATGCTTTTGGCAGGAATATCAATGGCAATCAAATCCCCTTCTTTTACAATGGCAATGGGGCCGCCCTGCATGGCTTCGGGGGAAACATGACCAATGGATGCGCCTCTGGTTCCGCCGGAAAAACGCCCATCCGTAAGCAAAGCCACATGTGCATCCAGTTTCATGCCTGCAATTACCGAAGTCGGTGTCAGCATTTCCCGCATTCCGGGGCCGCCCATTGGGCCTTCGTAACGGATAACAATAACATCCCCTTTCTGAATCTTGCCGTCCATAATGGCCTGACTTGCAGCCTCTTCAGAATCAAACACTCTGGCCGGGCCTTCATGCTTCATCATTTCCGCGCATACGGCAGACTGTTTGACCACGCAGCCTTCGGGAGCCAGATTGCCGAAAAGAACAGCCAGCCCGCCCTGTTCGTGATAAGGATTGCGCAAAGGACGGATCACATCCGGGTCGAGTATACGGACATTCCGGATATTGGCTCCCACACTCTCTCCGGTCACGGTTATGCAGTCTTCATGAATGCGTCCGGCTTCAGACAGTACTTTTATCACTGCACCGATTCCGCCTGCCCGGTTCAAATCTTCTATATGATCTTTCCCCCCCGGACTCAGGGAGCAGAGATGCGGTGTTTTCGCACTCACTTCATTGATAAGATTGAGATCAATTTCCACTCCGGCTTCTTTGGCAATGGCCGTTAAATGCAGGACAGTATTTGTCGAACATCCCAAAGCCATATCCACAGCCAGCGCGTTCTGAAATGCTTTTTCCGTCATAATGTCTTTGGGACAGATATTTTTTTCCCACAGCTTCATAAT
>CAZHPS010000655.1:0-2871 GCA_964534335.1 uncultured Desulfobacterales bacterium
ATATGAAATTATTATGTTTGTGAAGTATTTTTCAGAAAATTACCGGACTATTGGTTGTGGATTTCTGCTTTTTTCATGCTTATTTCGACTGTAGCAATGGCAGCTGATCCTGTGCTTGACACATCCACAATCAGTCTGGGCTGGGTTCTCACTGAAGGTATGAAGCTTGTCGGAATTCTGGTTGTCGTTGTTTGCGGCGTCTGGGGTTTGAGAAAGCTGAAGAATCTGGGGGCCTGATTTTTTTTGCGTGTTTGCCGGGGGAAACCCCGGCTTTTCTATTGGAATTATGATTAATTTTATAAAAATAATTATATTTATACTGATCCAATTTTGGTTTTATCCGGCATGATTTTTGCCTGACGGGCTGAAAGTGAAAAATCATCCGTTTTTGGCCTGAAAAACCCAGCAGACGGGCTGAAAAAAACTGTTTTGGTGCATACGCAATTTCCGTGCCAAAGAAAACCAAAATTGGATCAGTATATATATATATTTTCTGGTTCCATTTCCTTTGCATCTGTTCCTGCTGCAGGTGGTGAAACTTTCGTTTCCTGCAGTTATGATGAGGCTCTTTTAACTCTGTTATCTTCTACCGGAGCTACTGCACACAATCGTACTGGTGTCGGTACGGGTGAATATGCCTGCTGGGCTTATGTGGGTTACAAGGTTGGTACTTTCGGTGCTACTTATTATTCCTGGTATCCTTATATTGCCGATGGTACTATGCCTTCTTCTTATTGCTGTACTGATTATACTGCTGCGAACTGTGGTATTGTCGGATGCGGTGTTGCGGGTGATCCACCTGATCCGACAGATCCACCTGATCCGACAGATCCGCCTGATCCGACAGATCCTCCTGATCCGACAGATCCTCCTGACCCGTCAGATCCTTCGAATCCGGACAAACCTTTTGATGATCCGGGTGAGGTTGCGGATGCATTTGATCTTGATGATGATGATACTTTCGGAGAGTGGTGCAAGAATCTTGGTGGATATAGTGATGACTGCCGAAAAATGTATAGGATTATTGTCCGTTCGACTGACAAATACGGCAGAGTCAAAGAGTCAACTCAGTATGTATATACCAAAGCTACTTTTCCCGGCTGTGATCCGCGTATCCTGAATATTGTTGCCAGTCCCTCAGACTGTTCAGACAGTTTTGACAGTCTGTATGATTTCCTTAATGGTACTGGTCTGGGAATGGGGCCTGAGGATTCGGATCTTCCGGCGAAAACCTGCACAGATCGCAGAGACTGTGTTGACTGGGATCTCTGCACAATGGATGTCTGTCTGGATGGTGTCTGTGACAATCCCCAAATACTTGGCTGTGATGATAGCCTGCTTGATGATCTGCCTGATGCGTCCAATCCCGGAACTGTGGATCTTGACGGTGACGGCCAGGCGGATTTGGTTGAGGACTGGGGAAAAGAAGTTACCCAGCAGAGAGTTTACCTTGAGGGTGTCAAAACGAATGAACAGCTTAAAGGTGTAATCAACGTTATTTCCGGTTCAGACGGTACAAACAAAAAACTTGATGGTGTGAATGCGAAACTGGACTTTGCGAATATAAAACTGGAAAGATCTAATCAGCTTAATGCACAGATTTCTGAATCCCTGGGAACCAGATCCGAAAATGAATCTTTAATTGATGAACAAAAAGACAAAATCGGGGTTTTTGCGAATAATGTTTCGGATCAGACGGGAACTATATTTCATGAGTATGGTAACAATCTTTCCAATGATCCTGAAGAGAAAGCTTACCGGCATTTTAAAAAACAGTTCAATACTTCTGTTAATGATTTCAAGCCGACTGAAACAGACACAGGCGGTCTTTTGTCCTCTTTCTTTGAAAATCCGTTTATAGACACTCTGGAAGATTTTCAGCTTCAGTGCGCCAATTCTATCTGCACACTGCACTTTGAAATGTCTTACCTTCCGAGTTTTGATCTGGATTTCTGCGGTTATGATGAAATACTTTCAACCATAGGAAATTATGTTTACGGCATGTTCAGCATTATGTCTTTTTTTATACTGTTAAAAAAATAAGGATGCCTTATGATTCCGGTTTGGGATTTATCGAGGGTACTGGATCTTATTGCCAAAATAGCACTTGTTGTTGCTCTCTGGTACTGCTTCCGGCTTTTTATGGGCGGTCTTCTTACTCTTGTCGTTCCCGGAATTCTTAAGAATGTCTGGCTTGATGTTCTCAAGTCTGTTTTTGAGGCCCAGATGACCAAACTGTCATCCAATACCCCCCGGATTTTCAGCCTGTTTTCCAGCTTACCGGCCTTATGGCATGGATGGCAACGCTGATGCGTATTCCGGAGGGTATTTCTCTTCTGCTTTCTGCCTATACTACACGGTTTATACTTTCTTTTATTCAGAAATAGATATGATATACGGCATATTCGGAAAAACCGGCTGCGGCAAGACCTATTTCATGGTAGATTACCTTGCGACCAATTATTTTGAGAAGATCAAGGATCAGGACGGAAAAGAGCAGTATGTCCTGAAAAAGAAATGCCGTATAATCAGCAATATAGACAATCTTGATCTGGAGCATATCCGTTTTGACGATCTTGTCTCCTACTATTTTCATCTCTGGCTCCGGGCAGAATGCAGCAAGAAAAAAATTGCATACTGGGGAGCAGGATACGGCGGTCTTGATACACTGTCAGACAGATTTGAGGAGGCCCCGGATAGCCATGAACTTTCCGATGATGCCAGAAAAGAGTGGGATATCCATTATCCAGAGAGGTTTGAGATTTTTTTTTCAGAGTCAAACCAGCTTGCGATCTGCGGCAGGCACGGCAAGATTGTAAGTAGGTCAACGAAAGTTTTCGTGTATCAAAAAAATTGGGTTTTTCAGGAAAA
>CAZHPS010000656.1:0-2865 GCA_964534335.1 uncultured Desulfobacterales bacterium
CATTAACCATTAACCATTATAATATCAATCCTTACGGATTTTTTCCCGTCTACCGTTAACAATTAACCATTAACAATTAAACATTAACCATTATAATATCAATCCTTACGGATTTTTTCCCGTCTACCATTAACCATTAAACATTAACCAGAGTTTCTGCGCAGGGTGAATTGCTACATCAGCGCACTGACTGTTTTCTCCATTGCAAAAGTTTCCTCACGGGAAACCTTCACTTCTTCCCGTGTGTCCTCTTTCTGTCCCTCATCTGTTTCCACTTCTGCTTTTCCCCACTTGACACCGTACATGGCATGAAAGACCACACTGAACATCATATCCAGCAGATCATACGCGGATATGGACGGTTTTTCTTCTGCCAGCATACTGAGAAAAAGCGATTTGCGTTCGGATTCGGATTTCAGGTCTTCAAGCTGCTTCAGCCACCGGATCACTTCAGCCCGTACAGAAGGGGATATTTCCGGAACCTGAATGCCCTGTTCCCAGTTTGACAGGCATCTGCGGATGGCGGACAGGGGTGACTTTTCCAGATCAGAACGGCTTTTGGGGCTTCGGAAAAATTTCTGTGATTTGATATGCTTCTGTATCTGTATCAGTATATCACTTTCCACTTCGGAAATTTCCTGCCTGAGCATTTCACACACATTTGCATAAATCACAGGCCGGACAGATTTCAGAATATCGGCATTTGCAGACAGTTTTTCCATGAATTCTCCGGAGGCCCTTGTCCAGAATACACGGTTAAATCCGGTGAAGGCATCCTGAAGCCGTATTTTTTTCTTCTGAAATGATTTTTTCATCATCCGGATAAACTCCGGCATGAGTTTGCTGGTTTTCTGGGCCAGATGCTCGCCTGTGATGACAATATGGATCATGCTGATAACAGCCTGCCAGTCCTGCAGATGGAAAATCCGGGGAAGACTGCTGTAAGTTTCTCGCAGCAGTTCATTTTTGAATATATGTGAGGGCGTGGCATAGGAGGGAGTGCCGGCCAGCATGGGCTGGCGGATGTTTCCCTTTTCACCTGTGCTGTAATTCACAGATGTTTCAAAATCAATGAGACCGATGGAATATTCCGAGGGTTCAGCCAGAAGAAGGGGAAATCTGGAGGAATCTCCCGCAATGAAAAGATTGTCAGGTTTCAGATCCCGTATGGCAATGCCTTTTTTGCGAAGACGGGCCAGCATGTCCAGCAGATTGGATATGATGCCGGATATATGGGCTTTGTTCTGCTGAAAGTTTCTTTGGTTCAGACGGTTTTTCACCGCCTGACGGAAATACGGGGCAGAAGGATCGGAGGCTGTGATATTTTCCAGCAGGCTGTTCATATCATCAATAAATTCCGGAGTCATACTGGGTTCCGCAGGTTCCGCATCCCTTTCAGCCAGATAGGTGAGAAACCACTGTCTTTTTTTATACGCGGGAAAGATGTAAAGCAGTTCATGTTTTTTCTGCAACTGACCAAACCTGTCTTCAAAAGCAAAATACATCTCATTGAGGGGATAATACAGGGAAGCATATTCTTTTCCGTAAATATTTTCAAAAATATCCGGATCCTGCAAAATTTCAGTCTGCCCGCAAAGCTCATCCCGGATTCCCTTTTTGTCATTGTGCAGCCCTTCCACAACCTGACCCAGAAATGCGTATCTGGACAGGTTCATAAAAAAGACAAAGGTGTTTCCAATCCGGAGATAATCCTGAAAACGGGTATGGATTCTGAGTTTGCGGATACAATGCTCCTCAAAATCAGGGGAATTCGCATCAGCGGAAAAAGTGGGAATTTTTCTTAGAATTGCGGATAAGCTGGGCACAATGCACTCAATATCCGGCATAATGGCCGCTGCAATCTCCCGTTCCATACGGATACTGTCCACATACTGGCTGAAATCCGTCACAGGAACCGGAGGAACCTTCACCACCAGCAGATCATCATAAATCACCTTGTAGCATGTGCTTTTGCTGCCGCTGTCCTCTCCCAGAGGCCCCAGACTGATCCGTCTGCTTTTCTGTTTTCCGTTTTTGATGACCTGCAGATCATAAATCAGATCCGTCCTGGGGTTGTCTTCACTCTGCAAAATGAACTGCCCCGGAGATCTGGGGGCATCCAACTGCAGTTTGTACACACTGAGAAAAAAATGGAGAATATCTGTTAAGCCGGTTTTTGTCATATGCTTGCGATAACCTTTCCGCAGCCTGAAATGACGGCAGTGGTTTATACCAATTCGCTATTGATTTTATAAAATATTGCCAGTTTTTCCGCTGTTTCTTCTGTGCAAAAAACCGCTCCGCTTAATTTTTGCACTCCTCCGGATTTGTTCCGTGTATGCAAAAAACCGCTCCGCTCAATTTTTGCACTCCTCCGGATTTGCATTCCGCATTGTATAAAACCAATGGCGAACCGGTATAAGTCTTAAACCAGTGCTGGAAAAATCCGCAAGGATTGAAATTATTATAGAAAAAGCTGAAAAAAACAAACCGGAATCCCGGAAGGGATGACATTATCAGCCGATTTGACCCAGTATTTTTTAGATGAACAGACAAAAAATTTCCCGCAGAGATCAAAGACAAGGCACAGAGGACACAGAGAAATCCCTGTGCCATGTGACTGTTTCACAATATAAAATTGAAAAATATTTCACCAAAAAGAATTTTCGTGTTCCGGCTGTTTTTAATCTGCCGCAAAGATACAAAATCCCGCAAAGTTTAAAGCAGCATTATTTTTCAGTGCAACCATACGGGCCGCAGTGTTTCCTGCAAAAACGCATGGCAGCCGGTGACAGCAGCATGGTGATTTATTAAAATAAATATACCTGTTCAGTTCACGGCACAAGCTGGAAGCTTATGCTGCTT
>CAZHPS010000657.1:0-2863 GCA_964534335.1 uncultured Desulfobacterales bacterium
ACGAATCACAGTTCAGACAACAAATTCATCTGATTAAAACACGAACAAATCAGAGTAATCAGATAAATCAGACGAATCACAGTTCAGACAACAAATTCATCTGATTAAAACACGAACAAATCAGAGCAATCAGATTGTCTGGAACTCTGATTCATCTGATTTATCTGATTTATCTGATTCAGGCACGAATAAAATCAGAGCAATCAGACAAATCAGATGAATCAGACGAATTCACAGTTCAGACAACAGATCCATCTGATAAACAGGAAAAAGGATGATATACTGTTTCAACTTTGGTTTTTTTCGGCATGATTTTTGCAGTAAGGTCAGAACCGGAAAAAATCATCCTTTCTGACCTGAAAAAACCTCCGGACAGACTGAAAAAACATGTTCCTGACGGCAGGCAATTTCTGTGCCACAAAAAACCAAAGTTGAAACAGTATATATGAATTTTTCAGAAGAAATAAAAGACCTGTTTGCTGAACTGTTCAATACAGGACTCGGACGTGCGGCAGTGGCGCTGAACGAAATGCTGCGGTTTGAAATCTCCCTTACACTGCCAGTGCTGTCCATTCTAAGCCATAATGAATTTTCTGATTACATTCGATCCAAAGCTTCCCGAAAATATGTTTCTGTCAGGCAGAACTTTGAAGGGGAACTGACCGGCACCGGGATTGTGACCTTTCCGGTCATCAGCGGAAAAACTCTGGTAAACCTGCTTTTGGAAGAAGACAGTGATGAAGGTGAACATTTCAATGTGATTGAACTGGATGCAATCACTGAGGTTGCCAATATTATTATCAATGCAGTTCAGAATGTAATCAGCGACATGGCAGAAATGGAAATACACTGTCTGCTTCCTGTTCCTGTGATTGGAAATGATTTTTTTTCCATTGAGGGACTGAATCAGAAAAATGTTTATATTGTGGGGGAAACCCATTTTGCAGCACAGGAAATCAATGTGCAGGGTACGGTGATTATGATATACAGTTATGACAATATTGAAAAAATGGTTCAAAGGCTGTTGTAAATTGTGGTAACAGTTTTTCAAAAAAAAGGAGCCTGTATGGAAACCTGCACCAAAATATCTGATATGCCTGCTTATTATAACGGTCTGATAATGGGAATTCTCATTGCGGATGAATCTCTGAATATTGTTTTCATGAATGACTGGATAAGCAGCAAACTTCCGGTCTGTCTGGAAAAACCGGAAAATATGGACAGTCTGTTCGGAAATTACGACACTGTCAAAATCCGGAAAGAGGTGCACAACACCATCCGTTACAGATCCGCCCGTCTGTTTTCCCCGGCCTTTCATTCCTGGCTGATTCCTTTGCCTGACAGTCGTTTTTCAGACGGGCTTATGCGCCAGACCTGTCTGTTCAATCCCATATGCAATGCAGAAAACCGTCAGGTTTTTGCAATGATTCAGATCCGGGATGAATCCGATACGGTTCTGCGGATTGGGCATCTGAAAAATGCCCGTAAAGAACTTCTTGTTTCCAATAAAGAACTGGAAAAGCGTGTGGAAGAGCGAACCCGTGAACTGGGGGAAAGTGAACAGAAATACCGGCAGCTTTTTGAAACACTTTATGATGTGTATTACCGTACCGATGAAAGGGGAATTGTGACTATGGTTTCGCCGTCAGTGCACAGAGTGCTGGGCTATAAGCAGGAAGAACTGACTGGCTGTAATCTCAGCGATTTCTATATTCTGCCTGAACACCGCAAAATATTTCTTGAACAAATCTCTTTGCAGGGAAGTGTGGAGAATCATGAGGTACAGTTGAAACATAAAAACGGTTCACCGGTCTGGATATCTACAAATGCCAGATTGCTGAAAAATGATGAGGGCCGTTTTTGCGGAATCGAAGGAATATCAAGGGATGTGACAGCGCGGAAAAATGCCGAAGCGGAAAAGCGCATACTGGAAAAACATCTGCGTCAGGTCATGAAATCAGAGGTAATAGCCACAATGGCCGGCGGCATTGCCCATGAATTCAACAATATTCTCTTTGCCATCATCGGCAATACAGAACTGGCTATGGAAGATGCCCAGCCAGGTTCAATGCTGCTGCAGAATCTGCAGGATGCTCTTCAGTCCAGCCTCCGGGCCAAAAAACTTGTTCAGGACATTATGATTTTCAGCCGGCATGCAGAACAGGAGAAAAAACCGGTACAGATGCAAGTTGTCATAAAGGAGGCTTTGCAGTTGCTGCGGCATACGCTGCCTGCAAACATACAAATCCGGGAGAATTTTTATTCTGATGCAGAAATTCTAGCGAACCAGTCTCAGATTTGCCAGGCAGTCATGAACCTGTGCACCAATGCGATTGATGCCATGAGAAAACAGGGGGGAATTCTGACTTTTGGCTTATCGGATATTGAAGAACCAATTGATATAATGGATATAAACCCGGAAAAAACAGGCAGTGGGAATAAGGATTCCCGGACTGTTCCCCATATCCGGCTGACTGTCACTGATACCGGGCATGGCATATCCCCGGAAATTATGGAAAAAATTTTCGATCCCTTTTTTACCACAAAAGACATGGGATGCGGCAACGGACTGGGGCTTTCCATTGTTGACGGCGTTGTAAAAAGACATAAGGCAGGGTCAGTGTAAGCAGCACTCCGGGCAAAGGCACTGTGTTTTCGGTTTTCCTTCCTGTTTATGAGGAAAAACCGGCAGAGCAGAGTACACAATGATAATCTGAATTCTCCGGTTCCCGCGCGCAAGTGTGGGAACGGGTGCAAAAATTTTAAAGGAGATACACATGCAGCAGCCAGCACTGAATTATATCACGGAAGAGGAATATCTGGCTCTGGAGCGGGAGTCAGAAATCCGGCATGAATATTATGA
>CAZHPS010000658.1:0-2861 GCA_964534335.1 uncultured Desulfobacterales bacterium
TTCTGTTTTCAAATTACTTTTAAACTCAACTTAAAGCCACCTTGAAAGGGCTGCTCTTCGATATGCCTTAGGCCGTCAGAATGAGCTGCGCCGTGAAACCGGTTTTTTTTCAAACAATATCCTGTTATCTCTTGGAGATGAAATCAGTTTGGCAAGAAGATACAACCGTATCGGATTTAAGATAAAAATAAAAGGACATACCGAACGAAGTCTTTGTGGCCAACTTTTTTTGGCGGACGCTGATTATCGTGAAAAATTCATTCTCCCCCGCGTGATCGAACCCGGAGTGCGTGACAAACTGCTTTCAAATATAAAAGAAAACAGAATGAACGCTGTGTTAGTGACGGGATACGGAGGAAATTATACCCCCTTATGGCCGAAAATCACATCATATTTTATCTATCCGATTTTATTTAGTGTTTCCATTCCTGCAAATTTGGAATTATATGATAAGATCGCCAGAGTCAAATTCGATCTGCTCCGGCTAAATACAGCATGGAAGCTCTTTCGGCTGGAACACGGGAGAGAACCTTTAAACGCAGAAGAACTTGTTCCGGCATATATTCCCAAACTGCCGAAAGACCTTTTCAGCAGAAACAGCAATCCGTATCTGAGAGGCAGCAATCCGGAACTTATGCCGGAACCCCGTTTTTATTCTGTGGGGCCTGACGGCACAGATGAACATGCGTCCAGACTGTATCAGCCGAATCAAAAAGACGGGGATATTTTTCTCGTTGTTCAATGAAAACAGGAAAGCCCACTTTTACAATGCAAAGGAGAATCATATGCAGGATTTGACACGGGCACAAAAAGCAAGACTGGCTGTGCAGTCCTTCCGGACAATTGCCAATGCACTGGCATTGAGAGGATATTACCGGCCATCGGGAAAACTGGGACAGTCGCTGGCTGAACATATGATCAGTCTGAGTCCGGAAATATACGGCAGCATGAGTGATCCGCGCATAGTGGAACTCAGGGGGCTGGAATATGTGATGGACAGACTGCCCAGAGGAATTGAGGAATGCACCCGAATAGTTCTGACAGAGGAGGAGGAATTTTCTGACAATGTGTTTGAAAAAATTGAACCTTTCAAAAGAAGAAGAACCTGTTACCGCATCAGTCCCAGGGAAATGTGTTTCACCATCACACGGGGGCTGACAGAGATCTATGATATTCTTACCCATCTGACTTTTCTGAACATCGAGGCAGGAAAAATTCAAAGCAGGATGCGCGCCGGGTCCGGAAATATCACGGTTGAATGGATGGAACTGGAAAAAACCGTGCAGAAAAAAGACAGTCTCAGCAGTCCGGAACTGGAGCAGGCTGTGTGGAATCTGAGCCTGATTCTGGGCAGACCCTATCAGCAGACCCTGAAATCCTATGAATATTTTGAAAAAGGCAAAAGGGAGCATAACGCTAACAAAGGCCTGTTTTCCCTGATTTATTATCTGGGCAAACGCATTGATGAGCAGCAGGAATCCCATGTCAATGCCATTGTTGTTTATCTTACTCCCTCTCTGATGAATATTATCGGACATCAGAAATACGGAATCAAATGGGCCAATGACATAAAAGTGAAACTGCAGTCCCTGAATCTGGACAAACGTCCGCTGCACATCATCAGCGCGAATCTGCACAGTGTGGTCAATCTGCTTTACGGATATTCGGCCATCAAAGCGGATCGGCGGGGCGAGGCTGTCACTGCCCTGTTTGATCTGATTCATCTTATCCGGGATCGGCGGGAAATTGTTTTCCGTTTTGCCCGTGAACACGGCATGTATGAACTGCCGGATCGATCCGGAACCCATATTGACTGTCAGATTATTGACACAGCCATGCTCGATGGCGTGAATTTCCATCCGGAACTGTCCCTGCATATCCCTGAAGGCGAAAAACCCGTGATTCTGGTAATGGATTACGCATTTGGAACACAGGCATTTGAAGTAATGGACAATCTGCTCAATCCATGTGCAGACAGTGATCCGGAATCCCTGATGAATATCCATTCCATTTCTGTCATGGGAAAGGCCGGTATTCTGCCCGGAAAAAAAGGGGACATCATGCTGGCAACCGCGCATGTCATTGAAGGTACGTCAGACAATTACATGTTTGAAAACGATTTGGATGAAAAAGACTTTGGAAGGGTGGATGGCATTTATATTTTCACAGGCCCTATCATTACTGTGCTGGGAACCTCTCTGCAGAACAGGGATATGCTGGAAAGGTTTCAGAAAAGCTGGAACACAGTCGGGCTGGAAATGGAAGGAGGCCATTATCAGAGGGCCATCAGTGCCGCCATGATCAAGGGGCATATTTCCAAAAATGTGAAAGTGCGCTATGCCTATTATGCCTCTGACAATCCCATTGTCAGCGGACAGACCCTTGCCGCAGGGGAAATGGGGCTGGAGGGAGTCAGACCGACTTATCTGGTGACAAAAGTTATTCTGGAAAAGGTGCTGCCCGGAAAGGCTCCTGAATCAGGGGAATGATGATCAGGAAAATGTTTTCATTTTACAGAAAAAGATGATATACTGATCCAATTTTGGTTTTATCCGGCATGTTTTTTGCCTGACGGGCTGAAAGTGAAAAATCATCCGTTTTTGGCCTGAAAAACCCCGCATACGGGCTGAAAAAACTGTTTTGGCGCATAGGCAATTTCCGTGCCAAAGAAAACCAAAATTGGATCAGTATAGTTAAGTAATTCAGAATAAATTTTCGGGTATAATTCGATTCGACATTGACATGATACAATCTGCACACAAATCCGGAGGAGTGCAAAAATTAAGCAGAGCGGTTTTTTGCATTGCCGGAGGATTGCAGAAATTAAGAGAAGCGGTTTTTGGGTTTCCCACAGAGGACAC
>CAZHPS010000659.1:0-2860 GCA_964534335.1 uncultured Desulfobacterales bacterium
TGCATTGTTTTTTTGCCTGTCATAACTGTAATAATGTCATCCCTTCCGGGATTCTCATTAATTTTTTATGTCTTCATGGCACGCGGAAACACCGGAACATATTTTTTTGCTGATTTTTTTTCAGATTCCATATATAATGTTTCAACTTTGGTTTTTCTTGGCATGATTTTTGCTGTGCAGTCCTTCGGACAGGCTGAAAAAATATGTTCCTGACGGGAGGCAGTTTCTGTGCCATAAAAAAACCAAAATTGGATCAGTATAATTAAAAAAATTTCTTTCTGACAGACAAAGGAGATCAGAACATGAAAGAGAACAGAATGGGGATGATTGAAAAAGGCATGGCTGAATTCTTTCAGGGAATGAAGGAAATGCGTGCTGAATTCTCTCAGGAAATGCGGGAAATGCGCGATGGATTCTCTCAGGAAATGCAGGAAATGCGGGAATTCCAGAAAGAGACCGGCCGACTGATCATGGAACTGCGTGAATCCCAGAAAAAGACGGATGAGCAGCTCATGAAACTGAAAGAATCCCAGGAAAAGACTGATGAGCAGCTTGAAAAAACCATAAAGAAACTGGATAAGATCGGTGAGCAGCTTGGAGATCTTGGACTTGTGCAGGGAAAGGTTGCTGAGGATCTGTTTTACCGGAATATCAAAAGTCTGTTTAAGCAGAGGGATATGGTGTTTGCCAGTGTGCGCAGAAATATGAGGAAAAAGGGGATAGCCGAATACGACATTGTGGCAGTGGACAGAGACAGGGTTCTGGTCATAGAGGTGAAGAACCGTATGGAAAAAAGGATGGTTGATGAGTTCCTGAACAAAAAAATGCCGAATTTCAGGCAGGTTTTTCCCCAGTACAAGGATTTTTCTGTTCTGGGCGGTGTGGGCGCGCCGGTCATGCAGGATGATGTGGGGCGTTATGCGGAAAAAAAAGGGCTGTTTGTTCTGACCCAGAGCGGGGACGGGGCCATGCTTGTCAACCGCCAGAATTTCAAAGACAGGGAGTTTTCCTGATTATCTGGAAGAAAATAATACCAATTCTCCATTGGTTTTATACAATGCGGAATACAAATCCGGAGGAGTGCAAAAATTAAGCGGAGCGGTTTTTTGCACAGCCGGAACTGCGGAAAAACTGACAGTATTGGATCAAAGCAATGGAGAATCGGTATAAGAGAACAGAAATGAGGTGTGAAATGAAAGTCAGCACAGTCAGTGAAATGAGGGAAATGGACAGAACCGCGATTGCGGATTTGGGTATTCCTGAAGAGGTTCTGATGGAAAATGCAGGGCTTGCAGCCTGTGCGGTTCTGTCCGGGCATACAGGAATCCGGAACAAAGGCTTTGCCATCTTTTGCGGCGCAGGCAATAATGGCGGAGACGGTTTGGTCATGGCCCGGAAACTCCATTCTCTCCGCGGACAGGTAAAGGTGTTTCTGCTCAGTGATCCGGAAAAATACAAAGGCGCGGCAAAGAGCAATTATGATATTATCTCCCGGCTGCCGGTGGATATGCAATCCATTGAATCAGCGGAATCCCTGCAATCTGATCTCCTGCACTGTGATGTAATCATTGATGCGATTTTCGGCACAGGTCTTTCCCGTAATGTGGAAGGACATTATTTTGAAATTATTGAAAAAATTAATCAGTTCCGGCAAAAGGGAAAAACCGTGCTGAGTCTGGATATTCCGTCAGGCGTAAACGGAGATAACGGACAGGTTATGGGAACTGCCGTAAAAGCGGATCTGACTGTTACATTTGGCTGCCCCAAAGTGGGAAATCTGCTGTATCCGGGGTATGATCAGGGCGGAAAACTGTATGTCAGCCATATTTCCTTTCCTCCGTCACTGTATGAACCGGATCAGATGAAAACTGCGGTGAACATTCCGTTTTCACTGCCACAGAGAAATGCCTGCGGACATAAGGGAAGTTTTGGGGATGTGCTGTTTATTGGCGGTGCAGCATCGTATTTTGGTGCGCCGTATTTTGCTGCCCATGCCTTTCTCAAATCCGGGGGCGGGTATTCCCGTCTTGCTGCTCCGGCCTCCCTTATTCCTGTGATTGCAGCAAAAGCATGTGAAATCGTATTGGTTCCCCAAAAGGAAACCGCGTCAGGAAGTATTGCCATTTCAAACAAAAATGAACTGCTTTCCATTTCCCGGAAAACAGATATGACTGTACTTGGCCCGGGGCTGTCTCTGAATGAGGAAAGTCAGAACCTTGCCAGGCAACTGGCAGCAGAAATTGCCTCACCGCTGCTTATTGACGGAGACGGGATTACTGCCATATGCAGGGACAGAAATATTCTGGCAAAAAGAAAATTTCCCACAGTGCTGACTCCCCATATGCGTGAAATGTCCCGGATCTGTGACAGAAGCATAAAAGAAATTGAGACCGGCACCATAGCGATTGTGCGGCAGATGACTGCCAAACTCAATGCCATTATTGTTCTCAAAGGCCCCCATTCTCTGATGGGATTTCCTGACGGAAGGGTGTACATAAATATGAGCGGAAATTCCGGCATGGCAACAGCAGGTTCCGGAGATGTGCTGTGCGGGACAATAGCCGCGATGTACGGGCTTTGTTCTGATATGGAAAACGCGGTGAGAAAAGGTGTATTCATTCACGGACTGGCAGGTGATCTGGCAGCAGAGGAAATGGGGAAGGACGGCATGACCGCGCAGGATATTCTGAATCATCTGCCCCATGCCATGAAAACAGATCGGCAGGAAGGGAATGAAAAATTCAGGGAATTGTATGAAGGGCCTGAAATAATATCATAAACTGGCAGTGCTTTGTCAACTTTGATTTTATACCGATACTTAAAACATTTTGGTAATTCTGCCGGGCAGATTTTAACCGCA
>CAZHPS010000660.1:0-2851 GCA_964534335.1 uncultured Desulfobacterales bacterium
CCCTCACGGGGTTTTGGATGCGGAAATGTCCGGTTTTTCTGTAATAATAACACCCCTATAATAATTTCACCCTTTACGGGGTTGGAAAAAATCCCGTAAGGGATGATATTATTATAGAAATGACATACAAAAAACAGAAAATAAACAACAGATATTATTATAATAATTTAACGGAAAAAAGCACACACCTGGGTAATCACACCTGAAAGAACAAACTGACTTTCCACCAGAAATTCCAGACGGATACCCGGCAGTACACGCCCTTTTTTATGTGCCGAGATAATCAGCAGCAAAATCAGAGGACAGAGGATCAGTGCAAAACTGAGATCCGGAAAAACCCCGAAGGCTCCGGTCAGAAAGAGCATAAGCATAACAAAAACACTGACGCCTTTGAGAAATGTGATACTCAGTTTTTCTCCCAGCAGCAGGGGAATGGTTTCCTTGCCCACAATGCGGTCTCCCTGCATATCCAGAACATCAAAAAAAGCAGCTCTGACAAAGGCCATGCTTAAAGCCCATACAAACACCGGCATGGTGCTGAGCCGGAAGCTGTTCCATACTGCCAGCACAGGAAAGACTGCTGTCACCACGCCCCAGGCCAGGGAAATCAGTATGGTTTTGGAACCCGGAATATCCCGGATGCGGCGGTATTTCATTCCTTTCACAAAATCCGGTATAACTTTCAGATTATAGCAAAGCCCCAGCACACTCATTGCCAGCAGGAAAAGAAAGGGGGATATACCCACACCTGCGGCCACTGCCAGTCCTGAAGCTCCTGAAATCAGTGCGAGCAGTGTCATGGCGATTTTGTGCTGATCGTAAAATGCCGCCCTGTCCGGATCATTGTACCGGGCCTCCCGCATTCCCGTAAGATTGTTCAGGGTGTGCATGGAAAGAACATAGAGAAAGGAAATGATGATATAGGGAAGTGGCCGGGAAATATCCTGCAGTCTGCAGCAGGCAAAGCAGAGACAGCCCGCGCCCAGGGCCACATAAATATTGCTCAGAATCAGAAAACGCTGTATGGCAAGACGCCGTCTGCGCCAGACAGATTCTTCTTTGAAAGGCAGGGATTCAATGGCCCGGTAGATCCGTTTGATAATCCAGTTGGGTGTGGACGCGCCTGCGGTGATGCCGATATGTTTTGCAGAGGAAAGAGCCTCCACATCCAGTTCTGCTTCGGTTTCAATATGAAAAACCGGCTTTCCGGCCTCATGCACAACTTCTGCCAGACGCTTGGTGTTTCCGCTGTCATGGCCGCCCACCACAACCACCATATCCACTGTTTCAGCCAGACGTTTGGCCTCTGCCTGCCTGCGCTCGGTGGAATCGCAGATGGTGTCAAAAACCTTGTAATGGTGGCATTTCTGCTCCGCCCATTTTTTTACGGCTTCATAAAAAAGTGTATTCTGGGTGGTCTGGGCCACGATAATGGCCTTTTCAAAGGTCGGCAGTTCTTCAAGTTCCTGAATCCGCTCGGCCACAAATCCTTTTTCACCGGCAAAACCCAGCAGTCCGATAACTTCAGGATGCGCCCTGTCGCCTACGATGATGCAGGCATATCCATCAGCCGCGTGTTTCCGGATGATGGTCTGCACCTTAATCACCCTCGGACAGGTCGCATCAATGACCCGGAATCCGGCTTTTTCAAGCTGCGCACCGGTCTCCGGAGGAACCCCGTGCGCCCGGATCAGCACTGTTCCTTTGCCCTGCGCGGGAATTTCCTCCAGAATCTGAATGCCTTTTTCCCTGAGCAGGCTCAGCACCTGCGGATTGTGGATCAGTGGTCCATAGGCATAAATGGGTGTTTCATGGGTATTGGATGCATCCAGAGCCATTTCCACAGCCCGTTGAACCCCCATGCAGAATCCTGCAGTATTGGCTATTGATATCTTCATTGCATCTCCGTGAATTATGGATTATAAAAGGGTGTCAGGTGTTCAGGTGTCAGGGACCGGATTTCAGGCGGGATTTGCAGATTTGCCTGAAACCCGAATCCTGAAACCTTTTAACACAAAACACATACAGATGCAAACAAGCAAATGAAAGATCGTTACAAAGATTTCAATACATGGCTCCGGGGGATTTTCGGTCAGAGGGTGCAGAAAATCACTGTGGACGCGGGTCTGAACTGTCCCAACCGGGACGGAACGGTTGCCTGGGGCGGATGTATTTACTGCAATGCCAGAGGCTCCGGAACCGGGGATTACAGCCGCGGCCGGACTGTGGCCGAACAGATCCGGATCAACGCTGAATTTGTTGCACGAAGATACAAGGCAAAAAAATTTCTCATTTATTTTCAGTCTTTTTCCAATACCTACGCGCGTGTGGAAAAACTGGAATCTCTTTACAATGAGGCATTGCAGGCCATAGATGGCGTGGTCGGGCTTTGCATAGGAACCCGGCCTGACTGTGTAAACAGAGAAGTGCTGGATTTGCTGCAAAGTTATGCGGAAAAATATCTGATCTGGCTGGAATACGGACTGCAATCGGTTCATGACACCACTCTTGCCCTGATCAACCGGGGCCATGATTTTGCCTGTTTTCAGAAGGCTGTGGAAATGACTCAAAACCGGGGAATCCGCATCTGTGCACATGTCATTCTGGGACTGCCGGGCGAAACACGGAATCAGATGATGCAGACAGCCAGAACTGTCGCCGGGCTTGGCATTGACGGCATCAAAATCCATCTGCTGTATGTGGTCAAAGGAACAAAACTGGATGAAATGTATCAAAATGGCCTTTACAGTCCATTGGCACAGGCTGAATATGCAGATATGGTCTGTGAATTTCTTGAATATCTGCCTCCGGACATGGTCATTCAGAGACTGACCGGAGATCCGCACCCGGA
>CAZHPS010000661.1:0-2845 GCA_964534335.1 uncultured Desulfobacterales bacterium
CGGATGCCCTGAAATTTGGAAATCTTCTGACCAAACTGATCCCGGCCTTTGGCATATTTCACTGCCGCATCCAGACAGGCCTGTGCCACACCAACAGACTGTGCCGCAATGCCGATGCGTCCGCCATCCAGACCGGTCATGGCAATCTTGAAACCATCGCCTTCCCTGCCCAGCAGATTTTCTTCGGGAACACGGCAGTTTTCAAAAATCAGGTCTGTGGTGTCTGAAGCCCGCAGCCCCATCTTGTCTTCCTCATGCCCCACAATCAGGCCCGGCGTTCCTTTATCAACAAGAAACGCGCTGATGCCTTTGTGTTTTTCCGCCTCATTGGTCTTGGCTGTGACAATGACCATGCCCCCGTTTTTCCCGCTGGTGATAAAGCGTTTGGTTCCGTTGATCACATAATGATCTCCGTGCTTTACCGCTGTGGTGTTCTGGGAGACCGGATCGGAACCTGCATGGGGTTCGGTCAGGGCAAAGGCTCCAATCATTTCCACATTGGCCAGTTTTGGCAGGTATTTCTTTTTCTGCGCCTCTGTGCCAAATTTCATGATGCTTTCGCATACAATGGAATTGTGCACCGACATTACAACAGCGGTGGAAGCGCAGGAATACGCTATTTCGGAAAGGGCCAGAACATAACTGATGGTATCCGCTCCTTCTCCGCCGTATTCAGGCGGAACCATCATGCCCATCAGCCCCAGTTCTCCCATTTTTTTCAGATTCTCGGCAGGAAATTCCTTTGTTTTGTCCCGCTCATCAGCAGTCGCGGCAATCACTTTTCTGGAAAATTCCCTGACCATGCTCTGAATCATGATCTGTTCATCTGTAAGTTTGAAAAAAGACATATATATTTCTCCGGATTTGTCAGATGTCAGGTGGCATTCACCATTTACCATTCATCATTGAACATTCTCAGGGATTGTAAATCACAACAATCAGTTCCGCAGTTTCATCACCGATATTCCGCAACTGGTGTTTTATGGCCGAATTGAAATGCAGGGATTCCCCCTGTTTGAGAGTGTTCACATGATCGCCGACAATCACTTCTATCTGGCCTTTCAGCACATAATTGAATTCCTCGCCTTCATGCTGATAACCCACGCCTGTATGTTCCTTTTTGGGATCAATGCTCACGCGGAATGCCTTGAGATGCTTGTTTTCCGCGCCCGGAGTCAGGGTTTCATATGCGTAGTCATTGGTGCGTTTGGTATACTGTTTCACGCGCTCTTTCATGGTGGCTTCCTGTTCTCTCAGGAAAAAACCGGTGTCAATCTCCAATGCCTTGGCAATCTGCAGCAGCGCGCCCACAGGGGGCATTTCCTTTCCTGCCTCCACATCTTTGAGATAATCCACCGCGTAGCCGGTTTCATTTGCCACTCTTTCCAGCGGAATATTCTTCTCTGTTCTGACCTTTTTTATTTTCTTTCCCACCGGCGTCAGCCGGCCTGTTCCTTCTGCCATGACAATCTCCTTGCTATAGGAATGCTGCGGAAATGACTGGTGCAGATTAGGTGGATTTTCCAATTTTTACAAAAAAAATGGAAAATCCGCCCACCAGTCCTGAAATGAACTCTCAAAAACAAACCTGACAGCGCACTGTATCCGCAGCATCGGTTTTATTTGTATTCGTAAAAACCCCGGCCTGTTTTTCTGCCCAGCCATCCGGCTTCCACATATTTGCGCAGCAGAGGACAGGGACGGTATTTGGAATCCTTGAAACCCTCATACAGGGTTTCCATAATGGCAAGACAGGTATCCAGACCAATAAGATCAGCGAGAGCCAGCGGCCCCATGGGATGATTCATGCCCAGTTTCATAACCGTATCAATGGCTTCCGGAGTTCCCACGCTGTGATACAGACAGAAAACAGCCTCATTGAGCATGGGCATGAGAATGCGGTTGGCAATGAATCCGGGAAAATCATTGGCCTCTGCCGGTGTTTTTCCAAATTTCACAGACAGATCCCAGGTGGTCTGAAAGGTTTCATCAGATGTGGCAAGTCCCCGGATAATTTCAACAAGTTTCATCACCGGAACCGGATTCATGAAGTGCATTCCAATCACTTTGTCCGGCCTTTTGGTCTGGGATGCAATACGTCCAATGGGAATCGATGAGGTATTGGAAGAAAGAATCACACCGGGTTTGCAGATCTGATCCAGATTGCGGAAGACGCCGAATTTAAGGTCTTCTCTTTCTGTTGCAGCTTCCACAACAAAATCCGCACCTGCCATATCTTTGATGTCTGTGCTGGTTTTAATCCGGCCCAGAATGGCATCTTTTTCCGCGGCTGCCAGTTTGCCTTTTTCCACACTTTTGGACAGAAGTTTGGTGATATTGTCCAGCCCGCGCTGCACAAATTCATCTTTGATGTCATTCATGATGACATTGAGACCGCTGGCGGCTGCAACCTGTGCAATGCCGTTTCCCATCTGTCCCGCGCCGATAACACCGAAGGTTCTGATTTCCATTTGTCTTATTCTCCTTTTGATATGTGATGGTTTTCAGGTTTTTCTGTTAAATCTGTTTTGATGTTTTTTTGACTGACTGCCTTATGGAAAATACCCAATTTCCCACAGAGAACACAGAGTTTTTCACAGAGGACACAGAGAGTTTTTTTTCTGTGGGAAAATTTTCTGTATGCACCAAAAAAATATCAGTCAGTTTATTTTTATAATTTATAAATAAAATTAGATTATTATTGTGATTCTTCCAAAACCGTTTCATCCGAAAAATCCGGTTCTGCATTGTTCACGCGCAATGCTTTGATTAACTCTGTTTTGGACAATCCCAACTGTTCTGCAATATAGCCGACAGTTCCGATATTTTCCCGGTAAAGTGCAAT
>CAZHPS010000662.1:0-2841 GCA_964534335.1 uncultured Desulfobacterales bacterium
TTTGGAAATATGCCAAAGAGCATCTGGTAAAAAATAAATATTATAATAAATACAAGATATTCCGTGCAAAAGTTTTTCAGTTTCTGAACAATACCGGGGATCGTATTGACAAATTAAAAAAACTGATGGTTGAAAAATTTCAAATAATAGACCTCTTTCCAAAGTCAATTTTTATCCAATGAAATCAAGGGAGCAATTCCCACTTTTGCAAGAGGTCTAATATATGAATAAACGTGAAACGCAAAAAACGTGCCAAACAAAACCAAAATTGTTTCAGTATACTTCCATTAATGAAAAAATTGATAATTTTACAACTTTTATAAAAACTTTGGAAGGTTATGAAAAAGGGGAAGCACAGACTTTTTTGAACCGGCTGTTTCAGATATTTGGTTATGCAGACTGCCATGATGCAGGAGCCAGATTTGAAAAACGGATTAAAACCGGCAAAACCACGAAATTTGAAGACCTTCTTTTGCCGGGCAAAGCAATAATAGTAATGAAATCAAGGGGAAAAGACCTTGAGGAGCATATATTTCAGGCAAGAGAATACTGGGATAAAAGTTACAGGGAAGAAAAAACCCCCCTTTGTTGTCCTGTGCAATTTTGACCGTTTTCTGATATTCAACTGGTTTATGCAGAATTCTCCGCTGGATTCTCTGACAGTGGAAGAACTGAGAACAAGATGGAGAGCTTTGGCTTTTCTTTCCAAAGAGCCCATTGAACCGGTTTTCTGCAACAATGTTGAAAAAGTGACAGCAGAAGCGGCTGAGAAACTGCTGAAAATATACCATTCACTGATTGACAGGGGGGAAGACAAAAAGAAAGTTCAGAAATTTGTGCTTCAACTGCTGATATGTCTTTTTTCAGAGGATATTGGCCTTTTCCCCATTGCGGATTATTTTCTGGCATTGCTTCAGGAAGGCAGGAAAAATCAGTCTGCCAATGAGATGATTGCTTCTCTTTTCAGGCAGATGAACAGTCCGAAAAAAGCTGAAGACGGCAGATTCAGGGATGTGAGTTATTTCAACAGTGAATATTCAAAAAAATTAATCTGATAAAACTTAACAAACATGAACTTGATCTTCTGGAGGAAACAGCGAAATTTGACTGGAGCAGAATAGAACCTGCTATTTTCGGAAATATATTTGAATACAGCATGGACAGCAGGGAGCAGCACACCACCGGAGCGCATTACACCTGTGAAAAAGACATAATGAAAATTGTCAGACCCACAATTATAAATCCTTTTGCCTGCAAAATAAATGCTGCATCAACTCTTGAGAATTTACTGAAAATAAGGGATGAACTTGGAAAAATCAAAGTATTGGATCCTGCCTGCGGCAGCGGAAATTTTCTGTATATCGCACTAAGAGAGTTAAAGACTCTTGAAATTGAAATACTTGCAAAAATCAGTGAAAATTTTAAAAAATACCGAATACAGGATGTTTATTCTGTCATCAGACTGAAACAGTTTTACGGGATGGACAGCAATCCCTTTGCTGTGGAACTTGCAAAAGTCACTTTGTCCATTGGGAAAAAAATATTTAATGACCAACTGATTTCATTTATAAAAAAGAATCAGCTTTCATTGGATTCTGAAGACAGAACACTGCCTTTTGATGATCTTGACAAAAATATCACAGCAGATGACGCTCTTTTCTGTGAATGGCCGAAAGCTGATGTTATCATAGGAAATCCGCCTTTTCTGGGCGGCAAATATCTTCGGATGGAAAGAGGGGATGAATACGCAGAAAAAGTATATAAAGCATTTCCGGATGTAATACCAATTCGCTATTGAATTTATACAATAAAGTGAGTTATTTCCTCTGTGTTCTCTGTGGTTTTTTCTCTCTGTGTTCTCTGTGGGAAACCGAATCATAAGTATATTTTCAATGGAGAATTGGTATAAAAGGGCAGCCGGATTACTGCGCGCTGTGGTTCCGGAAAGCTCATGACAGCAGTGCAAAAAGAATCGGTCTGGTCGGTACCAATTCAGTGGCACAGGGAGTAACAAGAAAGGCAAGTCTTGAATATATTACAGAAAACAGAGGAATCATAACAAATGCTGTTTCAGCGCAGGTATGGAGCGGAACCGCAAATGTTCATGTAAGCATTGTAAACTGGGTAAAAAACAGAAAAGATATTCCTTCTGATCTGTATCTTGATGAAAAGAAAGTAACATATATAAATTCAAGCCTGAAAGCCCAGGCAGATTATACAGGAGCCAGACGGCTTGCTGAAAATCTTGGGAAGTCTTTTGAAGGATGTCAACTGGCAGGAAAAGGCTTTGTCATATCTGCCGAAAACGCGAAAAAATGGACAGCAGCCGATGCCAGAAACAAAGATGTTCTGAAACAGATGATTGATGGAAAATCTTTGGTAAATCAGGGTCTTGATCCGGAATGGGTAATTGATTTTAACAATATGGATCTGGAACAGGCGGGCAGATATGAACTGCCTTTTGAACATGTTGAAAAATATGTGAAACCTGTCAGGGATACCAATAAACGGAAAGCAAGAAAAATATATTGGTGGCAGTTTGGTGAAAAAAGGCCGGGAATGAGAAAAGCACTGAAAGGTCTGAAATGTTATTTCTGCCTTCCCAAAATAGCAAAATAAACCTGTTTCCGTGCCATTGATATTTCCATTCTGCCATGCGAGGCAAACATGGTAATCGCAAGTGATGATTTTTTTATTCTGGGTGTATTGAATTCCAAAATTCATTTGGAATGGGTATCAGCGCAAAAATCAACTCTGGGATACATTACCGGATACACCAACACAACGCTGTCCATTCGCTTAAATTTTATTAATATCATGAATTAATTTCCAAAAAGCTGT
>CAZHPS010000663.1:0-2837 GCA_964534335.1 uncultured Desulfobacterales bacterium
ATCATCCCTTCCGGGATTTTTTTAACCCCGGTAGGGGTGATATTATTATAGCATTATCATTATTAAAAAAACATATCAGAACCCCGCAAGGGGTGATATTATTATAGAACATTATTATAACAATATCACTCCTCCGGGATTTCCACTATTCTATACCGCCCCGCAGACGGATGAGCCGATCCAACTGTGCCAGCGACAGAAGATGCGCATAAATCAGGGGCAGAAGCCCTTTTTTGCGCAGTTCCAGAAAATCTGTATCCGGCAGTTCATTGAATTTTTTCTCATGCACGCCGTGACATCCGGCTATGTTCAGGGACGGGCCGTTGTTTGCGCTTTTAATCTGCAGATTCAGCGGGGCCAGCAGATCCCGGTCTGCCAAATCCTGACAGAAACGGCTGGTGATTTCGCTGAAGCGGTGAATTTCAGCCAGATACTGCTTGACATTCTCCACAACCTGCGAGGGCTTGCCGTCTTTTTCCACCAGGGGCTGGCCTTCGGTGTCTGAAATAAACTCGCTCTCCTCATCCAGTCCCACCATAAAACTCTCGCTGTTTTCCGTTTTTCCCAGCATAAAGGGATAACGGCGGATTACAGCGGGAATATAACCGGCCTCCCACTGGCCTTTGTCGCCCACAAAAAGGTTTTCTCCGGGTTTAAGCCCAAGCAGGGCAAAAAGTCCGTATTTTTCACCTTCCTTGAGAAACACCACTGGATAAATGGAGGACGCGCGGCTGAGTTCATTTATCATCAGGGACGCGATATGGTTATTTTTGGCAAAATTGAATGAATTGACAGATTTGAGACGCTTTTGGGCATGTGTGCGGCTGTTGAAGGGCACCAGTTTTTTGTACATGTAATTTCCTTTTCACTGTTGGTTAATCGCTGTTTGCATTATCAGGTCAATCCGGCCTGAAAAGGCGGCATTGACGGTTTTTACCTTATATGAAATCTGAAAAATAAATTCTGGCATAAAATTCAATGCAGTGCTTCATTTCATCTAAAATTAAGGCTTTACCCACTCTATTCTTTCCAAAGCATTTGTCTCATTTTTATAATTTCCTCCCTGGCCAGTCCGGTCAGTTCACTGATTTCATCTGTATTCAGTCCTCTTGAAATCAGTTTCTCCGATATACTGATCTGCATATCCTTTTGCCCCAGCCGCCTGGCTTCATTGAGGAACATGGTTTCATCCTTCAGGGCCTTTTCCCTTCTTTCCGCAAAATCACGGGTGGCACTGTCCGCGCTCATGATTTCCAGCGCGTCAAAGGCCCGGCCGATTACAGGATTGGAATAACGGGTTCTCATGGATTTGTCCCCCTCTTCATGTGCATGGTTGAAAAAACGCAGCCATTCCAGAAGATCCTCACTGTCTGCCGGACCGCTTTGCTGCAATCTCTTCCATTCAGTTTACTCCGAATCCCGTATATTTTCTCTTGTACGGAGGATGAAATGCCAATATTATATCTTCTTTGGGAACACCCATTTCTGCCAGTTCATTTGCCACACCTGTTTCAGTTCCGTCATGCTGTATCCATATTTTGCCGTCTTTTATATCTATATGCAGCACACATCCGCGTATTCTTCTGTCTTTGTTCCATCCGACATTCATCAGTTGCCAGTGATGATTTTCCCTGTCCAAAATAATCTGCACTTCAACATCACCGTAGGACGGCTTATAACTGCCGTAACGTTTTATCACTTCCTCTACAACAGTTTTATATTTTTCTAATTCCTCCATTTTATAATTACCTCCTCTTCAGCACTGTAAATTATAAGACTGATTTTGCAGGTTTCAGTTACAAGTCTGATAAGCTCAAGCGAAAAAAAGTTGGTGTATATGTCCGATGGAATGGCAAGATACAGCCTTCGTCCGGGTTCTTCCATTTTCAGAGCCTCCCTGTAATTTATATACTGCCCCAATGCCCTGTGAAATTCATAAATTAGGGATACTCCGGCAAAACTCTTGATTTCAACGGCAATTTTCATTCCATCTTTCTGAGCGGCAATTATTTTTTCCGCTCCCAGATCAATATACAGATCAATTCCGCCGAATTCAATAAACAGAGGATCATCGGTAATTGTCCAACCTTCTTTTATCAGAGCATTTCTGACAGCAGAATGAAAAATATCTTTTGCAGGCATTATTTTTATATCCGACTCAATTTTTTTTGTTTTTATTGAAAAACACAAACAGAAAAATGGATGCCGATGACCGGGTGAAGTTCTCCGTAGTCATCACCGGATTTGAGCTGGTCTCCGTACATTTTGCAGAGATAATACCAATTCTCCATTGATTTGATACAATATTTATTGTCAGTTTTTCCCCGGTTCCGCGTTTGCAAAAAACCGCTCCGCTTAATTTTTGCACTCCTCCGGTTTGCATTCCGCATTGTATAAAACCAATGGCGAATTGGTATAATACAGGCTGCGTTTGGGGTAATTTTCATATTTGCGCACCTGCATCTCAATGTCATACTCATTTCCGGAACTGTCAACGGCACGCACATCCAGAATGATGAATTTTTTGTCAATTTCATCATGCGGAATATCCGGGTTTTTTATCTTCACAGAAACAATGCGGTTTGCCGGAGAAAGAGACAGCACGCAGTTGATCAAATCAATAAGAATGTCAGGGTGTTCCGCAAACAGTTTTTTGAACACATAATCGTTTTTCGGGGTAAGAAGAAATTTCATGGCAAATTGTTCTTTAATGAAGATGGATTGGAAGAGAGAAAAATCATGTCACCGTCTATAATAATTTCACCCCTTGCGGGGTTAAAAAAATGTGGCTGTTATAATGATTTCAATGCTATAATCATTTCACCCCTTGCGGGGTT
>CAZHPS010000664.1:0-2833 GCA_964534335.1 uncultured Desulfobacterales bacterium
TCCGGCAGCGTGTTTCCCGGCTGGTCAGAAAAACACTTCCGTTTTCCAAAAATGATGATAATCATATCCGTTCAATCCGTTATTTTATCCGGAAATTCAATTCAGCATTACTTGTGTAGCACTACCCAGATTTGTGTCATTCGCGGCTGATTTATACTGAATCGCCATTGACTTGATACATTTGCACCCGTATAAAATTTGACAACTTTTTAAAAGTGTCAAATCTTGTATGAATATATACCAATTCACTTTCAAAGCATGAGCATGCCAAATGCTGCTTTTTCTTGCTGTCCATGTTTTTCGCGGTTAAAAAAAAGAGGCATTCCCTGAAATCTGAAAGCGGTTTGGTATAAAAAAACTGTGAAAAAACAATTTATTGGAGCAAACATATGACTATAAAAAAACATGTGCATTCTGTCCTCCGGAAAACATCAGGGCGGAAATCTGCAATTCCTTATATCCGCCTGATAATACTGGCTGTGATGATTGCATTTTTTTGGATGCCCTGCCATGTTTTATCTGCGCAGACGCTGGATGTGCGCCTGTCCGGAGATCAGTTCACTCTTCATGCAGACCGGGTTCCTCTGCAAAATATTCTGCGCAAATTCGCAGCACAGGGAATCCGGGTGCAGGTGGACCCGGATCTGAATCCGGAAATTTCCGCATCCTTTGAAAAACGGGAAATGCAGAAAGGACTGCACACAGTGCTGCAATCCCTTGATTATGCTTTGATTTGGGAATCTGTTCCGGGAAGTCAGGACGTCCGGCTGACGGAGATACAGATATTTGAACCGGGCAGAAAATCCCGGATGCGGCCGCTGGAAGCATCTCATCTTTTTAAGGTGGTTAAAAATCCGAAAAACGGGCAGATTTTTGTCAAAGATGAAATCCTGCTGCGTTCGGGGCCGGGTGTTTCCCGTGCGGATTTTGAAAAATTCCTCAAAAGCATTGGCGGAATCATAGTGGAACACGATGATCGCACAGGAGTGTACCGAATCCGTCTGCCGGAAAATACAGATGTGCCATTTCTGATCTCGCAGATCTCTGAAAAAAAAGGCATTGCCGCAGCAGAACCCAATTATGCGTATCCCATTCTGCAGCCGTACCGGAATATCAGCCCGGATGCCCCTGCTGCGGGATATGTGAATCCTGCACCGCCGGAAAACGGGGTACCGGTGGCTGTGCTGGATTCCGGACTTCTGCCCGGTTCAGGACTGGAGGAATATGTGGCTGCTTCTTTGGATGCCGTCAGTCCCGAAGATTCCCTTACAGACGGACTGGGACATGGAACCCAGATGGCTTTGATTGCCTCGGGTGCAATCAGTCCCTATGGCGTTTCTGCCGGGGAAAATGAATCGGTTCCCATTATTCCCATCAGGGTATTTGATGACAACGGGGTTACGACAAACTTCAGCATGATGCGCAGCATTGACTTTGCACTGGAAAACGGGGCAAAGGTGCTGAGCATGAGCTGGGGTTCAGACATCCGGAGCGATTTTCTGGAAAATGCTCTCAATTATGCTGATGAAAAAGGTCTGATTCTGGTGGCAGCAGCCGGAAACGAAGCCACAGGAAAGGAAGTCTGGCCTGCGGCCTATTCCTCTGTTATTGGTGTTGGTGCGCTTGCACCGGACGGAAAAACATGGGAAAACTCCAATTACGGCAGTTTTGTCACAGTTTCGGCTCCGGGTTTTGCCTCTCTGCCGGTGGGATACAAAGGGGAAGCTGGAGCATACGCGGGAACCTCCATTGCCACAGCCTATGTGGCAAACAGCATTGCGCGTTACCTGTCTGAACATCCAAATGCCGGAAAGAGAGAAGTTTTCAAATCCATTGATTCCATTGTCAAAAGCGGAAACAAGTAATCCTGCCTGCGCGGATTTCGGTTTTTTTCAGCAGCCAGGAAAAGGTTGACAGAAAACTGGCTGCAGGAGAAAATGAAAAAATGGACAGGAAAAAAATCAGCAAATTTTTAAGTCTGGTGCTGCGCCATAAACCGGAACAAATCGGCCTTTGTCTTGACAGACAGGGATGGGCGGATATGGATGAACTTATTTCCGGCGCGGAAAAAGCAGGTATGCCTCTGGACAGGGACATCATTGCCAGGGTGGTCGCGGAAAACGATAAACAGCGTTTTGCCATCAGTGCGGACGGCAGATTTATCCGGGCCAGTCAGGGGCATTCTGTGTCTGTTGACCTGGGACTGAAACCCCAAACCCCGCCGGAAATCCTCTGGCATGGCACAGCACAGCGATTTCTGGAATCCATACGGCTGAAGGGACTGATCAGAGGAACGCGGCATCATGTTCATCTGTCAGGGGATGAGGAAACCGCTTTCAACGTGGGAAAACGGCATGGAAAGCCTGTGGTTCTGAAAATCAGAAGCGGGGAAATGCACAGAGCAGGACAGATTTTTTATCTTTCCGATAACGGAGTATGGCTCACGGAGCATATCCAGCCTGAGTTTATTGAATTTCCCGCAATTTGGGAATCCTGAAAAATCAGCATTGCTATATCAAACCGCTTTTGCACATGGAAGAATTTCTGTTTTTTCAGCCACGAAACACACGAACCATACGAAAAAAATTTGAAAACAAATTACGCCACGTTCACTTTAACCGCAAAGGACAGAAAGAATCCACAATGGATACGGAAAAGATTTTGTGTCCTCTGTGAAAACATTGTGATCTTTGCGGGTAAAAAAAGTTGGACATGGCGTATTATACCGATTCTCCATTGAAAGTATACTTATGATTCGGTTTCCCACAGAGGACACAGAGAGAAAAAAAACCACAGAGAACACAGAGGAAACAACTCACCTTATTGTATAAAT
>CAZHPS010000665.1:0-2830 GCA_964534335.1 uncultured Desulfobacterales bacterium
TCAATCCGTTATTTTATATGGAAATTCAATTCAGCATTACTTGTGTAGCACTACCGAATTTTTCCCTGATTATTGAGAACATACCGGGCAACATTCAGGTCATGGTTTACCTTCTGCTGTATGGATTCATCCTGGGATTTGATCATATTGTAAACATTTTCTGTGATATGATTGAGATCCGCATCAATGAGTTTTTCAGCCTCCATGCGGGCCTGGCGGCTGAAGACATCTCCCTGCCACACCGCCACAATCACCATGCCCATAGCTGTGATAAGGACGCAGCCGATTCCCAGCAGCATGAGTTTTGTCCGAATTTTAAAACCTTTAAAAGGATTTACTGCGGATTTGTTCATTTATCTGCTCTCCCTTTCATCATCAGATTGAAATTGTTGTCAGCAGTTGAATCTTGAATGTCGGATCTTTTCCTGTCCGATCTCCACCGAAATGTGCGGAAAACCGCTCCGCTTAATTTCCGCACTCCCGCAGTCCGTCTGATCCGAAGGAGTGCAAAAAGTAAGCGGAGCGGTTTTTTGCACACAAAGGACAGGCTGCTCCGGAGGAGTGCAAAAAGTAAGCGGAGCGGTTTTTTGCACACAAAGGATAAAAATTGAGGAAAACACTATAATCTTCATGAAAGATCCTCTGTCTGTTTGAGGGGATTTTGGGAATTCTGAAAATTTATTCCATGAAGTCTGTAAAAGATCAATGGGAAAAAAGCGGATTCTGAGGTGGGAAAATGCTACTTTTTCTTTACAAAAAAATTCAGACTGGCCCGAATTGTGAGCGTAAGTACAAGCGTGGGAACGGAAAACAAAGGAATGCCAGACTTTCTGTCTGGCATTCCTTTGTGATCTGCCTTTTACATGGATTCCGGATCAATGCCCATTTCCCGGAGTTTGGCACTCAGACGAGCGGCTTTCCGTGCTTCTTTCTCAGCACGGAGTGACTCCTGCGCTCAGCCCGCGCCTCAGCTTCTTTGGCACGGAGGGTCGGCTCATCAGCACGGCGTCCCTCTGTATCCAAAGACGGAACCGGCAATCCGGTTTCCGGAACAGTCAGATACAGCCGGGCTCCCTCCTGTTTCAGTGTCAGCCCCAGTTGCTCACTGAAAAGATTTCCGTTTTCATCATGGGGAATGGGGCGGCAGTTTATCCCGTCCATGCGGAAACCCATGAGGCTTTCCTCTATAGCTTTTAAGATAATTATTTTGGAGTAGGTTGGAGTGGGGTGAGGAATGAAATCCAACATCCTGAAATTATTGGAGTTAATTCCTCACCCAACCTACAGGAAACACCAAAAATATTTTCTTAAAGCCTATATGTATTCCCCCAGAGGATCAAAAAGAAAGTATTCATTCACTCCCAGCGAAGTGTAAAGAGCGGTTTTGGATATGTCCTCTGACGCGGTGGATTTTGACGTGATTTCAAATATCACGCCCAGATCGGTCTTTTCCTCCCATATCCTGAAAATCCGGAGGACATGTTTACCCACACCTTTCAACACCATCACATCCGGCACTTTCACGGATTTCGGATCCCTTTTATGTAATACATCAGCATATTCGCAATGACATAAACATCAGGATGATGCCGAAAAAAAATGCCGCAGAGTCTGACACAGTTCTATGATTGCCATGACATGAAATTCTGTCTCTCCCATAGGTTTTCCGTCCCTTTCCGGGTAGATAACACCGGAATCATCTGTTTCATCCATTTTTTCAAGCAATTCCTTATACCGGAACACCGGAAACTCCTGATCTTCCACTGCCTGTTCACATGAAAGCTGCATAAATTCCTCCCGATTATATCAGATATTGCAGAAATTAAAGTTTTTTTTAAAAAATGATATTACGCACTGCTGTCATACAGACGAAATCTGGTATCCAGAACTATTTCAACTTACTGAATTCAGGCTTTTGCCGGAATGATGGTGAAAGTCAGTCACTTTCTGATTTTCAGAAAGGCTGCTTAAGGTGGTGAGTTATGAGCTATGACTGTGTCCTGTATGCGGATGTGCATGGACATACTGGTGCAGATCAGTATCAGTGCGGATTTTTCCCTTTTCCATCATAAACATCACATCTGTGATTTTTGCCATGAATTCACTTTCATGGGAAATCAGGATATAGGAAAGATCCAGACTGTTCAGCACTTCAATGAGTTTTTCCTTTGTTTTTTCATCAAGACCGGTGCTGGGTTCATCCAGCAGCAGCAATTCCGGTTCCATTGCCAGCACGGTTGCCAGCGCAGCCAGCCGTTTTTCTCCGCCGGAAAGTTTGTGCGTAATACGGTTTTCAAAACCCGCAAGTCCCAGATCAGCAAGGATTTTTTTGGCAATCTCCACCGCCTCCTGTTTTGATTTTCCCATGTTGAGCGGGCCGAATGCCACATCTTCCAGCACAGTGGGACTGAACAGTTGATCATCTGCATCCTGAAACAGCAGCCCAACCCTGCGGTAAACCTCCTGGAAATCTTTTTCGGTTTTTATGGGTTTCCCAAAGATTTCAATGCTTCCGGCTGTGGGTTTCAGCAGTCCCATGATGATGTGAAACAAAGTTGTTTTCCCGCTGCCGTTGGGGCCGATAAGTCCAATGCGGTCTCCGCGGAAAATCTCCAGACTGACATGATCCAGAATCATGCCCTGCCCCGGATACGTAAAGCATATATTTTTCAGACGGATAATAGGCTGTGATGCTGTCATTGTTTTCCTTTGTTTTAAAATACTTCAATCCTTATTCAGAAGACTGATAATTCCGGTTTGGAATCATGGCGTTATCTATACCGATACTTAAAACATTTTGGTAATTCTGCCGGGCAGATTTTAACCGCAG
>CAZHPS010000666.1:0-2829 GCA_964534335.1 uncultured Desulfobacterales bacterium
TATCAAATTAAAGAAGAATGAGCAATAAAAAAACAACGGCGTAACATCAGTTAATAAAATCAACATGCTAAATTGGGCAGAAGCCTTGATTTCAGACTTTTTACATATTCATCAAAGTTGAAAAATGATAACCTGTCAACTGTTATAGCGGAAGGATAAAACAATGCCTGAACTGTATGCAAAGCCTGCGGAAGGCGGAACACCCATGAACCGGGAAATTTTTGCAAAACAGAGGAATCCTGCTGACAGTTATGCAAAAACCGGACGCAGGAGATCCAAAAAGAGGAAGCTCTGTGCAGAATCCGACCGTCCGGGCTGGATTCCCCCGGAAATCACGCACAACTGGGATACATGCCCCTATGCCTACCAGACAGAGGAGGAACTGATGCCCGCAGGAGGACCGCACGGGGAACTGCTGATGTATCTTGGCCAGATTCTGGAAAATTTCCTGAAGAAAAAGGGACTGCGGTTTCTGGCCGACACCTTTATGATTTACCGGGATGCAAAGGGCATCAGACAGCGCATTGCGCCGGATCTGATGATAATCCCGTTCCGCTCCCCCGCACCGTCGGCCTATGATCTGGATACTGAACCGCCACCCGCGGCCGTGGCTGAAATCCTCTCCCCCAAAAGCCGTTCCGTGGATCTGGAAAAAAAGGTTGCCCTTTACGGGGGGCTGGGCATATCCGCATATCTTGTCATTGATCAGATCACAGCACGGGGGGAAATCCGTGAACAGACTGATCTGCATCTCTGGCGGAAAACCGGGGACAGTATGTGCAGAACACCTCCGGACGCACAGGGCTGGCTGGCTGTGCCGGAGATGAAAGCAAAAATAAAGGCGGAAGGACAAAAACTGATTCTTCTGGACATGGACACCGGAAAAACCCTGCATGACAACGGCAGTCTGGAACAGATAGTCGAACAGGAAAGACAAAGGGCAGAACAGGAAAGGCAGAGAGCCGAACGTCTGGCAGAAAAACTCAGATCATTGGGGATTTCTCCTGAATAAATGTGAACGGGCATTTGTTTTCAGGACTGAAATGCCTGTTGCATGATATGCTGAAATATGATAACCCTGCAACGTCACTTATACCGGAAGGATAAAACCATGCCTGAACTGTATGCAAAGCCTGCGGAAGACAGAACACCCATGAACCGGGAAATTTTTGCAAAACAGAGGAATTCTGCTGACAGCTATGCAAAAACCGGACGGAAGAGACCCAAAAAACGGGTTGTTCCTGCACAGCCCGACCGTCCGGGCTGGATTCCGAAAGAGATCACGCACAACTGGGATACATGCCCCTATGCCTACCAGACAGAGGAGGAACTGATGCCCGCAGGAGGACCGCACGGGGAACTGCTGATGTATCTTGGCCAGATTCTGGAAAATTTCCTGAAGAAAAAGGGACTGCGGTTTCTGGCCGACACCTTTATGATTTACCGGGATGCAAAGGGCATCAGACAGCGCATTGCGCCGGATCTGATGATAATCCCGTTCCGCTCCCCCGCACCGTCGGCCTATGATCTGGATACTGAACCGCCACCCGCGGCCGTGGCTGAAATCCTCTCCCCCAAAAGCCGTTCCGTGGATCTGGAAAAAAAGGTTGCCCTTTACGGGGGGCTGGGCATATCCGCATATCTTGTCATTGATCAGATCACAGCACGGGGGGAAATCCGTGAACAGACTGATCTGCATCTCTGGCGGAAAACCGGGGACAGTATGTGCAGAACACCTCCGGACGCACAGGGCTGGCTGGCTGTGCCGGAGATGAAAGCAAAAATAAAGGCGGAAGGACAAAAACTGATTCTTCTGGATATGGACACCGGAAAAACTCTGCATGACAACGGCAGTCTGGAACAGATAGCCGAGGCGGAAAGGCATATTTCCAAACAGGAAAGGCAAAGAGCCGAACAGGAAAGGCAAAAAGCTGAACGTCTGGCTGAAAAACTCAGATCATTGGGAATTTCTCCTGAACAGGTGTGAACCGGCATTTGTTTCCGGGACTGAAATGTCTGCTGCGTGATATGCTGAAATATGATAAGGAGGCAGTTGTATATGAACCGGCAGCAGATTTGTGACAGTCCGGATTTAAAAGATTTTCCGTATAAAATCGAACTGAACAGAAGAAATCAGATCATCATTTCACCCGCCCGCCTGATGTATGGCGCATATCAGTCTGAAACTGTAAAAAAAAATGGCGGATTTGGTTTCAGATGGCAGAATTGCTGCAGAATGTGCAATACGGACACCGCAGGGTACAAAGGTTCCAGATGCGGCATGGTTCAGTTCTGTACGCCGGGAACAGGTCAAAAATGGATACGGCACCCGCGAAATCTGTGCTGAAATTTTTTCCCCTGCCAACAGTGATGCGGAAATGGGGAGGAAGAAAAAAACTTTATTTCTCAGGAGGGTCCGGGGAAGTGCAGATTTGCGGGGAAGACGGGAACATGACATTTTACAGTCCAAAAGGGAAAATCGCTGTATCCCGGCGGATACCGTATTTTTCAAATCAAATCGGACAGGCGGTTTCAGATTTTTGCCAAAAAAATCAGTTTGGGATGCAATTATGCAGACTGTTGCGGAAGAAGCAAAAAATATTTCCGATTCAATGAGTTATGATATGATATTGTCGAATGACAAAAAAATTGCTATAATCTTTCAACGTTGGTTTTTTACGGCATAAAAATTGCTTAAACCGTCAGGCAAAGGTTTTGGGAACCGGGTTATGGGAATCTGTTCCGGTTTTCGGAAAAACCAAAGTTGAAAGATTATAACCTGTCAACTGTTATAGCGGAAGGATAAAACAATGCCTGAACTGTATGCAA
>CAZHPS010000667.1:0-2829 GCA_964534335.1 uncultured Desulfobacterales bacterium
CGTAACCCACCATTGCACGGTTGTGGTGGGTTACGCTCCGCTACACCCACCCTACGAACTGACGCAAAGCGTCTGATCTGCATTCCCACGTGAAACGTGGGAACGAGGATGGCATTGGCGCAAAGCATGGAAATGAAATAAAAATCTTTACATTTTTTTAACAGTGAGGAAAAGACATTGATTACATCCACAAGAAGGATTGGAAACAGAATTGTGCTGACAGTTCACGAGGATATTATTGACCTGAAATCCGGTGAGGAATTCAAGGCCGCGCTGACAGAACTGTATGCAAAGGGTGAAAAGAACATTGTTCTGGATTTCGGGGATATTCAACTGATCAACAGCCACGGTATCGGAAAAATCCTGATGTTTTACAAAAAATTCCGGGATGAGGGCGGTCAGGTTTTTGTCACCCGTCTCAAAGGCACGATCCGGGAGATATTTGAATCCCTGCTGCTGGTGAATATCATTCCGGAAACCAGTCTGGAAAAAGAATAAAAGGGTAGGATTTCATGTCAAAATCCGATGCTGCCGGTCATTTTGAAAAACTTTTTTCCGCATATCTGCAACAGCCTGAGGAAGAATATCTGGCACAGATTGCTGAAATCGGACAGGAACTGGTGCGATCCCAGTTTCCTCCGGAAGAAATCGGGGAGCTGTTTGAAACTGCTCTGTCAGATTTTGCCCGAAGTTTTCCTGAAGTCCGTATTTCAGAGGTGGCAGAGCGCATATCGGTTCCGCTGGAGGAACTGCTGATGGCCTATGGTCTTGAATTCCGAAAACAAACAGATCGGCAGCATCTGTATGAAAAAAACCTGCTGGCCTCCCGGATGATGGAAAATTCCCCTGACGGCATATGGATGGCAGACAGCAATGGCAACATACAGACGGTCAATCCCGCGTTTTCACGCATTACCGGTTATCAGCATACTGAAGTCACAGGGAAAAATGCGGCTGTAATACACGGAATTTCCACTGATGACATTGTAATGGAAAAAATATGGGAAATCATAAAAAAAGACGGTTTCTGGAAAGGGGAACTGCCCAGCCGGAGAAAAAACGGGGAAATATACCCTGCCCTGATAAGCATCAGCACCATAAGGGACAGCAATGAGCAGATTGTCAATTATATCGGGGTTCTCAGCGATATATCCGAAAAACACCGGGATGAGAATATCCGCATGGAACTGGACAGGGCAAAGGAGATCTACAATCTGGTTGTGCAGCCCCAGCTTCCGGAAATTTCCGGTGCTGAAATCAGCGCAAAGTGCATTCCTGCGGAAAACATTGGTGGCGATATTATGGAAATCATAAAGATAAATGAAAAAAAATTTGTGGTATTTGTTGCGGATATTACCGGTCACGGTGTTTCCGCTGCCATGACCGCAAACACACTCAAAATGCTTTTCAGGGAAATATCGGAAACAACTGTTGAACCTTCCGGCATATTTCAGTATCTCAACAGCGTCATGCACAACAATATTCTGCCTGATGACATGATAGCTGCGTTCTGCGGACGGGTTGATCTGGAAAAAATGGAGATATGTTACTGTCTCAACGGTCTGCCGGCTCCTTTTATTTTTCGTGAGCAGCAGTTGTTTCACCTAAAACCAACAGGTTATCCGCTGGGTGTTTTCAGGGAAATGGAAAACCAAAGCATTACCCTTCCGCTGCGTTACGGGGATCTGCTTGCCATATATACAGACGGCATCACTGAAGTCAGAGGCTTGGACGGTAAAGTATTCGGAAATGCCGGTATAGAAAGGAGCATTGCCGGAAAAAAACACAATGCCGGCACCATCGTGGAGGACATGCTCCGCGGAGCGGAAATCTTTCAGCAGAAAAATGTGTTTTCAGATGATATTATCATTCTGGCACTTCATTTTTATGATGAAAAAACAGCATCCGAACATGCAACCCATACCAACACCTACCGTTTTCCCACCAAAAGCATCTGCAAAGGGAAAACAAAATTCCTGTTCATTGATGAGGTGGTGATCTTTTTTCTCAACTATATCAGTGAAACCACAGATATTCCGCAGGATCATCTGGGCGGAGTGAAAATCGCCCTGTTTGAACTCCTGCTCAATGCCATAGAACATGGCAATCTGGAAATGACACAGTACAAAAATGATCCGGATTTTTATGATTCCGGGGAATACTGGAACATCTTCAATGAAAGAATGAATTCCGAAATATACGGGAACCGGCAGATCAGTGTGGAATGCAATCACAATGCCGGTGAACTGGAAATCATCATTGAAGACAGCGGCCCGGGTTTCAATGTGCAAAGCATTGAAAAACCTTTTACGGAGACAGATATTTCAAAACCCTCAGGCCGGGGCATCGCTCTGGCAAAGATGAATGTGGACAGGCTGTTTTACAATACCAAAGGCAACAGGGTGACGCTGATCAAAAAGCTGTAATACCAATTCTCCATATCTCGTTCCCACGCTTTGCGTGGGAATGCAGACCGGACGCTTTGCGTCCAGTATGTGATTTAAAGCAGGCAAGACGCAAAGCGTCTGATCTGCATTCCCACGTGAAACGTGGGAACGAGAGCAAACTGTAATAATTAATAATATCAAATAGTTCTTTATCTCGTTTATCTCGTTTATCTCGTTTTATCTCGTATCTCGTTCCCACGCTTTGCGTGGGAATGCAGACCGGACGCTTTGCGTCCCGTATGTGATTTAAAGCAGACAAGACGCAAAGCGTCTGATCTGCATTCCCACGTGAAACGTGGGAACGAGAGCAAACGTGGGAACGAGAGGAAGCAGGCAAGACGCAAAGCGTCTGATCTGCATTCCCACGTGAAACGTGGGAACG
>CAZHPS010000668.1:0-2593 GCA_964534335.1 uncultured Desulfobacterales bacterium
CCCGATCCGGACATCCTGAAAACTTTATACACAAAAATTTATGGAACCCTACTTAAAAGCACTATTTCAATCCCGGTAAGGGAATATAATCGTTTTTATCGGCATTTTCAAGATTTTCTCTTATCGGAAAACGGGATTGAACCGGATTTTCCTTTTTCTTACCAATATCAGACCACTGGATCATTTTCTCTTTTTCAGCAGATTCCGGAGCAGGCTGCAAAACCGGAGGCAGATATGCGGAAACTCTGCTGAAAACTATCCGGGCCAGAATATAAAGCAGAATGAAAATGGCAGCATAATTCAGGGAAGCCGCGCCAAAGGGCAGGGGAAAGGAAATTCCCTGAAAACGGATATTCATCCAGTGCAGGGCAAAGGGAATGGGCCAAAGCAGGGATGCGCCCAGTCCCACCTGTGAAAAAAAATACTTTCCAAACGCGTCATTTGCCTCTTTGTTGCAGGCACAGTAACTGTTTTTGTCTTTTGCAAGAATGGCTTTTACGGAAAGATTGTGCATATGCACGGTTTCCTTTTCCAGTTTTCCGTAATGGGAGCGGTTGATGCGCATAATTACCAGGATCGTCACCCGGCCCAGCAGAACACAGTTGAGAGCCAGAAAAAAGGTTCCGATATAAAATCCGAGCAGAGAAATATCTGTAATGCGGAAGGGAAAAATCAGAAAGGAATCAATCTGCAGCAGAAAGGTGTCAATGATTTGCATGTGAATTCTCCGTGAAATGTCAGACAGAAAACAACTCCTCTTTTTTCAGAAAGAGGAGTTGTTTTTCAGAATACTGTGACTGTTTTTATTAAAATCCCAGCAGCTTTATAATGCCCTTGCCAACAAAACCTTCCAGCGTGTAATCAATGCCCACATAGAAGGCCAGTACAATAAACAGACGTTTGAGCCATTTGTCTGAAAGATATTTGGAAGTGTAGGGGCCGAGGATGGAACCTGCAATAATGCCAATCATTTCTATGCCAATCAGGGGCCAGTGAACAATCGCGCCCTGAATTATGAAACTGCTGATGCTGGTAATCATGCCAATGAGAACTGCAAAAGCTGATGTTCCCGCAGACAGATACATGGGCAGACCCGATACGCTGGTCAGGAAGGGAACCAGCAGAAAACCGCCGCCAACACCGATGAAAGATGCCACACACGCTATGACAAATCCGCCCAGTACCGGGAACAGGGGATTAAAGGAAAATTCCACGCCATAAAAGGTGAAAACCATCCGGGACATGCTGATTTTCTGCACCTTTACGCCCAGATCGCAGGTGTCAATACACTCGCCGCTTTTCTGGCGTTTCATGGTTTCCTCAAACGCGTCAGCCGCCTGTTTGGCTTTTTTCTTTCCGGCCTGTCCTTTGGGTGTGGTTTCATAGAGCATCCAGAAGCCCAGTAGCAGTACAAAGAGACCGAAATAACCGGTATATGCCTTGAAAGTCACTTTTCCGGCTGTGAGAAATGGAACCAGCCAACTGCCGAACATGGAACCCGCAGCAAGTGCAATGCCCAGAGGCAGAACCAGCCGTCCCATTTTGTAATAATTGATGGAAGAGATCAGCGCGCTGGTTCCCACAAGAAACTGGTTGGAAACGCGAACCGAGTCTGTAACCATTTTGTTGATGGTGGGCGCGGTTTCCCTGAACTGGCCTGCATATTTTCCCAGCCCGAACACCGTGATATGTCCCACACCGGCCATAACGCCGCCAAAGGCTCCGACTGTGGAGAATATCCAGCCTACCCACACTGCCCAGAGAAAAGCAGCAATCGCATTTGGATTCGGCGCGCCCGGAATGCCAAGATAACCGGGCTCTGCACCGGGATTAATCTGACCTTTTTCCGTGCCCTGGGGAGCTTTTGCAATTGCCTCTTCCAAAGGCGTGGCCGCGCCGGCAATGCCGGTCAGCAGGGGGAAAAAAACAAAGACCGAAACAAAGAGAGATAAAATAATGACAGCCGTTTTCCGTTGCTTCTGATACATGGTAAAACCTCCGTATAAAAATTAATATTGATAATGTGTGCTTTTCCAAAAGCGTTTTCCGGATACACAAAGCAATCTGCGTGCCATAGGGAACAGGAATGCGGAAATCCGGGGGAAATATTCTGTCATAGGCGGATAGCTTATTGTATTTCAAAGAGATAAAAAAAGAAAAACAGTTTTGCGGCAGATTCCGGTTTTGCCGGTATCAGAATTTTTTTGGGGGTTTGTGTGCAATAAAATAACTGCAATACTTTTATTGCAGTTATATTTTTACCATTTATTTTAATGAATTAAATTATTGCATAAAAAAAGGTTCAGTGCAATATATTTTTTGCACCATACAGAAAAAATGCTCCCTGTCCCGGATGGCAGATTCACTGCCTGAAAACATATCTTCCTGAAATCATATCTGTATCATCAAAATTTTCCTGTACGGATTATCCGTTTTTTATACTGCGGATGGTTTTCTTTCTGGTATGAATCTTGCTAGGGGAACTGCAGGGATTTTGGATAAGAAAGGATTTTTTCCACTGTTTACACAAAACTACAAGGATTTTGGATAAGAAAGGATTTTTTCCACTGTTTACACAAAACTACAAGGATTT
>CAZHPS010000668.1:2693-2829 GCA_964534335.1 uncultured Desulfobacterales bacterium
TGGATAAGAAAGGATTTTTCCCCTGTTTATCCAAAATCCCTGTAGTTTATAAGAAAGGATTTTTTATATTCCTAATCCTTTCTTATCCAAAATCCCTGTAGTTATAAGAAAGGATTTTTCATATTCCTGAAATCCC
>CAZHPS010000669.1:0-2824 GCA_964534335.1 uncultured Desulfobacterales bacterium
TAATCAGATAAATCAGAATAATCAGACAAATCAGAGTTCCAGACAATTAATCAGATGAATCTGTTGTCTGAACTGTGATTCATCTGATTCATCTGATTTGTTTGTGTTTTAATCAGATGAATCACAATAATCAGATGAATCTGTTGTCTGAACTCTGATTCATCTGATTTATCTGATTACTCTGATTTTACTCATGCCTTAATCAGATAAATCAGACAAATCAGAGTTCCAGACAATTAAGGGATTTTCCCAGAAATAATCTACCCATTATTTATTAACTTAAGTTTTTTGTCTAAGACTATATTATTCTTTGTTTTCAGTTCTTTATTGTCAAAATTTTATCCGGAAAACTGTGCAAGTTATTGATTTTTCATTATTTAATATGATATGCTTTAATTTTGTCTTTATATTCAGAAAGTTGGTGATAAGACCTGCCATGTGTTTCAGGAACGGAAGCATTATAATGGGCCATAACCGTTTTCCCGGAAAGCCGGATCGTATTATCAGTGCAACTTATCACTGCAACGGCATTTACAGGCTAAATTAAATAAATTCAGGATATTATAATTTTTTCCCGTTTTCCTGGGCTTCTTAGTGGCGTTGCAGGGTTATAAAATGCTTAAATGACGAATCTGTCACTTTTTGTATAAACCGGGAAATTTTTTTCATTATAATTTCTCTTTTAACAGTAAAATCTGTCACTAACCTTCTGAATATAATGAAAAAAATAGACCATGACAGGCAGAATCATGCAAAATCAATAACTTGCATAGTTTACCCGACGAGGTTTTATACATAACATATTTAAAATAAACAACAATATAGACTTAGATAAAAAACTTTAGTTTATTAATAATGCTATACGTTTCAAAAAAAATAATAACGGGATGTTACATTTTTTAGAAACGGATAGCAAATGAAAAAATCGGATGAAGATATAAAAGCAGTAATAAAGGATGCAACCGGAAGACTGACCGGTTTTAAAAGACGTGAATACCAGGCGAAAATAACATCGGAATATTTCGGAGGCAGTGCCCGTAAGGCCGAACGGGAAATGGGATGGGGCAGAGAATGTGTTGAAAAAGGTCTGAAAGAAACCGAAAGCGGAATCAGATGCATTGATAATTTTCAGGGTCGTGGAAATACGGGAACAGAAGACATGATTCCCGGTCTCACGGAAGATATAAGATATCCTGCTGAACGCGAGACTCAGGCCGACCCTGCAATGAAAAGTTCTCTCACATATACAAGGATAACAGGAAAATCAATGAGAGATGCTCTGATTAAAGAGAAAGGATACAGGGACGGGGAGCTCCCCGCAGATAAAACTGTCGGCAAAATTCTGAACCGTCTGGGATACAATCTGAAAAGGGTTCAGAAATCCAAACCTTTAAAAAAGATAAAGGAGGTTGATGAAATATTTGAAAATGTATGGGAAGTGAACCGTCAGTCTGATGAAAATTCGGAATCTCTGCGGATTTCTGCTGATGCCAAGTCCAAGGTTAATATAGGTGAATTCTCACGGAACGGAAAATCACGGGATCAGGAACCGAAAAAAGCAGGAGATCATGATATGAATCCGGAATGCAAACTGGTTCCTTACGGTATTTTGAATGTTTTAAGCGGATTACTGACAATATTTGTCGGAACATCATATGAGACAAGTGATTTTACAGTTGATTGTACAGAAATGTGGTGGGATCAGAATAAGTATAAATATAAGTCTGTAAAAGAACTGCTTATCAATCTTGATAATGGTCCGAACTCTTCCGGTGGGCGGACTCAGTTCATCCGCAGAATGACGGAATTTGCAGATAAAACCGGTTTACAGATCCGACTGACTTACTATCCGCCGTACCATAGTAAATACAACCCGGTTGAAAGGTGCTGGGGAATATTGGAAGAACATTGGAACGGAGAAATACTGGATTCCATAGAGAAAGCGGTGAATTGGGCTGCTACGATGACATGGAAGGGTATAGAACCTGCCGTTCATCTGTGGGAAAAGATTTATGAGAAGGGAATCCGTCTTACAAAAAAAGAAATGAAACCATACGAAAACAGAATTAAACGATCGGATATACTGCCCAAATGGGATATAATTATAGAACCTTTAACTGGGTAGATTATTTTGTGGAAAGTCCCTAATCAGATGAATCTGTTGTCTGAACTCTGATTCATCTGATTTGTCTGATTACTCTGATTTGTTTGTGTTTTAATCAGATAAATCAGAATAATCAGACAAATCAGAGTTCCAGACAATTAATCAGATGAATCTGTTGTCTGAAATTTTCTGTTTCTTACCCGTTTAATTTCAAGACTTCTTGCGCCGAAATTGAGCAGCAGGCCAATTTCGAGATTATAGGCTTCAAGATAATTGATTGCCTGAGCCAGATGAACATCCTCCAGTTTTATGATGGCTTTGAGTTCAACGGAAACTTTATTTTCGACCAAAAAATCAGTCCTTCTTGTACCTACCTGTTTTTCTTTGTAATATACAGGCATTTCATATTCACGGACATACTTTATTCCCTGCAACTCAAATTCATAGCCCAGCGCTCTCTGATAAATCACTTCCTGAAACCCGTTACCGAGAAGTCTGTGAACTTCCATTGCACAGCCGATAATGCCGGATGTGATTTCGGAATATCTGTAGTTGCTGTCTATTGCATTCATCTCCCAATCTCCTTTGTTTTGAATGTCTGAACTGTGAGTTGTCTTGATTAAACATTGTCTGAACTGTGATTCGTCTGATTTGTCTGATTAAATATTGTCTGAACTCTGATTCATCTGATTTGTCTGATTACTCTGATTTGTTTGTGTT
>CAZHPS010000670.1:0-2820 GCA_964534335.1 uncultured Desulfobacterales bacterium
CAAAATCCCTGTAGTTGCGTGAATCAGCGGTTCAGACAATCTCTGTCCTGAACTGTGATTTGTCTGATTCATCTGACTGCCATGATTTTCCTTCATAACTACAGGGATTTTTTATAAGAAAGGATTTGATACAATCAAAAATCCCCACAGTTTTTATGGAGTTCAGACAATCAGAAAAATCCTTTCTTATCCAAAATCCCTGTAGTTGCGTGAATCAGCGGTTCAGACAATCTCTGTCCTGAACTGGGATTACAGAAATTGACAGCCCTTCCTTTTGTAAAGGGACACTCTGAAGTGCCGCCCCTTACATCAGTGCCATTGACTTAAACTTTTTTTCCCATTTTGTAAAGGGCAGGGCGGTTAAGTTCTCTTTTTTCCTTGCGGGAGAAATTTCTGTCCGTATCTGAAGATCCGGGCTAAGGGTTTGTAACAAAATAACCTGTACAATTTTCTGTCTGAAAACCCCTAAAGGTTTTGAAAATCCTTAGGGTTTGGAACAGGTTATTTTGATACAGACCCTAATCATGCAAATCACCTGAAAACGGCTCCGAAACAGCCGGGTTCACCCGGTTTTGTCATATCTGCCCGGAGGTTTGCCTCCGGCCAGAAACTGTATGGTTGACAAGATGCACAGTATGGAATAAAATTGCAGATTCTAAAACGAATATGGTATTCTTTTCGGTTTTTTGCACCGGAAACGTAACGTGCTTTACGTTTTTATGAAAAATTAACAAAGCGGAGATTCATCTCCGCAATTTTTGCAGGGCATTGACAAGTCATGTTTAAAAAAATGTTTTCAGGTTTTTCCCCTTTGCTGAAGATTTTCCTGCTGGGAACAGGCTTGCTGTTCTTTGGGATTATCTGCGCGGGTCTGGTGCTTGTGAGTGTTTTTTTTCAGTACAGCGAAGATCTCCCCCAGATTTCCACGCTCAGGGACTACCGGCCGCCAGCCATCACCTCTGTTTACGCAGATGACGGCAGGCTGATTGCGGAGTTTTACAAAGAGCGCAGAATTGTCACACCGCTTTCACAGATACCCCAGATACTTATTCAGGCTTTTGTGGCAGCAGAGGATTCCCGTTTTTTCCAGCATAAAGGTGTTGATTTCATCAGTATTGTGCGTGCTGCTGTCAAAAACATGGAAGCAGGAACAGTGGTGCAGGGAGGCAGCACCATTACGCAGCAGGTGACCAAATCCTTTCTCCTGACGCCGGAAAAAAGTTATGAACGCAAAATCAAAGAGGCCATTCTTGCCTGGCGCATTGACCAGTCTTTTTCCAAAGAGGAAATTCTCTATCTTTACCTGAACCAGATTTATCTGGGACATGGGGCATACGGTGTCGCGGCCGGTGCTGAAAATTATTTTGGCAAATCACTTGGGGAACTCAATCTGGCCGAATGTGCCATTCTCGCGGGTCTTCCCCAGGCTCCCAGCGAATATTCCCCTTACCGGAATATGGAAAAAGCAAGAACCCGTCAGGAATATGTTCTGTCCCGCATGGTCACAGAAGGATACATCACACAGGCAGAGGCGAATCAGGCCCTGAAAACTCCTTTGGACATCAAAGCCAGAAAGAATATTTTTATTGAAGCTGCGCCGTATTATACCGAGCATATCCGGCGGTATGTGGCGGAAAAATACGGAGAGGAAGCACTGTACAAAGGCGGACTGCAGATTTACACTGCTGTGAACATTGAAATGCAGGAAACCGCACGCAGGGCAGTTGACAAAGGACTGCGGGATCTGGACAGACGCCATTCCGGATACCGGGGGCCGGACGGAAACATTGCAGAGGAAGAAAGGGAGAAATATCTGAAAAAACTGTCAGAGGAACAGAAACCCGGTTCTTTCCGCAAAGGGGAAATTCTCAAGGCCCTTGTCATGGAAACAGATGCGGAAAAAGGGAAAGCGTCTGTGAGCATGGGAATGGAAAAAGGCATGATTGACATGCACTCTGTCCGGTGGAGCAAATCCGGTGAGAAAATATTTTCCGCAGGAGATATGATTTGGGTAAAACTCAGGGAAAAGGCCGAAGGCACCGGTCTTTGGAAAGTGGCTGTGGAACAGACACCTGCCGCACAGGCAGCTCTGCTTTGCATTGAATCCGGAACCGGACAGGTAAAGGCAATGATAGGGGGACGGGATTTCAGAACCAGCCAGTTCAACCGGGCCATTCAATCCAGACGCCAGCCCGGATCTGCCTTCAAACCCGTGATTTATGCCGCAGCTTTGGACAAAGGCTATACACCCGCGACAGAAATCATTGACAATGTCTTTGTTTATCGGGACTGGCGCCCCCAGAATTATGACAGAAAAGTTTACGGCCCAACCCTGCTGCGCACCGCGCTTGCCAAATCCCGGAACCTGTCTACCATACAGATTCTGGATCGCATTGGTGTGCGATATGCCATAAACTATGCCAAAAAACTGGGTATCAAATCTGAACTTTATCCCAACCTTTCCATTGCACTGGGTGCATCAGGTGTGTCCCTGCTGGAACTGACCAATGCCTATGCTGTTTTTGCCAACGGAGGATATCTGATCGAGCCTGTGTTTATTACAAAAATCACGGATCGGGAAGGAAATATAATTGAAGAGACAAAACCGGTCAGGAAAAAGGCAGTTGATGCAAACACAGCCTATCTGATGACCAGTCTCATGGAAAGTGTAATCAAAGAGGGAACAGCGACCAGTGTACGCTCCATCAACCGGCCTGCTGCGGGAAAAACCGGAACCACCAACAATCTGCATGATGCGTGGTTTGTCGGTTATACGCCGGATTATATCACCGGAACCTGGGTGGGATATGATCAGGAACG
>CAZHPS010000671.1:0-2817 GCA_964534335.1 uncultured Desulfobacterales bacterium
CATTCTCCGGGTTCATCCGAAAAATGCCCTGATTGGCGCGGATATTTCCGAATACAGTTTTGCCAGGGAACAGGGAATGCGGAAAAACGGTTATCTGGAATATGAATGGAAAAATCCGGGTGAGTCCCATGAACGCCCCAAAGCCCTGTATATGACATGGTTTGAACCCTGGGACTGGATTATTTCTGTCACTGCATACCGGGAGGAATTCAGCGAACTGGTCAAAGTGGATGATTTCCGGGAAAGTGTTCTCTCTCTTCAGTTCGGAAAGACCGGTTATTCCTATGTGGTGGATCTGAAAGGAAATCTGATTATACATCCCAAACTGGAGGGGGAAAATGTACTGGATGAGAAAGATGCGGGAAACCGCTTTTTTATTCAGGAAATCCTGAAGCTGAAAAACGGGAAAATCATTTATTCATGGAAAAATCCGGAAGAACATTATCCCCGTGAAAAACTGGTGATATTCAACCATATTCCGGAATTTGACTGGATTGTGGCATCTTCGAGTTATCTGGATGAACTTTACACACCGCTGCGCATGATTCGGAACACGATTTTCATCACCCTGATGATTTCCCTGGTGCTGCTCTTTGTTATATCCCTGCGCATCAGTGAATCCATCACAGAACCGCTGCAGGAACTGATGAAACGCTTTTCCTCTGTGCCAGCCGGAGATTTCACAGTACGGATTGAGCCCCGATCACGCGATGAGGCAGGCCGGCTTGCCGCGTATTTCAACGCGTTTATGGAGCGTCTGGAAACCTACAGCAGCAGTCTCCGTGCGGAAATCAGTGAACGCAGGCAGGCGGAACAGGCCCTGCGTCTGTCTGAGGAAATGTTTTCCAAAGCCTTCAGTCTCAGTCCCAACGGTCTTGCCATTATTTCACGGAATGATCGGCGGTTTATCAATGTCAATGCCAGTTTTCTCAAGGCCATAGGCATTTCTGAAAGCAACATGCCGGAAAAAAATTTTTCGGAAATCAAATTTCTGCAGGACCCGGATGAGCGGGAGGCCATGTTTGCCAGTCTGGAAAAAAACGGAAAACTCCGCAACTATGAAACCGGATTTGTAACAAAAAAAGGGGAAAAACGGCTGGCACTCATATCCGCAGATTTTATTGAACTGTGGAAAGAAAGGTGCATTCTGGCAACTCTGGAGGATATTACCGAGATTCGGCGTCTGGAGGAAAGAATTCTGGATATTGGGGAAAAGGAGAGGCAGAAAATCGGTCAGGATCTGCATGATGATCTCTGCCCCCATCTCATCGGTATTGAGGTGCTGACCAAAGTTTTGCAGCAGAAACTGGAACGTGCCTCCCGCGAAGAAGCCGGGGCAGCAGACAGTATCAGGAATCTGATCAAAGATGCAATCCGCAAAACCAGGGCTATGGCACGGGGGCTTTGTCCTGTTCATCTGGTGGAGCACGGATTTGAATTTTCTTTGGAGGAGCTGGCAAAAAATACACAGTATGTTTTTGGCATACTCTGCGAATTCCGGTATAACCGGCCTGTGGTGTTCTGCAAAAGTACGGATGCCATTCATCTGTTTTATATTACACAGGAAGCTGTTTACAATGCCATCAAGCACGGCAGAGCCTCCCGCATTTCCATTGATCTGGCTGTGGCTGAGGAATCTGTATCCCTGAAAATCATTGATGACGGCACAGGCATGTCTGATACAAAAGCAAGCAGGGGAATGGGGCTGCGCATCATGAATTTCCGGGCAAAAAAAATCGGCGCGTCCTTTGACATACAGCTCAACAGCAGAGGAGGAACCACTGTTGGCATTTCATTCAAAACCGCTCCGGCAAATCCGGTACACGGGGAGATATATGTATGACAGAGAACAGATCGGAAGGTTCAGACCGGTGCAAAACACGGATTATGATTGTCGAGGATCATCCCATTTTCCGGCTGGGGATGAAAGAGCTCATCAATCAGGAAGAGGATTTGTGCGTATGCGGCGAAGCTGATGATATTACAGCAGGATGGAATAAAATCAGTGAGCTGAAACCGGATATGGTGATCGTTGATATTTCACTGAAAGGCAGAAACGGCATAGAACTGATCAGAGACATCAGCAGGGATTACAAAACCATGCCGGTACTGGTTCTTTCCATGCACGATGAATCCCTGTATGCGGAACGGGCTTTTCATGCAGGCGCAAAAGGCTATATCATGAAACAGTCCGCGTCTGAATCCATTGTGAAAGCCATCCGCTGTGTTCTGAGCGGAAAAATATATGCCAGCGAAAAATTCATGGAAAGCATTCTCAGCAAATTCACACAGGGACAGCCTGAGGCAGGCGGTTCCCCTGTGGACATCCTGACCAACCGCGAAATGGAGGTGCTGCAGTTCATGGGAGAGGGATACACCACCAAAGAGGTGGCGGAAAAACTGAGTCTGAGCGTGAAAACCATCAGCACCTACCGGGAGCGGATTAAGGAGAAACTCAATCTCAAGAATGCAGCCGAACTGATGCGCTATGCAGTTTCCTGGGTGAGAAAGGGGCATGAATAATTTTTTGTATACCATTACTCAGAAGATTTGATGATACAGCCACGAATTGCACGAATGACACGAATTATATGAATTATGATTTGTGCATTCGTGCAGATTCGTGTTATTCGTGGCTGTTCAAACTGTACCGGTACTTAAAACATTTTTATAAACTCTGCTGATTCAGGTTTTTCGAATGCGGGATTTTACAACAGAAATGTTTCAAGTAATGGTATATTTCAAACAGACAAGAGGTAAACAATGATACTGGAACAGGCAAAGGAAGTTTTGCGGACAGAGGCGCAGGGAATTCTG
>CAZHPS010000672.1:0-2808 GCA_964534335.1 uncultured Desulfobacterales bacterium
TCTTTAAATTTCATCAGTTATGCAATTTGAAATGATTTTTGTCCGGTAGTAAGGGAAATTTCTCTGAGTCTGAGCCAATCCAGAAATTTTCTCAGATACTTGCTGTGATAACTTTCCAAAACCGGTATTCTGATATGATAATATGTGTCTGTTTTGGACATTTCCAGTTTCATAACATCCTCCTTCAAAATTCTGATTTGTTTTTTGCATGTCATTTTCTGAAATCATATCAAGCAGTACGAAATTTTTGAAAACCTCGCAGGGCTGGCATTATTTTATTGCCTTAATGCAGCCAGTTCTCTGTCTGCAGGCCTTTTATTCGTGAAAAATGTTTTTATCATTGTTTGTGACCAAAACACGGTTATTTGACACAGCTATCGCAGCTATGACAATATCAAAATCTTCTATCATATTTCCTTCTGACTTCAGATCTGCCTTGATTTTGCCAAACAGCATAGCAGACGCTTCAATGTCGGAAAGTATTGTCAAATTTTTTTTAAATATTTCAATTCTATTTAAATTCTCATCAATTTTTTTCGAATTGTAAGCACCGAAATACAGTTCTGCCAATATGCTGTTGGAAACAGCTATCGACCATATCCCTGTATTTGCCACCCTTTTTTCAAGTGCCGGATTGCCATTGAGAAGATATACACAGATATTTGTATCAAGCATATATTTCAAAAATTTTCTCCGTTCTGTATGCAGATTTTCTTGCTGAATAAATATCCTGTATCTGCTCTTCCGGGCTTCTGTCATCTTCCCATGTTCCGCAGACAAACAGAAATTCCTCTGTCATGCGTCTTTCATCTGATTGGGGAATAATCATTTCCTGCATGATAAGATGAAATATTCTGGACAGTTTTGCCTGCTCTTTTTCCGTAAATTTCTTCATATCATTTAAAATTTTATGCTCGTATGCTGTCATGGCCTGCTGCATAATAACCTCCTGCTGTGCTGATTAGTAATGCCATCCCTAACGGGATTTTCAAAACCCCGGATAGAACATTATTTTTTGACAAAATGATTATGAATATGATAAAACTGAAAAAAATTATAAACCGTATTCCAAAAACGGATTGACAATTTTTATTTTGTTTTCAATTAGTTGTCCATTCTGCATATCCTCAGTGCATAAAATATCACAATGACTTTCCAACGCAGATGCAATTATCAGGCAGTCATAATAAGCATATTTATATCTTTTCGCAATAGACAAAGCCAGTCTGACAGTCTGTTCATCAACAATTTCTATCATGCAGCATTCGGTTATTTCATCAACAACTCCCTTAATCTCATCAAAATCCTTTTGGAATTTCTTGCTTAAAATATTTGAAATTTCATTTAAAACCTGAATACTTGCCACAGGTGTGACACGGTTTATGAGGTCTTCGGCAACAGTGCGTTTTGCATCCTCATCTGCTGAATAAAGATAAATAAACATATTGGTGTCAAAAAAGACCTTATCTTTCATTTGCGCTGTCTCTGTCAAATCTGAATCCCTTTGTTGTCAGTCTGACGGCTTTGAACTTCTTTTTCCGCATCGGAGTTTCAATTTTGTCTGTCAGAATGATGACTCTGGCCTGATGAAACATTCTGTCCTGATATTTCTTCGGTATTCTGATCACTCCGTTGTGAATATGGCTTACAAATTCTATTGCTTCCATAACTTACATCCTCCTGAAAAAAATTACAGAAAAACCGGTTATCCCAACAAATCCAAACCCAGAAAATTTGCAATGATTCAAAACAATAATGTCATCTTTTTTGCATTTCATTGGGGATACAGACTGTCAATTACAGCAAAGTAAATCCATATTGCCTTGATGCTTCACTAAAATGATGGTCATAACCGAATACAAGTGAACATTTTTTCTTTTTCATCAAAATCATTGAGGAACAATCCACAATTCCCCATTTTTTATCCCGATATTTCCAGAAGATATTGAGTGCTTCCGCTTCTGTTTCTCTGTCAATATCCGCCAACTGAAAAAGCTCGGTATCCTGCAATATCTCCCAAAGAACTTTTGCTGCTTCGTAACCGGCTTTGTTTTTGATAAAACTCAGAGATTCATATGCAACCCAGTTGCTTGTCAAAAATTTTACCGGCTCATTCAGCAGTTGTTCATATATCTGCCATGCAGCGTGGTGATACTTGTCCTTTTTGTGATAAAGGGCTATCCAGGCTGAAGCATCAACAAAAACCGTTTTCATTGTTTGTATGTCTCACGGAATTTTTCTGACAAATCTTCAGGCCCAATGTCAGAGATAAATTTTTTTATGGAAAGAGCTTTTCGTCTGGCTTTGTCTGAGATACGAAAACTCTCTTCCTGTTTTTTGACAGTGACTCTGACCCTGTCGTAAAGTTTGAGATTAAGCCGCTGTGCTGTTGTTTCAGGCAGAGAGAGATGCCCATCCGGCATTACCTCAGCAATGTATTCTTCTGCTTTCAGTCCTGTCATTCCAAATCTCCTTTTTTGGTGTGCCGTTTTATAATCATATCTCTCTTACGGGATTCTGATTTGTTTTTTTGCATGTCATTTTCTATAATCATTTCATCCCTAACGGGATTTTTTAACCCCGGAAGGGGTGATATTATTATAGAAAAACCGGTTTTCCCAACAAATCCAAACCTGGAAAATTAGCAATGATTCAAAATCAATAATGTCATCCCTAACGGGATTCTGAACTGTTTTTTTTGCATATCATTTTCTATAATCATTTCATCCCTAACGGGATTTTCAAAACCCCGCAAGGGGTGTCATTATTATAGAAAAAACAGTTATTCCCACAAATTTAACCCCGGAA
>CAZHPS010000673.1:0-2800 GCA_964534335.1 uncultured Desulfobacterales bacterium
AATCGGCCAGGGTGAATCCCGGATCAATATGATAAAGAATTTCCAGTTCATCTCCCGGTCCTATGAGATAGGTCGCGGGGATCATGGGTTCAGATTCAGCAGTTTTGGACGGCAGACGGATGGCCTCATCAGCGCAGCCCGTGAGCATGAAAACACTGTACAGCAAAAAAATCAGAATTAAAAAATTATGTCTCATCACAGCACAATCCGGTTTTGGTTTTTTCCGGCACAAAAATTGCTTTAAATATCAGCCAAAGGCATTTGGGAGCCGGATTATAATACCAAACCGCTTTCAAAGTTCGGTGAATGCCTCTTTTTTTAACCACGAAAAACACGGACAGCACGAAAAAATAAAAAAATGTGGGTTCTGCATGAAAAGCGGCCGGACAGATGCTTAAAATCTATTTGCCTGCAACCGCCTCCAGAATTCTCATGATCCGGTTATCCAGATATTTTCCCACAGCCAGCGCAGCTTTTTTGTATTTTTCTTTTTCTCCTTTTGTGAACACACCTTCCAGTCCCCTGTCCTGCACCCATTTCCCGAATTCATCCTCTGTGCGCCCGGCTTTGATCAGTTCATCAGCGAGCCATGTGAGCATGATTTCCGGTTCCGCACAGTAACCGCCTGCATAGCGGTCATGGGGAGCAAGGATTCCTTTCCTCTCCAAATCCGATAATTCCGGAGCCAGTCTGGGCAGTTCTTCCGCAAATTCCCTAAGTCTGAATCTATCCTGAAGAATATGCGCCTGATGCACAATTCCCACTGCTGTAAATGCCTTGCGGATTTCAGGACTCCAGCTTTGCCACATGTCATAAAAAAAATAATCCAGTTCATCGTAAAGACTTTTGGTGACAAAAGGCATACGGTTAAGGGAAATTTTGTCATCTTCATCTTCATGCGCACGCCACATGGCATCAGCCGCGGCCTGCAGCAGAAAAGGATGTCTTCCGCCCAGTCTGCTGATGGCTTTTTTATCCTGTGTCTGGAATTTTTCTTTTCCCAAAAAAAGCAGTTCATTCACCTCTTTTTCCGAAAAAGGCGGCAGTTCGACTTCGCCAAAAATATTGAAAAACGGGGAACCTGTGGGATTGAATTCCTGGGTTTCCTGATTGAGTCTGGAAATCTGGGAACGGCTTGCAATGACAAGGGTAAAGGCTTCACCGCTGCGGGAGGCCAGGGAGCGAAGGCCCCCGTAAAATTCGGCATTGTTCAAAATTTTGTGGTGCAGGAGTTTGTCGAATTCATCAATGAGCAGCACAAACTGCCATTCTGCTTTTTTCAGTTCGGTAAAAAAACGCTCCAGAGTGATATTGCCGAAACAGTTTTTCCGGCAGATTTCATAATGATCTTTTACCAAAGCAGGAGCTTTGCCTTTGTCCATCTGTTCTTTGATGGGAGAAAGGGCCTGTTCCCAGAACTGCGCGGGACGCAGTTGGCTGCCAAACATATCTGTATCCACCAGAGACAAATAGCGGTTTTCGCTTTCTCCGGATTTTTCTTCAGCCATTAGGCGGTAAAGAAATGAGGTTTTGCCAATATGGGGATCGCCCACAATGGCAGTGGATTCGCCTTTGTGAATGCGGCCCGACACGCGGCGGAGTTCTCTTTTGCGTCCAATGAAATGCTCATCAGACACGCGACTGCCATAACGGAAAGGGCTTTCAGACATAATTTTCTCCCTGTTTTTTGAGATATGCACTTATCCTGTCAGCAAAGAGTTTGAAATCCGGCAGATTGCGTTTGAAAATGTCATATACAACAGCATCATCCACCCGTTCATAATAATGGAGAAGCAGATTGCGGAAAGAAGCCATAGGATGAAATTTTTTCAGATCATCCGGTTCAAGGATTCTGTTTTCTGCGAGGATGGTAAACGTATCCCGGTATGTTGCAGGTTCTCTCATTTTTCTGTCAGAAATAATATGCTGGGCAGCATCAAGACAGGCTTCGATGAGGATGTGCAAAGTACGTTCCACAAAACGCCGGGATCGCATATCAGACTGATATTTTTCCCAAGTAATATCCGAAGCATCCTCCAGTTCCCTGACATTGCTGTGTATATCCGAAAGAATGCGTTCGAGCAGTATCTGATCCACCATTTTCAGTTCTCTCCGTATAATACTTTTTTTACATATCTGCTGTGCAGATACAGAAAATCTTCATAGGATTTCCGGGAACGGATTTCAAATTTTTTGCGAAATTCAGGGCAGCGGTCAAAAATCAGTATACCGTCCCGGCGGACATGATATTTCAGCAGTTCGGGAGCCCGGTTCAGCACCACTACGTCTGTCGGGTATTGCAGGGATTCTTCCAAATCCGAAATAAACGTCAGAAGGGGAAAAACATCAGATTCTTTGTAATCCAGCAGCACGGCCACGTCAATATCTTTGGGATGTTCCTTATTTCCTTTGGCAAGGGAGCCGAAAATAAAAGCGGCCATCACAGCCGGATATTCAGAACATGCGGATGATATAATGTTTTTGATTTCAGGTAAAGGTTTCATACATTTCATTTTAAAGGGTTATGGAGGTGTTCAGTATCTTCCCTGTTTTGCAATTTTCCCAGTTCTCCTGTGCGTTCTTTTCAAAAAACGGGTTCCTGCGCCCGGTTCATTCCGGAAATTTTTTATAAACCTGCATAGATCCCTCATGTTTCATTTTGATATAATCAAAATTCTTCATTTGTCTGAACCATGATTCACATGATTTAAAGATTCGCATGATTTTAACGAATTACATAACAAATTGAATCATCATGGAAATCCTTTAATCAGGTAAATCATGGTTCAGACAATTGATT
>CAZHPS010000674.1:0-2793 GCA_964534335.1 uncultured Desulfobacterales bacterium
TAATGTATAGTAAAATCCAGCTTTTTATAGTTAAAAAAATGTCCTGTACTATGATTGTTTATACAGAATTTTCTGCCATTATGAAAAATACAGCTTTTGCAGCTTTCTGTAAACATGAAAGTTGCTCCCGGTAATTTAAACAGAACTGACTTGACCCTGAGCAGATCCGCCAGCGTGAAGGATCGGAAAGCAGTGAAACCGCTTCCTCACGGTCGTGGCTTTGATTTTCAGACAGAAAATTTCAACTGCGTAAGGCCTGAATTCTTTACAGCAGGTCAAAAAAGGTGTAAGAAAAACAATTTACCGGTTCAGGGGAACCAAAAACAGCAAATCATTCAAAACAGTTGAGGAAAATATGCAGATACCGAAAATACTTGTGATTGCCACACGGAACAAAGGAAAAACAGCGGAAATCCGGGAAATTCTCAAAGATTTTCCCATTGAAATCAGAAATCTGGATGACTTCGGCCCGATTCCGGAAGTGAAGGAGGACGGCAAAACCTTTGATGACAATGCCTATAAAAAAGCCTCTTTCACTGCCAGAGTGCTGGGATTTCCGGCATTGGCCGATGATTCCGGCCTGTCAGTCGAAGTTTTGGATGGCAGGCCGGGGGTTCATTCTGCACGTTACGGCGGAGAAAATTTGAGCGACAGGGACAGATACCAAAAGCTGCTCAAAGAGATGGAAGGGAAGGAAAACCGCAAAGCCGCGTTTGAATGCGTGATTTCCCTTGCAGTTCCCACAGGCCAGGCTCTGACCTACGAAGGACGGTGCGAGGGGATTCTCACGCAGGAACCTGCCGGGGAAGGCGGTTTCGGTTATGACCCGATCTTTTTTTATCCGGCTCTGAACAAAACCTTTGCCCAGATGACAGGGGAAGAGAAAAATCTGATCAGTCACAGGGGAAAGGCTTTGCAGGAAGTCCGGAATGAGTTTGACAAAATTATAAAGTGGCTGGAGATTCATATGCCGGAACCGGAGCGGGCCGGGTGTCAGGAAGATCAGCGAGGGATTTGAGCACTTCTTTCAACCATTGCAAAAAACCGGATTTTTCCAAAAAATCCGGTTTTTCCGAAAAACCATAAAAAAATCCGGTTTTATCCAAAAAATCCGGTTTTTCTGAAACACCATACAAAAATCTGATTTTATACAAAAAATCCGGTTTTTCTGAAAAAGTCAGTGAATCAGATTCGGAAGCCATGTCGCGATTTCCGGAAAGATCATCAGAAAAAAGATGCAGAGGATATAGGCCGGTATAAACCATGCCACGCCTTTGAACACTTCTTCGAGCGGAACATCACGGGCCATGCCCCCCACCACATAGGTTGTCGCGCCCACGGGCGGAGTTACCGCTCCCAGTGTGGTGATAACCGTGATGGTGATGCCAAACCAGAGCGGATCATAACCCAACTGCTCTGCCACAGGAAAAAAGATGGGAATGGTAATCAGCAGCAGAGCCAGCGCATCCATGACCATACCGCCGATGACATAAATGCCAAAAATAATCATCATAATTACGGTTTTGTGAACCGGCAGTCCCACCACCCATTCTGCAATGTTATAGGGAATACGGGTGACAGTCAGGAATTTTCCGAAAATCACAGCCCCGGCCACAATGGTGATGACCATGCAGGAAATGCGCAGAGTATCATTAATCGATGCCACAAAATTCTTCCAGCTTAACCGTCTCTGCACCAGACTGAGAACCACAGCCAGAAAAGAACCTGCCGCGCCTGCCTCAGCAGGTGTGAAAAAACCGGAATACAGCCCAATCATTACCAGCAGGAAAAGAAGCAGCATTTCCACAGCGCCGGAAAGAGATCGGAATTTTTCCTTCCATCCGCTGGCCGGACCTGTCGGTCCCCAGTCCGGATGGCATCGGCAGATGACATAAACCGTGAGCATGAGGAGAAGGGAGAGCAGAATTCCGGCTCCCACTCCGCCGTAAAAAAGTTTGGCTATGGACTGGCCTGTGGAAAGCCCGATTACAATCAGCACCACACTGGGCGGAATCACAACGCCCAGTGTGGAACCGCAGGCCACTGCTCCGGTGCTGAGCCGGGGATGATAATTGTATTTTTTCATCTCCGGAAGTGCCACAGTACTCATGGTCGCGGCTGTGGCAGCATTGGAACCGCAGATCGCGGAAAATGCGGAACATGCCATGATCGTTGCCATGGCAATTCCCCCGCGAATGCGTCCCACCCAGTGCCATGCAGCATGATAGAGTTTTTCATTAACGCCGGAATAGAATGCAATCTGTCCCATGAAAATGAATAGGGGAATAACAGTCAGTCCGTATTTGGAAAAGGTGTCCCAGATTACGCCGCCAATCATTCCCAGCCCGGCCTGCAGGGAAATGACATAACTGAAACCGCAGAATCCCACGATACCCATCGCGAATCCCACAGGCATTCCCAGAAAGAAAAGCACCAGCAGCAGGACTGCTATGCCGCCAATACCCACAAGAGCAAGACTCACGATTTTTTTTCCTTTTTCGGCATCAGGGTTCGAATCAGATCAGCGAGAAAGACAAAGGTGAGAAACGCACAACCCACTGCGGTTCCGTATGTGAAGGGATAATAGACAATCCGCAAAGTTTCAGTCAGTTCCCCGGTTTTGAGAAGAATGCTTCCTTTTTCAGCCAGTTGCCATGAAATCAGGGCAAAAAAAGACATACAGGCAATGTCACTGATGCCTGTGAGAATTTTTGCCACTCCCGCAGGGAATTTGCGGACAAGAATATCCACCGCAATATGTCCCCGGTTCAACTGGGTATAACCCAGTGAAAA
>CAZHPS010000675.1:0-2782 GCA_964534335.1 uncultured Desulfobacterales bacterium
GTTTCACTTTCGGAAAACTGAGAACCCCGCAGCCTTTGGAAAAAAAGGAGCCTGACGGAAAAACTGCCCTGTTTTATCAGGGATATACAGTTTTTGAACTTCCTGTGCGGCCTGATCTTTCCCTGAAACCTTTGGGAAAAAGTATTCCCCTGGAAATCTCTTTTCGGGGATGTTCCGAAACTGTCTGTTTTCTTCCGGAAAAAAAGCAGATGGAAATCATGCTGACTGTTCTGCCGCCTCTGACCGCTGATATGGGTACAGAAAAAACCGTTACGGAAATGGCACCAGGGGAGGCATCCGTCGAAAATGGAACTGACGGGCAGCCCCGGAACACATTTCAGGAAGCAGCCTTGAAATTTGGATTTGCCGGTGTTCTGCTTGCGGCCTTTCTATGGGGAATTCTGGCAAGCCTGACGCCCTGCGTGTATCCCATGATTCCGGTGACAGTCAGTGTTATCGGCGCAGGCCGCTCGAAAAATCTTTTTCAGAGTTTTCTGCTTTCCCTTTTTTATGTACTTGGCATGTCCCTGACCTATGCAGTTTTCGGGGTGATCGCGGCCTGGTCAGGAAGTCTTTTCGGAGCCTATACGGATCATCCGGCAGTCAGGATTCTGGTTTCCGGCATTTTTGTCATTCTGGCACTGGGCATGTTTGATCTGGTGCATATCCATATGCCGTCACGGATCTCTTCGGGACTTGGCGCATGGTCAGGAACCGGCATTTTCGGCGTATTTCTCACAGGCGCGGCAACAGGCGCGGTGGTTGGCCCCTGTGTAGGCCCCATGCTGGTGGGACTTCTGGTTTATATAGCATCCATAGGGAGCAAACTGCAGGGCTTTGTCATCATGTGGAGTTTTGCCCTGGGCATGGGAATGCTGTTTCTGGTTATCGGCACATTTTCCGGCATGGCCTCGGCTCTGCCCCGTGCAGGTTCCTGGATGGAAAACATCCGCGGTTTTTTCGGTCTTATGATGCTGGCAGTAGCTCTGTATTATATCCGGCCGCTTCTGTCCGGAAATGTGTTTGTCCTGCTTTTGGGAATCCTGCTCACAGGAACCGGAATTTACATGGGCGCACTGGATCGTATGCAGACCGAATCAGCCGGGTATGAACGGTTTCGGAAAACTATAGCCATTGTATGCCTTGTCCTCGGCATTGCCTACACAGCCCGGTTTGTTTTTTCAGATATGTTCATGCTGAAAGCCCAGATTTCTGCAGAGCAGAGCGAAGATATTCGGTGGTATGACGATGAAACAGCGGGACTGAGAGCGGCTGCGCAGCAGGGAAAACCGGTGATGATAGACTTCAGGGCAGATTGGTGTGCCGCGTGTCTGCAGATGGAACAGGAAACCTTCACGCATTCCCGAGTGCGGGAAATGGCAGAGTCATTTATTGCCATCAGGATTGACAACACAAATGCCGAGGCTCCGGTGCCAAAGGAACTGCGGAAGAAATACGGTGTGGTGGGACTGCCAACCCTTGTTTTTATGGACAGACAGGGAAATGTGCTGCATAATCTGTCTGTAACTGAATATATAGGATCTGCGGATATGATCTCCCGTATGCAGCAGGTTCTCAGCAGCGGACATGTTGAAAATATGCCATAATGATACAGGATCCTTTTCAGTTTTGATTTTATGATTTGAAGTGTACAAAACAACCTGATTTTTTTAGAAAAATTCAGTTGTTCTGAAAATTTTATGCCCGAAAATTTATGGAACCTTACTTATAACATTCAACATTTTTATTTTTAAGGATGGTATTGAGATGAAATTCAGATCCCTTGTTTTGATAATATGTTTATGGTGTCTGGCAGGAACCGGCCTGGGGCAGGCTGAGGAAAATGTTTCTCCGGCAAAAGAGAGTGCAGAAACGCAGGAAGCAGTTTCTCCGCCAAACGGTGATACAAAGCCTGAACAGGCAAAGGAAAAAGATTCGCCTTACCAAAAGGATGCAAAACAGGCAGAAGAAGCTGTTACTCCGGCAAAAAACGGAGAAACGGTTTCTTCAGCCGGGGAAAAGGCAAAGTCGATTGTATGGCTTTCCTATGAGGAAGGGCTGTCACGGGGAAAGACAGAGAAAAAAAAGATATTTCTCAATTTTTATGCAGACTGGTGCCAGTACTGCAAAATCATGGACATGCAGACCTTCCGTGACTCTTCGGTCGTGAAATATCTTAACGAAAATTTTATTTCCGTCCGGGTCAATTCTGATCATAACAGAAAACTCGCGGCCAATTATAATGTGACCGGGCTTCCTGTAAGCTGGTTTATTGCGGAAAACGGGGAAAGCATCGGCAGTCAGCCAGGGTTTCTTCCTCCGGACACCCTTCTTCCTCTTTTGAGATACATCCACACAGACAGTTACAAAAAAATGGATTTTATGAAGTTCATGGAAAAAATGTAAGGGATGTCAGGGTTCAGGAAGAGAGCGTAAATCATCTTTTTGAATTTTTTCAAAAAACATGTTAGGTGATTTCCAGAAAAGAATATCCCACCAAAGCAGCATAAGCTTCCAGCTTGTGCCCGGTACCTGTGAACTGAACCGGGATATTTATTTTCATAAATCACCTTAGAAGCTGTTTTAAAAATATCCAGCCCTGATTTTTCCGGGAAGAAATCCATCCGGCAAAAGAGATACTGCCCGTTTGAATACGGCAAAATCAGGCTTTGGTATTTGGCAAAATCCCAAAATTTTTTGGCCCCGGATATTTTTAAAACAGCTTCTTACAGCAATACTCCGGTAAAAATCATACTGCGATCTTCCCAAAATTCAGGAGTTC
>CAZHPS010000676.1:0-2774 GCA_964534335.1 uncultured Desulfobacterales bacterium
CGATCCGGACATCCTGAAAACTTTATACACGAAAATTTATGGAACCCTACTTATTGCACTGTCCAACCGGTATACAAGAAAAAAACCCTGACAGTTTATCAAACCGTCAGGGTTTTTTTGTGACTTGAAATTGCTATGTTAATACAGTGACATTCACTGCGGAAGGTCCTTTTGGGCCCTGTTCAATATCAAAGGTGACGCGGTTGCCTTCATACAGGCATTTGAAACCGCTGCCGTTGATTCCGGAATGATGAACGAAAACATCGGGTCCGTTGTTCTGCTCGATGAAACCGTAGCCTTTTTTCTCGCTGAACCATTTTACCACACCATCTGCCATTGTGACACACCCTCCTTTCAATAGAAAATTCTCTCGGTTTCATACCTCAGGTTGCCACTTTCAAAAATGTACATGACAAATGGTTTTTCCCCTCAGAACGAAACCGGCCCGCCGAAACAGGCTGGCCTTTATTGATTGGCGCAGTATTATAGTCTTTTCATAACTTTTGTCAAGAAAATGATGAAAAAAACAGCAGAAGAGTATCAGGATGCCTTTGCATATTCAAAGTCAAGGGGTTTTTTCCACCATATGATTTCCAAAGCCTGCAAAATGGCCTCATTGATGGGAATGGTACGGATTCCCCGGTCAGGAAAAAGGGAGGCCACATGAAAAAAACTGTCCTGATATATTGGAATTTCAAGGCCGTTGGATACGGCTTTCTGTGCATTTTCAACAAGATCAGGAAATTTTTCCCGGATTTTTCTGCACGGACTGAACTCTTTGTTCCCGAACTTGTTTTTCCGCGCGGCAAAGCCGAAAAGCCGGCATACCAGTGAGCGGAAGGGATACTGTGAGCATCTGCCATTTCCGGGAATTTCCGGATCAGGGATATAAAATACGCATCTACTGTCTCCGAGCAGAATTTTTGACTCAATGGCTGCGATCACCTCATCTTCTTTTTTCTCCCGGAAAATCTCTGCTGCCACAGGATACATCTCCGGTATACTTGCCTCCACATTCGGGTTTTCACAGCAGCTTCCGCATCCGGGAAGGCACCGGATACCGGTGGCAAGTTTAAAAATGTTTGTCTTTCTGTGAATTTCACGATAGAAATCCTCCAGTCCTGATATATCCGAAAAAACAGAATCATCTGTCATATGGTTGTCAAAGTCTGCCGGAAAGCAGTATCCGGCTCTCCTGTCTTTATCTGCCCAGCCGTTTCTGAATATGCTTCATCAGCCCGCCGCTCTGCACCAGTTCCTGCATAAAGGGCGGAATGGGGCGTGAAGAAAACCGCTGTCCTGTTTCCTGCCGGACAATCTCTCCGGAATCAAAATCAACAGAAAGGGTTCCTCCGTTTTCCAGTTTATCCGTATCTTCGCATTCCAGTATGGGAAGTCCCATGTTAAACGCATTTCGGTAAAAAATCCGGGCAAAACTTTTGGCAATAACGCAGGAAACCCCTGCTGCCTTTATGGCAATGGGCGCGTGTTCCCGTGAGGAACCGCAGCCAAAGTTCTTGCCACCCACAATAATATCGTTCTTCCCCACTTTTCCGGCAAATGCTGCATCCGCGTCTTCCATGCAGTGTTTTGCCAGTTGTGCGGGATCACTGGTGTTGAGATACCGGGCCGGAATAATAAGGTCTGTATCCACATCATCCCCGAATTTCCATATTTTTCCTGATATTTTCATAAAATTTTCCTTATTATGTCTGAAAGTTGCAGATCGGGTGCGGGTTTGCCGGGTGCTGTTGTGTCAGTACAGGGTTGGCTGATCCTGACTGTAAATTCTCAGAACCCATACACGGTTTCCGGATTCCTCTGTTTTCAGTCTCTGTTTTCCGGTTTCCAGCATCCAGCCGCAGGTTCCCATAGCCCATCCGCCTTCGCACCATTGTTCATCCTCCGGTTCCGGATATAAATCATCATTCTCCCAGGTTTCCGGCATCCAGTCACCGTTTTCCACAGCCCATCCGCCCTGGCACCATTCCTCATCTTCTGAGTCAGGGTATATATCATCATACTTCTCTGCTTCCAGTATCCAGCCGCGAATTCCCGGACTCCAGGTGTCTGCTCCCCGGTTCAGTGCCCACAGCATCCAGCCCCCGGTTCCAAATGCCCATGACCCGCCTGCCATCAGTTCACCACTTCCGCAGGATTTCCGATTTTCCCCAGCACGGCAGAGGCTGCCGCGACTGCGGGATTTGACAGATACACCTCACTTTCCGGGTGTCCCATGCGTCCGACAAAATTCCGGTTGGTGGTGGCAATGGCACGCTCGCCTTTGGCGAGTATGCCCATGTATCCGCCCAGGCAGGGGCCGCAGGTGGGGGGGCTGATAATGGCTCCGGCTTCTGTGAATATTTCAAACAGACCTTCTTTCAGGGCAGTGTTATATACATACGGCGTGCTGGGAATGATGATCAGGCGTATCCCTTTGGCGGCTTTGTTGCCTTTCAGCACAGCAGCAGCAGAGCGCATATCTTCAATCCGTCCGTTGGTGCAGGAACCGATCACAGCCTGATCAATGATGATTTCTCCCACTTCGCTGATGCCCCGCGTGTTTTCCGGCAGATGGGGAAAAGCCACCTGTGGCTCTATTCTGCTGACATCATATTCAATGACTTTGGCATAAGCAGCGTCCGCGTCACTCTGATAAACGGTATATTTCCGGACTGCCCTTTGGGAAACATAATCTTCGGTTTCTCTGTCCGGCGCGATGATGCCGTTTTTTCCGCCTGCCTCAATTGCCATATTTGCCATAGTCAGACGGC
>CAZHPS010000677.1:0-2770 GCA_964534335.1 uncultured Desulfobacterales bacterium
CTGCAATCAGGCCAAATAACTACAGGGATTATTTTTAAGAAAGGATTTCAGAAAGTTAAAAATCCTTTCTTATAAAAAATCCTTGTAGTTATATCTTTAATCAGAAAAATCAGATAAATCAGAGTTCAGACAATCCCGGAAAAAGACAAATCCTGTCAATCCTTTAATCATGTGAATCAAGGTTCAGACAACCGCACCCTGAATATTCAAATTATCAAATAATCCAATAACCTATTTGCCAACACGCACCGGCAAAACACGGAGGTCGTAGTAACCTGAAGGACGATTCCAGAAGACATCGCCACCGTTGAAACCAACGTAGGCAGCAAGCGAACCGCCATCTTTTGTGTCAGAGGCCCAGGGGCAGCAGCAGGTGAGATGAATCAGTTCCGTAAGATGATAACCGCCACCGCATCCCCCTGTAGGCGGGTTTGAACTGGTAATATTTCCGTCATACAAAGGCTTTAGTTCCCGCAATGTGGGCATGCGCCAGTCCGAATATCCCCCGCCTGTGTAATTCTCGCAATACGCTTTTGCGTCATCCCAGTCAATATTTTCTCCGTTGTCTATTGCTGCCCACATCAGATTTGTACGGGTATCCAGCACGGTTCCGTCTGTATAGGCTATAAATCTGCCGTCCCTTGCTATTTCTGTTTCTTTCCTTATCCGTTCCTGAGAATGGATAAACATTCCTTCGGCGAACAAAAGAGTCAGGCACAGGGCAGCTATGAGCCATCCGTTAACAGGCCGTTTTTCCTCTTCTTTACGCTTTTTATCCAAGTTGGGTGTATCATCAGAAGACTCCACCTTATGGGACGTTCGCTTTTCATCCTTTTCACACGGAGTGGAGGCAGCATCAGCACAATCCTCTTCATCCAGCAGGAAAGCAGACTGCGAAAGTTGCCTGTCTGATGGCAGGGTATGGGCTGCAGGGGCAGCAAAATCCATCTCATCCACAGCCGAATCACTCTCAACTGCCGGGTTTTGCTCTGCTTCCCTCTTCCTGCGCATCTCTTCAATTTTATACAATAAAGACCAGTACCTCCGGTTGATGTCCGTATGCTTGGGATGCTTTTCCAGCACTTCTTCCAGAATTTTCAGATATTCCTCTGAACCCCCGAATTTTTTCTCCAAATCATCCAGCCATTCTTTTTTCTCCGGATTTTTGATCAAAGCCTGTGCTGAAAATCCCATATCCCACAACTGTTCCGCAGAGACCGCCACTTCCGCAGTCTGCACGCAGGAGATTTTCTCATGATGCACAATGGCAAAAACCTCAATTTCCTGTTTTTCCTCTTTGTCAAAAAGAGGCAGATCAAATGTCCAGATCTGATTTTTTTCAGGCAGAAAATCCGCAGATACGGTTTCCTTATTTATGCACAGATTCAGCCAGTTTCCGGTGCCGGGCAGTCCCTTTCCGTCTGCCTGCACAGATACCCTGTGCTGTTTCCCGAAAGACAGGGATGAAGGAATGTTCAGGCGCAGTTCCCTCAGTTCCGGAGCAAGAAGATCCAGCAGTTCCTCTGCTTTATCCAGCACCTTGGCAGAGGATGGCCGGTTTTCGGCACGCGGGGCCAGCATGGATTCGGTCAGACCGGAGAATTCCGAAATCAGGGCTTCTGCATCCGGCAGGGAAACGAGATTCACATGCCGAAGGCTTTTTCCGTCCGGTATCAGCAGATGGCGCAGGTGCTGTTCCAAAACCTGTTTTTCTTCCCCGGTCAGGCCGCCGACACTGCCAAATTCCCTGTTCAGAAAAGGATAGGTGAAAAATGATTTCTGTGCTTTGGTGTCTTTGCCGGTAATCAGGGCATAAAACATCAGGCCCAGAGAATAAATATCCACATTGGGCGTAAGAGCATACCGGGGTTTTCCATTGACAATCTCTTTGGGAAGCATGGTTTCGGGCGCTGCCCATTCCGGTGTGTATATGCTGGATTTCGTAAGTTGCCGGTGAAGGGGTTTCACCGTCCCGAAATCAGCCAGATACAGCCTGCCCTCCCGCACCAGCACATTTTTGAATTTGAGATCACGGATGACAAAGGATCCTTCATCAGGGTCCGGACTGTAAATGTAAATTTCAGTAATTTCGCTTTTATTTCCTCCGAAAAGGTCTTCCTCCGGTTCCAGACTGTGAATTTTCTTCAGCCCGACCGCAAGCTGCCGGAGCCATTCCACCAGGGTTTGTGCGTCAAAGGGAAAACCCTCTTTCATATCCTGACGCTGAACATACAAACGGTTCAGGCTGTTTTCGCACCGCATCATCGCCATGACCGGACGGCCTTCATGCTCTCCGCTGTCAATCATCGGCACAATATGGTTTTGCAGCGCAACTTCCGGATCTATTCCCCGCAGAAAACGGATTTCCTTTTGCAGGGTTTCCGTAATCTGCCGCACCGTGTCTGTGGGATATTTTATCCGCTCATCAGGATCACGGGTCTGCACGGTCTTGAGGGCAAACATCTCCCCGTCCGACACACGCCGGACTTCCCACACCACACCATAGGCCCCCTCTCCGATAGGGTCGGTGATTTCATATTTCCCCTTTTCCAGGGTGATGACTGTGCCTTTTTCCATCATGAAGGTTCTTTTACTACAGGCAATGAGAGAATGTCAACGGAAGTGTTATCCCTTTTGTCTGAACCGGGATTTGCAGGATTAAGGGATTAACCGGGATTATTCTGCGCCAGGCCCGGAATGGTGGGAAAAATCCTGGTCAATCCGAAAATCCAGTGAATCCGGGTTCAGACAGTTTCCCCTTTGTCTGAAC
>CAZHPS010000678.1:0-2764 GCA_964534335.1 uncultured Desulfobacterales bacterium
CAAGAATATCCACCGCAATATGTCCCCGGTTCAACTGGGTATAACCCAGTGAAAAGGACGTGACAACCGCACCGAAAAAACCCATGAGTTCAAAGGTTCCCTGCACCGGTATCCACACAGCCCGGAAAAAAATATTCGCGCAGGTCAGCAAAATCATGGCGGTCAGAAATATTCCCGCGATGAATATCAGCACACGGTTTGCTTGCAGGGTAATTTTATACAGGATATTGTTTATCATTTCCATTTTATCTTTGCATCATCTCCTTTATAACCGCAGAGTAACACAAACAATACTCTGATTCTGCCTTACTCTGCGGTTAAAAACATGCTGACAACCAATTTGACCCGGTACCCAAAATTTATACCCGAAAATTTATGTTTGCTTATTTATCACAAATGCTGCACTGAAACATGGAACTGACTGAAAAAAAATGTGTTTACCGTCTGGGAAATATTTCCTGCGGCACATCGACAAACGTTCTTTTCAGTTTTCTGAAAAACCTTCTGTCATCAGCACAATCCGGATCATCAGCGCATTCTCCGCAGCAGGGACGGACATAAATGACTTTCCATGTATTTTCTGTTTTCCTGAGCAGTCCGGCCCATCCCTCATAATTCGACCGCCTGTCAGGAGAAGCGGGATCTGCCTCAAGCCAGGCCCAGTTGTCTTTCACTTTGATATACTTCACTGACAAAACAACATTTAATCCGGAAACCTGCCTTATCTGCTTTTGTGCGGCCTCTGTCACTGCCTTTTGTTCAGAAGCATCACTATGAGGTGAATCCCGATCTTTTTTGTAAAAAATATAGAAATCTGTATAAGCATTTCTTCTCACAGCAACTATTTTGGCTTGGCCCGGAGGTTTTCCGTAATTTCCCTCACCTCTCATAAAATTTTTGACATCATCAATATTATTTGCCAGCTTCCAGCCCCAGCCGCCGGTTGGATCTGTCATTCTGTCAGATCGGTAAAAAATGAAAAATTCAATATGGGAACCTCTGTTTGCAGCAGTAATTTCCGCATCTTTTATTTTATGTCTGTACGGAGGTCTGCCGTTGAGAAAATTTATGACATCATCCGGATCTGTCGCCAGTTTCCACCCCCAGTTCAATTCCTGTGCATTGGCTGCAATGGTGAAAAACACAGCAAACCATACAAAAACAGGTACAAATACAAATTTGTGCATCTTTCGCCTCCTTTTGCAGAAAAATTTCCGCAGTTGCCTTTATGTCTGTATCATTGTTTCATAAACGAACTATATCAGATTATGAATCAAAAATCAACGGATTTGACCCACTATCCCCTTTTGAAACCAGACAATCAACCATTTTTTTCCAGTATAGACATATAATGTTTCAACTTTGGTTTTTGGGGGCATGATTTTTGCAATGCGGTCCGGACGGGAAAAAATCATCCTTTCTGACCTGAAAAATCCTCCGGACAGGCTAAAAAAACATGTTCCCGGCAACACGCAATTTATGTGCCATAAAAAACCAAAGTTGAAACAGTATAATATGAAATCTGAAAAATATTTCAGCAAAAAAAATTTTATGTCCCCGCGATTTCTGCCGCTAAGACTCAAAGATACAAATTTTCACAAAGGTTAATGCCTTATTATTTATCAGATTTCATGTTATTTTACTGCACTTGACACTCTGACGCCTTTACCTATATTTTCTCCCAGTACTCCTCCGGCATTTCCATACACATCTTCAGCGCGCCGATGGCCCCGCAGAATTCTGCATCCTGAACTGTGGATGCGTTGCCGCCCCCATAGGGTTTCAGGCTTTTTTCCACTGCCCGGTCAATGCCTTTGAGACGGGAGCCTCCGCCAGCAATGATGATATTGTTGCGGAGTTTTTCCTGAAAATCCGGGTCAAAGGTTCCCACGAGTTTCTGAATCGCGCTGCATATGGGCTGGGTCAGCTTCAGGCAGGATTCCCGGAGAATATCGGTAATATCATATTCCGAGGGAATTCCCTGTTCTGTAAGGGTCACAATCACCGGCTCAGACACATCACTCACATAACCGTATTTTTCCTTGATCCGCCGGACAATCTGGGGAGTCAGTTGCACATTGGGATATTTTCCTGCAATGGCTTTTGTAATCTCTTTGTCCAGAAAATTGCCTGCAATGTTCAGGGTAAGCTGATCCTCCTCTTCGGGAATGGAACCGTGCATACGGCACAAGTCCGTAGTGCCTGCACCAATGTCAACAATCAGGGTTTCATCAAAACGGTCAATGGAATAGGCCACGGCAAATGGTTCACTGACAATAAGAATCTTGTCAACAAAATCTCTGGTGATGTCAATAATGGCCCGTTTGCTGTTGAAACTGGCCTGGGCAGGAACACCGATGGCAGCGAAGATTTTGTCCTCTTCTGTTTTTTCAGCAATGGCCTGACCCATGATATGCCTGAGAATCAGTCCGGTTGCCTCCAATGCCTTTTCATCTTCACAGACCACGCCGTCTGCCAAAGGCCAGATCATGTTCAGAGCCAGGCGGTTTTCCAGCGCGTCATCCCCAAGCAGCCAGGGCCGGTTCAGGCGTTTCCGGGAAACAATGTCTTTGGGATAACCAACGCAGGTAATGGTGGAAAGCCGTTTGCCTGTGGAAGTTGCCACAGATGTCCGGCTGGTTCCCAGATCAATTCCCACATGAAATACAGTTGCCATATTAATATCCTCCGAATAATTTAATGGTGAATGCTTACTACCGGACAAAAATCATTTCAAATTGCATAACTGATGAAATTTAAAGAA
>CAZHPS010000679.1:0-2761 GCA_964534335.1 uncultured Desulfobacterales bacterium
TTTTTCTATAATAATATCACCCCTTCCGGGGTTAAAAAAATCCCGTAAGGGATGATATTATTATAAAAACCTGCTCTCCCGGTTCATTTCCGTTCTGTATGCAGGCACGCGTCTGCTTTGTTTAACTCAATCCGATCAATCACCCATTGCAGCAGTTTCCGGTTATGGGTCACATCCACAATTCCTTTCAGATTTTCCACCGGCAGTTCCGCGCGGGCCATGCTTTTGTGCCCGCCTGCGGAACCAAACTGGCAGAAACTTTCCTTTGCGATTTTCCCTGCGTTTTTCCGAATGCCGTCATTGCGGAAAATCAGAATCAGTTTCTTGTCATACAGACCGGAAACAATGCTCCAGGTCACGGGATTGACCCGCATGAAAAAATCCGCAAGCAGCACACACACATCAGGATTGATCACCTGCCCCAGGTGAACAAAAACCCGGCTCCGGTGCATCCGCATGTTTTCAATGGCAATGCGGAAATATTTCAGAAAATCCAGACGCAGGTCGGCCTGCTCTATTTTCCGGGCCAGTATGGTGTTGGCATGTTTGAAAAGAAACTGAAAGGCCCTGACATCCTCAATTTGGGCCTGACGCTCAAAATTCCGGGTATCGGTTTTGATGGCATGAAAAAGACCTGTGGCCAGTCTGACAGAAGGCTTTATTTTGGCAGATCTGAGATATTCTGTCATAATCGTTGAGTTGGAACCGTATTCAGGCCGGATGTCGGCAAAGTATGCTGATATTTCTGTTTTGGGATGATGGTCAATCACCACATCAATTTGGAACCGTGCGAAAATTTCGCTGTGGTCGGGCTGGGAATCCACCATCACCACACGGGTATATTTATGATCCTGGGGAATTTCATTTGTATGCACCAGTTTCACCCCAAGCAGCCGGATCATGGCAAGATTGTCAGGCCGTTTGATGACGTTGATATTCGAGAGCGTCACGCTGGCAACCCTTCTCCACAGCAGACGTTTGACAGCCATCGCGCTGGCTATGGCGTCCGGGTCAGCATTAATCAGAACCAGAACATGGTCATTGCCTGAGAACTGTGCGTAAAAACGGCGCAGTCTTTCGGAACCTGAAAGTTTCATAAGGGAATATCCTCATAATTAATATTTATTCATCTGATATTACGATATAAAAAAAAATATTACAAACATTTTTTCCGGGCAGGCCCGGCAAAAATGTTTTTTTATGCACTGTATTCATATGTATATCAGAATATTGGATAATATGATACCGGAAATGTCCCGTGATTTTTTTTTGAAATCATGGCTTGACATTCCCTGTCTTCATCTGCTATTTCCTTTTCTGTTTTTTGTAAAAGCAGATTGAATATCTAAATTCCTTTCAGGAAATGGATATGTCTGCAGGAAAATAAAAGTGCGTCAGCACGGAGGGGTAACTACGTTACGGAAACAGAAAAAACTTTTCAGTTATAAAAGCAATCAGGACTGGGCTGAAAACATGACCATTGTTATGCAGCTTGGTCTGACCATGGCCGGATGCATTGGCTTCTGTTTTGTGGTTGGCCGTTATCTTGACAACTGGCTCGGAATCAAAGGCATATTTGTCACACTGTTTATCCTGTTTGGCGTAGTTGGCGGAGGTGTGGTGGTCTACCGCCAGATAAACGAAATCATCGGGGAAAAAGAGAAATCGGAAGATTCTGATCATGGACGCTCTTAGACAGACAGAAAAAAAATACTGCTCAGCAGCGATTACAACTGCAATTTTTGTTGGATTCATTTTTATACTCGCGGGTTACAAACCCCTTGGCAAAGGGCTGATTTCAGGAACCCTCTTCAGTATTGTCAACTTTATCCTCATAGGGGAAACCCTTCCCATGCGGATGACTGTTTCATCCCGCAGAAAATCTTTCTTTCTTGCCCTGGGTTCTATCACATTCAGATATATGCTGATGGCAATACCTGTTGTCACAGCGATCAAATCCGAAGACTATAATCTGTGGACTGCTGTTGTGGGGATTTTTATGGTCCAGATAATGATTCTGACGGACCATTTGCGGAATTTGTTTTTTTCAACCGATACCACAAGGAAAGATGCATTATGGAAGAATTAGGACAGGTTTATCAGTTGCTTGTACCCGTGGGAGGGTACACGATGACATTCAATCTGAATGTCATCGTCATGACATGGATAGTGATTGCGCTGCTGCTTCTTTTCGGTTATGCGGCAGCCAGAAAGCGGAACCGGCTGCCCGGACCCATGCAGGCGGTTGGTGAAATTTTTGTTTCCCAACTGTACGGACTGACCGAGGATGCATTGGACAGGGATCTTGCCAGGAAATATGCGCCCCTGATATGTGCGCTGTTTATGTTCCTGATGCTTTCCAACTGGCTGGGGATTATCCCCCGTCTGGAAGAGCCGACCAAGGATCTCAACACCACCCTGAGTCTGGGGCTTATGGGATTTTTCATCTCCCATTATCTGGGGATAAAGACCAAAGGTTTCAAGGGATATATAAAGGAATATTTTGAGCCGATTTTCTTTATGATGCCCTTAAACGTCATAGGTGAAATCGCCAAAGTGGTCTCCATCTCCTTCCGTCTTTTCGGAAACATCATGGGAGGTTCCATCATTATTCTGGTGGTTTCCTACCTGACCTACAGTGTTCTTCTGCCGCCATTTCTGAACATGTTTTTCGGACTTTTTGTCGGCACCATTCAGGCCTTTGTATTCACAATGCTCACAATCGTATATATTTCGGTACAGGTGAAATAGTTATGGCTTC
>CAZHPS010000680.1:0-2745 GCA_964534335.1 uncultured Desulfobacterales bacterium
TCCGGACACACCCCTGCCCCTCTCAAGAGGGGAATATATAAAATTCAACGTGGTCGTGTACTACTTTTTTATACATGAAAATTTATGGTTGCCTGCTTAACTGGTAATTGGTAACTGGTAACTGGTAACTGATAACTGACAACTGATAACTGATACCAATTCGCTATTGAATTTATATAATAAGGTGCGTTGTTTCCTCTGTGTTCTCTGTGGTTTTTTCTCTCTGTGTTCTCTGTGGGAAACAGAATCATAAGTATATTTTCAATGGAGAATTGGTATGATACCTGACACCTGATAAGTAGGCAAACAAAAATTTTCTTGTATTCAAAAAACCGGATTTTTCGGAAAAATCCGGTTTTTCTGAAAATTTTATGCCCGAAAATTTATGGAACCTTACTTAACTGGTAACTGGTAACTGACAACTGGTAACTGATAACTGAACACTGATAACTTACACCTGACGGGACGATTATGAACAGTTTTGCCTATCTGACCACCGGTCTGGCGATAAAAGCCCTTTCCGGAATGTCCAAAGCCCGCATCCGCATACACGGGGCGGAAAATATTCCCAAAGGCTCGCTGATTTTTGCGGTCAACCATTTTACCCGGATAGAGACACTACTTCTCCCCATGTATGTGTACGAACTCACAGGCCGGACACCGGTCTGGTCTCTGGCTGATTATTCGCTTTTTCAGGGGGGGATGAAAAAATATCTGGAACAGGTGGGAGCTGTGTCCACCCGTGATCCGGATCGGGATATGCTCATTGTCAAAAGCCTGCTGACCGGCAGGGCATCGTGGATCATTTTTCCCGAAGGCCGTATGGTCAAAAACAAAAAGGTGTTTCACAAAGGCCGTTTTATGATTTCCTCTGAAAAAGGAAGTCACCGGCCCCACACAGGCGTGGCAACGCTTGCACTTCGCACAGAATTTTACCGTCAGCGTCTTGCAGTGACAGCCCGGTCATTTCCCGAAGAGGCCCAGCGTCTGAAAAAACTCTTTCAGATTGATGCAGTTGATGCCATCATTGACAAAAACACCTGCATTGTTCCCGTGAACATCACGTATTATCCTATGCGGGCCAGAGAAAATATCCTGAGCAAAATGGCAAACATGTATATGGAAAACATCACCGGCAGGATGCTGGAGGAAATAATGACCGAGGGAACCATGCTTCTTTCCGGCGTGGATGTGGACATCCGCTTCGGCTCTCCCATCCATGTCAGAAAATTCATGGAACATCCTGCGATCCGGAAAGATATCTGTGCCGGGCATGAAATCGCTTTTGATGACCGGCTGCCATCGGAAAAACAGATGCGGAAAGCAGCAGGGGACATTATGCAGCGTTATATGTCAGACATCTACCGCATGACAACAGTGAATCATGATCATCTGTTTGCCGTGCTTCTGAAAAACATGCCTTTACGGAAAACTGATCCTGATGATCTGTGCAGACGGGTCTTTCTTGCTGCACACGGGGATATAGGGGAAAGCGGGGTATATCTTCATGACAGTCTGCGCAATGACCAGATTGCACTGCTCATAGATGACCGCTACAGCAAATTCCGGGATTTTATGGACATTGCAAAGGAAAAAGGCATTGTAACACAGGAAAATGGCATACTCACAAAACAGAAAACCGCTTTTTCCCCTGTTTTCCCTTTTCATCAGATACGCATTGAAAATCCCCTGGCTGTTATGGTAAATGAAACCGAACCACTGACACTGCTACAGGGCCGACTGCGGCGTCTGGCCTGGACACCCTCTTTTATGATCCGGCGGAAAACCGAAGGGATTCTTCTGGAACAGGCTTTGCGTGAATTTGAGCAGGATTATGAACATTTTTATTCAGAAAAGGAATCCAAACCCGGAGATGTGGGAAGACCTTTTCTGATCAAAGGGAAAAAAAGCGGCCTCGGCGTGCTGCTCATTCACGGTTATATGGCTGCTCCCCCGGAAGTTGCGGATCTGGCCGTATATCTGGCACAAAAGGGGATTCCCCTGTTTGTTCCCCGGCTCAGAGGTCACGGCACAAGCCCGGAGGATCTGTCCGGACGCACATACAAAGACTGGATCGCGTCTGTGGATTTGGGGTATGCCCTGATCCGGACCCGGTGCAGAAAGGTGATTGTGGGCGGTTTTTCCACAGGGGCTGCGCTGGCCCTGGAACTGGTGCATCGGGTGAAAGATGCCAGCGGCGTTTTTGCCGTGTGTCCGCCCCGCAGGCTGCATGATCTTTATCTGAAAAAAAATCTGGCAAAAGATATTTGGAAACTGGTGCTGGAAAAAGTACGGGGCGCAAGGTCCGGTGAAAAAGAATTCATTAAAAACACACCGGAAAATCCCCATATCAGTTATCTCCGCAATCCTGTGGACGGCATACGGGAGGTGGAACTGCTCATGGATGGCCTGGAACCTGTGCTGCCGCAAATATCTGTACCTGCACTGGTGCTTCATTCCCGGCGGGATCCGGTTGCCAGCCCGGAAGAATCAAGGCGGATATATGAAATGCTTGGCTCCGTGCACAAAGAATATATTCTGTTCAATTTTGAACGGCACAATATTCTTTCCGGACCGGGCTCCCGGAGAGTCCATGAGATTATCGGAGGCTTTGTTGAAAGTCTTTACCGGTGAAGGCAGGGCATTCTCCCTGCGGATTGCCAAAAAACACATGCTGCTGAATTTTACGGTTTTCATTGTTTTCAGCATCATCACCCGTGTAAGGTGATTTATGAAAATAAATAT
>CAZHPS010000681.1:0-2738 GCA_964534335.1 uncultured Desulfobacterales bacterium
TCATGGCATTTGCCGCAGCCCCCGCCTGCCTTGATATAATTGGTCACATCCTCAATCGCGTGCAGTTGATGACCTGCCAGAGCTTTTCGGATTTCCACATCCGTGACACCGAAACATTCGCATACAATATTGCCCTCTTTTTCCTCCACAGGTCTGCCCCGGTAACAGGCAATGGCCTTGCCCAGAGCCTCCTGCCCCATAACCGAGCAGTGCATTTTTTCCTTGGGCAGGCCGCCAAGAAAGGCCACTATATCATCATTAGTGATTTTTTCAGCTTCCTGAAGGGTTTTGCCTTTGAGCATTTCCGTCAGTGCCGAGGAAGAGGCAATGGCACTTGCGCAGCCAAAGGTCTGAAATTTAACATCAATGATCCGTTCCTCTTTATCCAGTTTAAAGGTCAGTTTCAGCGCGTCCCCGCAGGACATTGAACCAACCTCACCCACACCGTCCGCATTTTCAATAACGCCCACATTCCGGGGATTGAGAAAATGCTCTCTGACTTTATCTGTATATTCCCACATGCTATCCTCCTGATGTATATGAACTGAAAACCTGCCGGCAAATCGGCAGGTTATTTATGATTTGTCTGAATCTGCAGGCATTTTGCATGAAGAGCCGCTGATTTGGCGGCTGCCTTTTCTTTGTCACCTGACAATGATAATCACGATAAAAGAAAAAAAAAGTCTCATTATGACAGATGGGCAGATTTTTGGAAGATCGGAGAGACAAACGGAAAGTTTCGCAGGTTCCCAAACGTGCCGGCTGATCCTGCCGAAGTTTTTCCGTTTGGACTCATCAGACTGTCAAAAAATTTTTTTCACAGTCCACTCAGTTTTGCACAGAAAAAACTCTGTGTAAATCTGTGCAAACGCTGTGCAAATTTGCGGTAGGTGATTTCCAGAAAAAAATATACCAAAGTATCAAAAGCTTCCAGCTTTTGCCCTGTGCCTGTGAACTGAAATGGGATATTTATTTTCAGAAATCGCCTTAAACAAAATTTTTTGAGCAGGTTTGATAACGCCAATCTCTCCTTCGCGTCCGGATGCATTGCTGAGTTATGCATTTGGGTTTGAATCAATAATCTTTTTTCAGTGAACAGTTCAGATATGAAAATCAAATTCAAATATTTTTTCAATCTGATCCGCCTCTGATAAATGTATGGGAGTTATCATCTCTCTATTCAGGGGGACAGATCCGTTCCCGTATTTTTCTATTGTCTTTTTATACGGCATCCAGTCAAGCTCCCCCAATTTTACTGTCTTCCCAAGTTTTTCTCCCGTTGCATCGTAAAAACCTTTGTACACAAGTTCGGAACAATAAATTGCGCTGCTGTCCATTTCAAATCCGGCATCATACGGAGTTCCCAGATAATTTTTCAGTTTTAATATAAATTTCGGAATGATATCCCTGTATCGTTTTTTTAGCCTGTAAACATAAAACTGACCGTAGCGTCCCTGTCTTATCCATTTGTTCAACGGTGTCAGCTTCACATAGCCCAGAGCCTCTATCACAGCCCACCTTCCCTTTTCCCTGACAAGTACGCCGCAGTGTGAATAATGTGAACGGGTGACACCTTCTATTGTCCGGGTCATCTCACTGATTCTCGGCAATGGCTGAAAAATGATATCTCCTTCTTCCGGATCATACATTGCAGCAGTTATGTACGGAATTACAAATCTGATTATGAAAATAAAAACGGCAGCGGCAGTAAGAGCATAAAATCTTCTCCATTGCCATTTTGTTTCAGGTAACACTTTTATTTTCAAGTTTACCCCCTGCAAACCAAATAATTTCCTGAAAGAAGTGAATATTTGCTCCGAAACAGTCTTTAAATGCATAACAGTCAACAACATTACCAGCTTCCCGAAGCTCCACCTCCGCCTGAGGAACCTCCGCCTCCGCCGGAAAAACCGCCTCCGGATGAACTGCTCCCGCCCCCGGAAGAAAAGCCTCCCCATGAACTACCGGAACTCCTTCTGTATGAATCAGATGTTCTGCGCGTCATACCTGAACCCAGATCAATGCCCCTGCCTGCTTTTTTGCTTTTTCTGCTGAGGATGACGAAAATGACAAAAATGATGACAAAAATGATAAAACCGGTACTGTCACCGTCACTGCTTTGTTTTTTCGGACTGCCCTGATATGCCCCCCTGACAGCCGCAAGAATGCCCTGCACCCCTTTTTTTATGCCGGAATAATAGTCTCCGCTTTTGAATGCAGGCGTAATTTCATTGCTGATGATCATCATGCTTTGGGCATCCGTAAGTCTGTCCTCCAGACCGTAACCCGGCTCGATTCTCATTTTTCTGTCCTGAAGGAAAACCGCAAGCAATACCCCGTTGTCCTTATTTTTTTGCCCGACTTTCCAGTCGCGAAAGAGATCATTGGCATAACTTTCCAGCGTGAAACCTTCCGGAATTTTGTTCATAATGCAGACAAAAACCTGTGTGGAGTCAGTGGTTTCAATCTCTTTGAGAATGCCGTCAAGTTCCTGTTTCTGTTCATTTGTCAGAATTCCCGCATAATCACTGACCCAGGAAATGGGTTTGGGGAAATCAGAGGACGCTGCATTGTCACAAATCCATATTGTAAAAATGAAAAAAAGAATCATCTTTCGCATGTTGAATCTCCCTGTTTGCATGATTTCTGAAAAAATATCAAAAATAATAATCAGATAAATCTGAATAAGTAAGGTTCCATAAATTTTCGGGCATAAAATTTTCAGAAAAACCGGATTT
>CAZHPS010000682.1:0-2734 GCA_964534335.1 uncultured Desulfobacterales bacterium
TGTGACTCTGCGGAAACTCTGCGTTACTCTGCGGTTAAAATCCGCCCGGCAGAATGACCAAAATATTTTAAGTATCGGTATATACCAGTACTTGAAACATTTGCAGAGGTTCAGATTCAGATCTGAATTCCGCACAGAAAAACTCTGTGTGACTCTGCGGAAACTCTGTGTGACTCTGCGGTTAAAATCCGCCCGGCAGAATTGCCAAAATGTTTTAAGTATCGGTATAGTTTAAACAGCCACGAATAACACGAATCTGCACGAATGCACAAACCGTCATTCGTGTCATTCGTGCAATTCGTGGCTGTACCATCAAATCTTCTGAATTAATGGTATACAGAGGATTGCAAAACTTGAGCAAAGCGGTTTTTTGCACATAACTCTTTGTTTACAAAAGAAAATAAACAGGGGATTTGGGAGGGCGTAAGGATTTTGAATTTCCTGCCAGTTTTTGAAAAAAGGACTTGCAAAAAACTCTCTGCCCATCCTGTAACTCATAACGCACAACCAAATGTAAGGAGAAATGTTCATGTTCAAAAAAGTTCGGATGTCTGTGGTGCTGTTTCTTGTATGCGGCCTGCTTGCGGTTTCTCATGCAACGGCAGCGGAAACCTACAAAATCGGCGGTATTTTTGCTGTGACCGGCCCGGCTTCCTTTCTGGGTGATCCGGAAAAAAGAAGCATGGAAATGGTGGTTGAGGCCATCAATGCCAAAGGCGGTATTGACGGCCATATGCTGGAAGCCGTGATTTATGACACAGAAGGCGATCCCACCAAAGCTGTCATGGGAATCAGCAAACTTATCAGCAAAGACAATGTGCTGGCAATTATCGGCCCCAGCACCACGCCCACCACGCTTGCGGTCATGCCTGCGGCTGTGAAAGCCCAGATTCCCCTGATCAGTTGTGCTGCGGGAAATAAGATCACTTCGCCTGTAAATCCCTGGGTTTTCAAAACCGCGCAGAGCGATATTCTGGCAGTTGCCGCAATCTATGCCCATTTGCAGAAGCAGAATATCAAAAAAATCGGTATTCTGACCGTATCTGACGCGTTCGGGGAAAGCGGCCGGGAACAGTTGGAGGCACAGGCTGCCCAGTTTGGTCTGACCATTGTGCAGGCCGACAAATTTGGCAACAAGGATACGGATATGACAGCGCAGTTGACCAAACTCCGCTCTGCCGAGCCTGAGGCCATTGTCTGCTGGGGAACCAATCCCGGCCCTGCTGTTGTGGCAAAAAATGTGCAGCAGCTTGGTCTAAAGATTCCGCTGTATCAGAGCCACGGCGTTGCCTCTCCCAAATTCATTGAACTTGCCGGAGATGCGGCAGAAGGCATTATCCTTCCCACAGGAAAGATTCTGGTCAGCGATCTTCTGCCTGCTGAGGATGTGCAGAAAACCGTGCTGGCCGAGTATGCCAAACAGTACACGGAAAAATACAAAATGCCTGTATCCGGTTTCGGCGGATATGCGTATGACGCGATGCTCATTGTTGCCAAAGCCCTGGCCGGAACCAACGGGGATAAGGAAAAACTTCGCAAGAACATCGAAGATATGAAGGGATTTGTGGGCGTAAGCGGCACCTTCTCCTTCACTCCCGAAGAGCATAACGGTCTTGGGCCGGATGCTTTTGTCATGGTGCGGATTAAGAACAAGACTTGGGAGCTGATTCAGTAAAAGTCTGATTGCTTTCATTGTTATATCCCGTTACGGGGCTCTGCCCCGTAACGTATCTTGTAAGTCAGAGCATAGTACATGACCAATTTAGATTTTATGGTATCAATTCAAACTCTTGAGATGGGACATGGGGTGGTTTGACTGTGTTCTCCTATCTGATGACACAGCCGGAAAAAAACAGCGGACAGATGAAAATTAAATCATCACATGGCATCATGATCACAGCAGAAACCGGACTGTGAAAGGTGTCAGTATTCCCAACTGTCTTTATCTTCGCAAAACATTGATATTCCGGCTGCTTATGAAATCATTAATAAACCGGTGCTGTTCAGCGATCCGGAAACCGGCCGTATACTCCGGAAAAGTGAAGCTGCAAAAAATGAACTGCTTCACGATATGCCCAAAGTGTGCATCAATAATCATCTGCGTTTCAGATATATGCTGACAGACAGCCGGTTTTCTTCCAAAGAAACAATGTGTTTAATCAAATCTGATCTTTCATGGGATTTCATTGCGGCGATCAAATCCGGCCGCACTGCCGCACCGGGTTTGGAAGACAGAAAAAACGGTCATTCTGTTCAGGCCGGAACACCGGAACCGGACACCGTTCAGCATGTCTGCATGAAAGGCACTGATTTTCCATGTCTTCTGTGCAGGCAGATCTTTAAGGACAAAGCCGGATCCTACGGTGTTCTTTATCCGGTTTCCGGTGATACCGGTCTGACTTATGATCAGACAACGGCTGTTTATCAGAAACGCCGGAATGCCGGAGTCTTTCACAAATCCCTGAAATCAGATGCATCACTGTCAAAACCGCCAGCAGGAACTGTGAGAACTCAGGGCAGTCATTTTTCTGCCTCCGTTTATTCATTTTTCAAACCGGAAAAACTGAAAATTAAACATAATCTGAATCACTCCGCTTTGAGAGCAAAACTTTGTGTCAATGCCCTGAAATCCGGTTTTCAGAAATTAAGGGAATTGACGGCGTAACATCAGTTATACATTTATCCCTACAACGCAACTTATCGTTTCAAAGGGCGATTTTGCTCTTTTTTCTTT
>CAZHPS010000683.1:0-2712 GCA_964534335.1 uncultured Desulfobacterales bacterium
TATCAAATTAAAGAAGAATGAGCAATAAAAAAACAACGGCGTAACATCAGTTAGGAGTTACGCAGTTGGTTTTCAAATATTTGATTTTACATGAACCGATTTATGCAGTGCAACATCAGCTTCCATAAAAATCAGCAAGTTAAAATTTAACTGCGTAACTCCTAATATTATAAAGCACAATGAAATTACTGTTTGTTTGCGGAAAAAACAAATTTCGCAGTCCGACTGCTGAAATGATTTTTTCAGAATATGATGGAATTGAGACAATGTCTGCGGGTGTAAACAATGATTCAGACATTGTCATATCAGAAGAAATGATTCACTGGGCTGATATTGTATTTGTTATGGAAGATAAGCACAGAACAAAGATACAGAGAAAATACAAAAAATTGTTTAAATCAAAAAAAATTGTAAATTTGAATATAAAAGACAATTACGGATTTATGGACAGCGAATTAACAGAACTGTTGGAAAGAAAAGTAAATCCCTATCTGAAAAAAACAATTGGATAACAACCGTCACCGGCCCTCTGTACGCACGGATGGGCTGTTTCGTTATCATGTAAGGATACAGAGATGAACACAGCAGTAAGCAATACGGATTTTCCCAAACTGAAACTGGTGAAAAAGGGAAAAGTCCGGGATGTGTATGATTTGGGAGAGTATTTTCTGATGGTGGCAACAGACCGGATTTCGGCCTATGATGTGGTCATGCCTGACCCGGTGCCGGGAAAAGGCAAAATTCTGAATCAAATCTCCCTGTTCTGGTTTGATCAGATGAAATCCCTTGCGGAAAACCATGTGATTTCCGGCAATACAGATGATTTTCCCCCGGAATGCAAACCCTATGCAGACATTCTCCGTGATCGGAGCATGCTGGTCAGAAAGTGCCAACCTCTTCCCATTGAATGCGTGGTGCGGGGCTATATTACAGGATCTGGCTGGGAATCCTACCGCAAATCCAAAAGTGTGTGCGGCATTCCGCTGCCGGACGGACTGAAAGAATCAGACCGGCTGCCGGAACCGCTTTTTACACCTTCCACAAAGGAAGAAGTGGGCATCCACGACATCAATATTGATTTTGAGGAAACTGCCCGGCTCATCGGCAGGCCCCTTGCGGAAAAGGTAAGGGAACTGAGTCTGGCTGTTTACAAAAAAGGCGTGGAACTGGCTGCGGAAAAGGGAATTCTCATTGCAGACACCAAATTTGAGTTTGGACTGGCAGACGGAAAACTGATTCTCATTGATGAGGTACTGACACCGGATTCATCCCGTTTCTGGCCCCGTGCCACCTATAAACCCGGCGGCCCCCAGATGAGTTTTGACAAACAGTATGTGCGGGATTATCTGGTTTCCATAAAGTGGAACAAAAAACCGCCTGCCCCGTCTCTGCCTGAGGAAGTGATTCAGAATACCCGGCAGAAATATATGGAAGCCCTTACGCTGCTTACCGGCAGGCAGTATGATATATAAGACAGAGCGCATTGCACTTTCCCGGATAGATGCGGAAGACTTCAGCTTCCGCATTAGCACCCGGAGCGATAGTCAGGCCCTTGCAGTATCCATAAAGGCTGCGGGGCTTCTGTCACCTTTGCTGCTGCTGGCAAAAGAGAATTCACAGTTTTGCATTGTCAGCGGATTCCGGCGTTTTGCCGCGTGTGAAAAAGTGGGATTGCCGGATGTTGAAGCGCGGATATTTGGGATGGATACGCCGCATCTGGAATGTGTCCGTTATGCAATTGCAGAAAACGCGTTTCAGAGAGAACTCAATCCCATTGAAATATCCCGCTCGCTGCGGTTGCTCCAAGATTATTTTTCAGAGCCAAATCAACTGGCAGAATCTGCGGCAGAAATTGGACTGCCCGGAAATCCCGCTATCATCCGGAAACTCCTGCCATTATGCGATTTGGCTTCGATTATTCAGCAGGGTATTTTGACCGAAAGCATTTCTCCGGTTATGGCACTGGAACTGGCAGAACTTGATGCAGAAAGCGGAAGCACGCTGGCCTCTCTTTTTTCTGATTTGCGGTTAAGTCTGAGCAAACAGAGGGAAATTATGCAACTGCTTACAGAGATTGCAGCCCGTGATGATCTGGCAGTCATGGATATACTGAGAGAAAAAGATTTGCAGGAAATCCTTGCAGATAAGGATGCTGATCGCGGCATGAAAGCCAGGAATATCCGTTATTATCTGAAAAAGTGGCGGTTTCCGGCTATTACAGAGGCTGAGGAAAGATACGGGCAGTGCGTGAAAGAAATGCGTCTGGGGGAGAACCTCCGGCTGATTCCGCCCAAAGACTTTGAGGGCAATGTTTATATTTTCCAGCTTTCTTTCAGCAGTATCTCCGAACTGGAAGACCGGCTGGCAGATCTGGACAGAATCAAATCCGAACCGGTTTTACAGGAAATCATCGGCTGATCACAATATTCAGGCCGCTTTTGCAAAAAGGTTCATGGTTTCTTCTGCAATAAACCGTTTGCATGCCTCATCCCCGAAAAAATTCAGCACACCTTTTTCTGTATTGTATTTCACCCGGCAGCCATATTTGACTGCCACACTGTTCATCAGTTTGGAAACCAGTTCCAGATTTCTGTTTTTCCGGAAGATTCTGACTGTACCCATTGTTTTTCTCCTTATTTTTGAAATATCATTATAATATATACCGATACTTAAAACATTTTTATACTTCTGCCGGGCGGATTTTAACCGCAG
>CAZHPS010000684.1:0-2708 GCA_964534335.1 uncultured Desulfobacterales bacterium
AGATTGTTCAGGCTTGTTGCCGTATCCGGATGTTCCGGCCCAAGTACTTTTTCAAATATCTGCAAAGCCCTTTTGAATAAGGATTCCGCCTTTGCATAGTCGCCGAGTGAGTTGTAAAGTTCAGCCAGATTGTTCAGGCTTGTTGCCGTATCCGGATGTTCCGGCCCCAAAGTTTTTTCTGTAATCTGTAAAGCCTTTTTGAATACGGATTCTGCCTTTGCGTAATCGCCGAGTGAATGGTAAAGACCGGCCAGATTGTTCAGCGTGGTTGCCGTTTGAGAATGTTCAGGCCCCATGTATTTTTCTGTTATCTGCAAAGCCCTTTTATATAAGGTTTCTGACTTTGCGTAATCACCGAGTGTACTATAAATTCCGGACAGATTATTCAGACGTGTTGCCATAGCGGGATGTTCCGGTCCCAGAGTTTTTTCTGTAATCTGTAGAGCCTTTTTGTATAAGGATTCTGTCTTCGCATAATCGCCGAGTGATTCGTAGTAATCCGCTGTGCATAATATATTCAGGCGTTTACATACCGGTGTTCGTCTACTGTTCGTAAATTGTACGTTTTTTGGGCGTCAGAAACGCAGTTTCCGCATTTCCTCCGCGACGAGAGAGTCTACCACATCCGCGTAGATCAGGGTGGTTTTGATGTCCGCGTGTCCAAGAATTTTCTGAATTACCGCGACCGGTATACCGCTTTCCAGCATGGCTGTTGCTGCGGAGTGCCTGAGAGAGTGAAAATTCCGTCCGGATATTCCGCAGGCGCGGTAGATGTCCTGAATTCTGTGTGTGTATCCGTCCGGATGACACTGCATAAAAACCGGTCCTGATTCAGCCGGCTCTCCCATTGCCTCTTTTGCTGCCGGAATAAGGGGTATTATCCGTTCCCGGTTTCCCTTGCCGATGATCCTGATATGATCCGCCCCTGTATCCTCCCAGGCAAGATTTCTTATTTCACTGCGTCTGGCTCCGGTGTTCAGGGCAAAGATGATGATCCGGAACATTTCCGGATCATGACTGAGTGCGTATCCGCAGATTTTTTCCCTTTCGGATTTGGACAGGATTTTCGGCAGTCTCTTACCCTCCGGGATCATTCTTATCCGGATGTGCCTTTCCATAACTCCATCCTCATGTGCCATGTTCAGTACAGTGCGGATGTGTCTCAGGTAGCTGTTGACTGTGACGGGACGGCATCCCCTGTCCAGGCATTCGGACTTGAATCTGTTCAGGGCGTTTTTGTCCAGGTCGCGGATCGGGGCGTTCCATCCTGTGATCTGTGCAAGGAGTTTCACGGACAGATCATATTTGTCAGCGGTTGTTTGCGCTATTCCGGGCTTTGCATCCCGGAATTTCTGATAATAGTCCTTAAGGGATATTGTACCTGTTTCCGGCTTTGATATTCTGCCTCTGAGATATTCCTTCCGGGCAGCGCGGAAAAGCTGTTCCGCCTCTTCCCGGTTTCCGGTTCTCAGGCTTCGCTTTTCATACTTGGTGAATTCTATGTATACTGAAACAATTTTGGTTTTATCTGGCATGATTTTTGCCTGACGGGCTGAAAATGAAAAATCATCCGTTTTGGGCCTGAAAAACCCCGCAGAAGGGCTGAAAAAAACTGTTTTGGCGCATACGCAATTTCCGTGCCAAAGAAAACCAAAATTGGATCAGTATAATAAGATTTTCCCCGTTTAAAGAGTCTCATGGGCTCCTTTCCGGGTCTGTTCAGGTGCGGCAGGAAAAGAATAGGGTAATTTCCTGATTTGTGTCAAGTCAAAATTCTTGACATTTCCGGAATGCTGTGATTAGGTTCCGCCCATGAAAGTAAGAGATGTTATAAAAAAACTGGAAAAGGCCGGCTGGTATATTATCCGGACAAGGGGCAGTCACAGGCAGTTCCGTCATGATGATCATGATGAAGTGGTGACAGTCGCAGGCAGTCCGAATGCAGATATGGCTCCCGGCACTCTTCACAATATCAGGAAACAGTCAGGGGTGAAAATATGAAATATCTTGTGATTTATGAAAAGACAGAGACAGGTTACTCTGCGTATTCCCCTGATGTTCCGGGGTGTGCGGCTGCGGGTTTCACCAGGGAGGAGACGGAGCATCTGATAAAGGAGGCCCTGGAGTTTCATATTGAGGGACTGATGCAGGAGGGACTTCAGATACCTGTTCCTTTTTCCCACGCAGATTATCTGGATATCGCTGCCTGAACCTTCCCTTTTAAGAAAAAGGGTTTTGGGATATGTCCATACTGCTTATTTACACTTTTTATTTTTTCGGATCCTCATCTTCTATAGTTACATTGTGAAGTTTTCCTTTTTCATCAGTCCATTGATACGTGGTATTTCCCTTTCCATCTTTTATTGCTTTTAAATCTGATGATTTCCCGTCAGTCTCCTGTGGGGTACACATTTCTATGAAATTGTCTACTGTTTTGCCTATCAGCATTTTGTAATTATCAGATGCACATGTAAAAATATTATATGCTCCCAATATTCCCACATATACGAGTTTTTTATCTCTCACTTTGAATATTATTTCATGGCTTCCGTTTTCGTCACTGTCAAATTTTGCATAAATGCCGTTACACCAGAAATCGTAACCTTGAGTACTTGGATTTGAGTCTGTGTAATATCCATCTTTAAATTTTCCCAAGTATACTGATCCAATTTTGGTTTTCTTTGGCATAAATTTTGCATATGAAATCT
>CAZHPS010000685.1:0-2708 GCA_964534335.1 uncultured Desulfobacterales bacterium
CATTCCGTCGCCGGAGCCGGATCCTAAGTCCGGTGCGTCTGCCAGTTCCGCCACTCTCGCTTATACAGTGATTTTATACACTTGATAATCCGCAAAACACCTGTTCCATAATCCGGGAACAGGAAAAACATGAATGAACAGAATAATATCAAATGTGTCCGGTGTCAAGAAAAATGGAGAAAAGAACCTGTTATGTCAATACTCTGCCGCAGGCAATATCCCTGTTTCCTGATTTTTCCCGGATGTGCCGGATCATCAGATACTAGCGTTTTCTTTGGAGAATATAAGCGGCAATGGCCCGCAAAGATTCGGATTTCCAGTCAAAACCTTCCAGGGCGGAAACTGCGCCCAACACCAGTTCCCCGGCAAAAATGCGGGAAGCTTCCAGTCCCATAAGAGAGGGATACGTGCTTTTGCTGCGGTTCTGATCCGTGCCTGCGGCCTTGCCCATGATGTCCGGGTCCCCTTCCACATTCAGTATGTCATCGGTGACCTGAAAGGCCAGACCGATATTTTTGGCATAAATTCCCAGCCTGTCTGTCTGCTCCGGACTTCCTCCGCCCAGCACTGCCCCGCACAGTACAGATGCTTCGATCAGTGCTCCGGTTTTCAGGGAATGCAGCGTTTCAAGCTGTTCCCTGTTCAGCACTGTGTTTTCTGCGGCCATATCCTGCATCTGGCCTTCCACCATTCCCCTGTGACCGGCAGCACGGGAAATCATGTTTATCACCCGAAGATAGCGGATGGCCTGATCTCCTGTCAGTTCCTTCCCGGCAGAAAGAATGTCAAAGGCCAAAGTCAGCAGCGCATCTCCTGCCAGAATGGCTGTGGCCTCGTCAAAGGCCATATGGCAGGTGGGTTTTCCCCGGCGCAGTTCGTCATTGTCCATAGCCGGAAGATCATCATGAATCAGGGAATAGGTATGAATCATTTCCAAAGCGCAGGCCGCAGTCATGGCGGTTTCAGGAATTCCGCCCACAGCCTCTGCCGCAGCCAGACACAACACAGGCCGCAGTCTTTTGCCTCCGGCCATGAGGGAATGGCGCATGGCAGAGACAAGCCGGTCCGGATTTTCCGGCAGCATTTGGTTCAGGGCATTGTCTATCTTTTCCCTCTGGTGCGCAAGATAGGTTTTCAGATCAGATTTTCCCATTTTTTCCGTTTTCTCTTTCCTTTTTCATGTCCAAACCGCGATTTCCCCTGACAAGAGAGGTCAACTGATTCACAAGTTCGCTGATCTGTCCGGACTGATTCGACATTTCTTCTGCAATGGAAGCGGTTTCTTCAGCATTGGCGGCATTGTTCTGGATGATTTTTTCCATATCACTGATTGCCCTGCTGATATTGTCAATTCCCTGATACTGTTCAGCAGAGGCCTGTGCTATCTCGCTGACCAGATTGCCGGCGTCTGAGGAACTGCTTATCACTTCGGAAAAATCCGTATTGGTTTTTTCTGTCAGATGCGCTCCCTCTTTGATCTTTTTGACAACAGTTTCAATCAGGGAATTGGTATTTTTTGCAGCTTCGGATGCCCGCATGGCAAGATTTCGCACTTCCTCTGCAACCACAGCAAATCCTGCCCCGGCTTCACCGGCCCGGGCTGCCTCAACAGCAGCATTCAGTGCCAGGAGATTGGTCTGAAATGCAATTTCATCAATGTTCTTTACAATGCCCAGTGTCTGTTTGCCGGTTTCGGAAATATCTTTCATGGAATGGGTCAGACTGCTCATGGCCTGCCCAACACGCCCGGCAGTTTTTTGAACCTCTTTGGTGATGCGTTCCGCTGCTGCGGCATTGTCCGAATTTTTCCGGGTCATGGCAGACATCTGTTCAATGGAAGACGAGGTTTCCTGAATCGCGGCTGCCTGCCTTGAAACTGTTTCTGCCAGTTCTTTTCCGGATAAAGAGGTCTGAGCCGAGACCTGTCTGGAATGAATGCTGGCATCTGAGAGTTTTTCAACAATCCGGTTTACCGGTTTTGTGATGGAACCGGAAATCAGTGCGCTTACAGCCAGTGTGACAATGATCGCTGCAACAGCCAGAAAAATCAGAATCATTGCAGACTGTTTCCGGATCATTTTTGCCTGCTCATAAAGCACTGACATCCCTTTTTTATAATCTTCCTCTATCAGACGGACAGAAGACAGTACACGGTCAAATGCAGCTTTTCCCTCACCGGACATCTGGGACATGGCCTGTTCTTTGGCATATCCATGACTGGCTTCCAGTATCCGTCTGCCAGTCAGAAGAAAATTATCCCACTCCTTTTCAAAGTTTTGAATATTGGCATTCCGGGCAGTGTCTTTGTCATTGTCCAAAACTTTTGCTTTCACCGCGGGACTGAACTGATCGATTTCCTGTTCCAGTCTGTTCATGGCCTCAGGGTCAGTCATTCCGATATGAACGCTGATTTTAAGAAATACTTCCCAGGCCCCCTGTTCGGCCTCCATCAGTTTTACAAGGGGGAATGCCTGATCCTTAACAATGGACAAAGACATATTTGTCACACGGCTGATGAAAAAAAAGCCGCTTGCCCCGACACAGAATACACAGAGCATGGCAATAAGAGAATTGACAAGCAGTTTGAATTTTATACTCAAGGGACTTCCTCCTGAAGGGTTCAGAAATATTATAGTATTTTCCTTAATTTTTGTTCTTTGTGAACAGCAGGTGCAAAAAACCGCTCCGCTTAATTTTTGCACTCCTCC
>CAZHPS010000686.1:0-2698 GCA_964534335.1 uncultured Desulfobacterales bacterium
GAATTATAAAATATCACCACAAAAATGACCAGGTTATTTTGTTACAAGCACTTATTGTACTCGGCCTCTGCACCTTCACCCTCACGCAGGCATGGGCTGTGTCTCTGTCCCTCAATGCTTTGACTCCCCAGATTGAAACCGGAGGAACCGCAGGAATTGAACTTCTTGTGTCCGGACTTGGAAATGACGATCTCGGAGCCTTTGATCTCGGTGTCACTTACAATACCGGTGTATTTGACTTTGACTATTATGTTCTCGGAGACGGACTCGGAAACATTGCAGCAGGCGAAGCCGAAGACTGGAGCCTGGGAGATTCGGGAACAGGAACTGTATCTCTTACCGAACTTTCCTGGCTTTGGGATCTGGATTTTCAGGCCGATTCTTTCAAACTGGCAACTCTGTACTTTACCGGAACCGATAATGGAACAGGCACATTCGGTTTTTCCAATGCGATGCTCAGCGATGCCTTTGGCAACTCACTTGCAGCAACCTTTGAAAACACGGCTGATGTTACGGTTAATCCTGTACCTGAACCCGCAACCATGCTTCTTCTTGGATTCGGTCTTACCGGAATCGGATGTATGAAAAGAAAGTTCAGAGATCGTCAGTTGAAAACGGCTTAATTCACAATTTTTACAAACAGCCTGCCGGTAACGGCAGGCTCAAAAACATAAAGGAGACAGAAATGAAAAGACATTTTATTACAATTGCAGGCATTTTGGCCTTCCTGTTTTTCGGAGCATTTCCCTCATATGCACTTCAGTACAGCATAACAGACCTCGGATTTTTCAGTTCCCCCAATTTCGGTTCTTTTGTTGGAACTCCTTGGATCAGTTACAAAATCAATAATAATAACCAAATTGCCGGTCATTCTCCGGAAGGTGCTTTTCTTTGGGAAAACGGCAAAATAACAGACCTGGGCAATGCCAATATCGGAGGCATCAATGACAACGGAGCATTGGCGGGCCATGATGCAGAAGGCATTTTTGTCTGGGAAAACGGGATGAAGAGGTATGTCAATAAATATCCTTTTGGAGCCGATTCTTCTTATTATCAGATGTATACACAAGTATTCGATATAAATGATTTAAATCAGATTGCGGGTTTTCAAATCGTTCAGGGACAGTATCTTCATGCTTTTCTGTGGGAGAATTCAGATGTTATACCAATTGCACCTTATTCTTCTTCACTGGCAATGGCAACATCTGTAAATGATTTCGGACAGACAACAGTATTATTGGATGAACTTCGTACTGCATTTCTGTGGGAAAACGGGATATTGACGGAATTAAACACACTTGGTGGATATTGGAGTTTAGCATGGGACATCAACAACAGGGGACAGATTGCAGGAGAAGCCCAAACTGCTGATGGTCTGTCTCATGCGGCTTTGTGGGAAAACAGCATGATTACCGATATTGGCGGATTGGAAGGATACGCACAGTCATCTGCCTGGGCCATCAATGAATCCGGTCAGGCTGTAGGTTCTTCATTTAATGATATATATATGTTTTCAGACAGCAGCGCATTTTACTGGGACAGAGAAATCGGCATGATTAACCTCAATGATTACGTCGCCCCTGACTCCGGCTGGCAGCTTGCATGGGCATCAGACATCAATGATCTGGGCTATATTGTCGGTGTGGGATTTTACAACGGTGAAACACGCGGATTTCTGGCAACCCCCACGCCTGAACCTGCAACCATGATTCTCCTCGGCACAGGTCTGATCGGCCTGGCCGGAATCAGGAGAAAATCCGGGAGGCATCCGGCTGTGCAGAATACATAATTCTGTGCAAATCCCCCGGTCATGCAAAGACCGGGGGATACAAAAAAATCAAGGCAGAAAATTTCCGTCCGTATATTCATATGCAGATCATTTATTCTACTATACTGATCCAATTTTGGTTTTCTTTGGCATGATTTTTGCCTGACGTGCTGAAAGTGAAAAAACATCCGTTTTTGGCCTGAAAAACCCCGCAGACGGGCTGAAAAAAACTGTTTGGGCGCATAGGCAATTTCCGTGCCAAAGAAAACCAAAATTGGATCAGTATATAATGTTTCAACTTTGGTTTTTTGGGCATGATTTTTGCAGTGCGGGTACGGACGGAAAAAAATCATCCTTTCTGACCTGAAAAACCCTTCGGACAGGCCGGAAAAAGATGTTCCTGACGGCAGGCAGTTTCTGTGCCACAAAAAAACCAAAGTTGAAATATTATAACACTTTATTTGTCCGAAGGTACAGACATTGTTGTCAATAACCGAACCTTTTTCCCCGTATTTCAGAACAGGCACATTAAACCAGAATCCGATTCTGGTAGTGACAAACTTGATGGAAAAGAAAAACTTTTTCCTCTTTGGGATGCAGAAATCCGGCATGGGTTTTCTTTGGGATATTTCAGGCATTTCCTGTCTTCTACCAATTTTTCCATTGATTTGATACAATATTTATTGTCAGTTTTTCCCCGGTTCCGCTTGTGCAAAAAACCGCTCCGCTTAATTTCTGCACTCCTCCGGATTGCTTGTGCAAAAAACCGCTCCGCTTAATTTTTGCACTCCTCCGGATTTGTGTGCAAAAAACCGCTCCGCTTAATTTCTGCACTCCTCCGGATTTGTGTGCAAAAAACCGCTCCGCCTGATTTCTGCACTCCTCCGGATTTGTGTGCAAAAAACCGCTCCGCTTAATTTCTGCACTCCT
>CAZHPS010000687.1:0-2671 GCA_964534335.1 uncultured Desulfobacterales bacterium
AGCAAATGTGGGAAAGCAGAAAACCGCTCCGCTTAATTTCTGCACTCCTCCGGATCAGTCCCGGAAGGGATGACATTATCAGCCGGTTTGACCCGCTATCCAAAAAAACGAAGCGCACATCACTGATGAAAAACCTGTTTTTTATCATAAAAACAGGAATCCAAAGGTTCAGATGGCAGGCATTCTCTGCCGGAGAACAGAAAGATTGTCAATTCAGGTATTGAAATATAATGCTATTGGTTGTAAGGAAGAAATGCTGAGGCACAGGATATGAAAAAATCATAAAAAAAATGAGGACAGCATGAAAACAGAATATTCCCGTAAACTTTTTGAAGAAGCCGTTCAACTGATTCCCGGAGGCGTAAACAGTCCGGTTCGGGCCTGCAAATCTGTAGGCGCGGAACCCCTGTTTATTGATCATGCCCAGGGAAGCAGAATTGTGGATGCTGACGGCAATATGTATATTGACTATGTGGGATCATGGGGACCCATGATTCTGGGACACCGGCATAAACAGGTCATCCGGCTGCTGGAGCATGTGCTGACACAGGGAACCAGTTTCGGAGCACCAACGGTCATGGAAGTGCGGCTGGCTGAAATGATTATTGAGGCTGTTCCCTCTGTGGAAATGGTGCGGCTGGTCAATTCCGGCACAGAGGCAACCATGAGTGCAATCCGTCTGGCACGGGCATACACAGGCCGGGATACCATTGTCAAATTTGACGGATGCTATCATGGTCATGCAGATTCCCTGCTGGTGGAGGCAGGATCAGGTGTGGCAACTTTGGGAATTCCCGGAAGTCCCGGTATTCCCAAATGCTTTGTGGAGCATACCATTTCCCTTCCCTATAACGATCCGGAAGCCGTCAAATCCCTTATGAATCAAAAGGGAGATAAAATCGCGTGCATTATCGTGGAACCGGTTGCCGGAAATATGGGTTGTGTGCCTCCGGAGCCGGGTTTTCTGGAAACCCTGCGTTCTGAAACCCAAAAGCACGGGGCATTGCTTATTTTTGACGAGGTCATGACCGGTTTCCGTGTGGCATACGGCGGTGCGCAGGAACTTTACAGCATTATGCCGGATATTACCTGTCTGGGAAAAATCATCGGGGGCGGTCTGCCGGTGGGAGCCTATGGCGGACGCAAAGATATTATGGAAAATGTTGCTCCCCAGGGGGGCATGTATCAGGCCGGAACTCTGTCCGGAAATCCTTTGGCAACCGCAGGCGGAGTGGCAACACTCAAAGAACTGAAAGAACCGGGATTTTATCAAAGGCTGGAGGAAAAATCCAACCGTCTGGCTGTGGGATTGCAGGGAGCGGCTCTGGTAAGGGGTGTCAGGGCAGCATTCACCCGTGTGGGTTCCATGCTGAGCATGTTCTTCACAGACAAAACCGTGAAGAATTTTCAGGATGCCAAAACATCAGATACAAAGAGATTTGCCAGGTTTTATATCGCCATGCGGGAAAGAGGCATTTATCTTGCTCCGTCCCAGTTTGAGGCTTTGTTTGTCTCTGCCGCACATTCCCAAGAGGACATTGATGAAACCGTGCGCGCAGCAGCAGATGTTTTTGAACTGCTGGCAAAGAACGAATAGGGATTACAGAGGATAGGGATTAGGGGATTAGGGGATTAGGGATTAGGGGTCTCAGGATTAGAGTTCATGAACAATTGTGTCCACCCTGTCCATAAAGTCCCCGCCCCTGTACCCTGTACCCTATTCCCTGAATATATCCATTATGGCAGGCAGTGCCGTGCCTCCGGGCTGTTGCAGGAAGAATCCCCCGGATTGCAGGGCATACCGGGAAAAAGGGTTTTCTTCAATATTGATGTCCACAATCAGGCCGCCGTGTCTGCCGACTTCTCCGACCACCTGGTTGGGCAGATTGGTGGCTCCGGAAGTGCCGACAATAATAAGCAGATCGGTTTTTTCCGCAGAGCGCAGAGTGCTTTCAAATTTGAAAAAATGCTCGTTATAGACTTCATCAAACCAGAGAACATGGGGCCGTGTGCGGGAGCCGCAGTCCGGGCAGGTGAGAAGTCTGCGTTCTGCATTGCTGAGATCAGCGGATTTGGCACGGCCTTTGAATGCCTCCGGCACAGGCCACAGCGTGGAGGAACATTCTGCAGTGCAGCGCATATACGCAATATTGCCATGAATCTGGTATGTTCTTTGCAAACTGTTTCCTGCCCGGAGATGGAGACCGTCTACATTCTGAGTAATCAGGGTGAAACGATCCCCAAAGATTTTCTCCATTTCTGCAAGCGCGTAATGCCCCGCGTTGGGCGATGCAGCAGTGCAGACATTGAAGCGGTACAGATACCATTTCCAGACCTCATCAGGCTGAAGTCCAAACATATGCCGGGTCGCCATTTCCTGGGGATGGTATTCTCTGGAACCGACTGTCCAGTAACCTTCAGGGCCCCGGAAAGTGGGAATCCCGCTTTCAGCAGAGATTCCCGCGCCGGTCAGGACGCTGATGTTTTGTGTGCTTTGCGCAAATGCTTTTAATCTTTTTTTCAGGGCTTCCTGCATCGGTAAAACCTCCGGTGATGAAGTAAAGAAAGCAGTGCATGACCAATTTAGTTTTTATACAATCCCCTCTTGAGAGGGGGCAGGGGGTGTGTTTTGGGTGTCTGCAATTCCGGACACACCCCTGCCCCTCTCAAG
>CAZHPS010000688.1:0-2668 GCA_964534335.1 uncultured Desulfobacterales bacterium
TCCATAGCCAGATTCTGATACACATTCCTGGGCGTGACACTCCACATTTTATGCTGGTAATCAATGATTTTTTCACCGTTTTTTCCGAAAAACACAGGTTTTCCCTGTTCTCCCCACAGAAAGCAGTTGGGAATGACCGCGTCGCGATTCGCGACAAATCCGGTGTAATGTTCCGCGTCAGATTTGAAAGGAATGGATTCTTTGTAAATTTCGCTTTTGATTCCCTGCAAATCAGCCTGCAGACGGAAAAAACTGTCATTGGTGACCAGAATGGGTTTTTCCAGCCCGCTTTTGCGGATTTCATCCAGAATGAAATGATCCACCAGTTGGGAAAATGGCTCGGCAATGCCTGCGGGTTCCAGAATCCGGAACTGATCCGGATGATCCGAAAGATTTTCAATAACCTGTGAGACAACAGGCCCCAGTCTGGGATTTTTTTTGAATTTGCCCAGTTCCAGCAGCACATGGTAGGGAATGTAGATGCGGTTTTCATTGCCGTTGCGCAGTTTGAACAGCGCGGCAGGATCTTCCAGAAGCACATTGGTGTCAATCACATAATGTTTCTGATTTTCCATTCCTTCATCCTTTCAGAATCCTGTTTTTATATGAAATCTGAAAAATTCCACAAAAAAACTCTATCCCGACTGTGTTACGGCCACGAAGACACAAAGACACAAAGTTTCACGAAGATTAACAGGCAATTGCTTCACAGATTTCATATTATACCAAATCGCTATTGAATTTATACAATAAAAAAAATTTTTCTGTTTAATTACAGAAAATTGCTATTTTTAAAAGCATGTCTTCATTGGCGATTCGGTATTACAGATGGCTGTTTAAAACGCCTGTGATTTCCGGTAAAGTCGGAATCAGAAAATGTATACCAGTACTTGAAACATTTGCAGAGGTTCAGATTCAGATCTGAATTCCGCACAGAAAAACTCTGTGTGACTCTGCGGAAACTCTGTGTGACTCTGCGGTTAAAATCCGCCCGGCAGAATTGCCAAAATGTTTTAAGTATCGGTATACATTGATCAAGATACCGGTTTTTGCCGGTATGATACAGGGAACCGAATGAACTGCATTCGACATAAGCCCAGACCGAATGACTGTTTCTTTCCGCAGGCTTCGTGAAACTTTGCGTCTTTGTGACTTTTTGGCAGAAAAACAGTCCCTGCTTAATTTATATTCCTTATGGTTATGTCTCATGCCGGGTTATGGTTTTTTTTCTGAACCGGGCCAGTTTTCGGTAATCCGGGGGCCTGCGTCCGTCAAAAAAATCACAGGCTTTGTAATAGGCCATATCTTTGATCCACACGCGCAGATATTGGGGATCATTTCTGATTTTCCGCATCAGTCCAAGGGGATCGGAAAGTGCCTGCAAAACAGGGCCTGCCAGTTCCGAGGGATCGCGGAAACATTCCCAGTCACAGCGCAGGCATGCAGACTGATTTTTTGCCGGTTTCATGTACTGGAATTTCCCCAGATTCTCATCGCCCCGGTATCCGCAGGGATAGGTATTGCCATCCCCGGCACTGATATAAAAAAAATCCAGCCCGCCCCGGCATGGATAAGGAGAAAAGACCTGTTTTTTCCCGCCCGGATTTCCATTGTTTTCCTGCAGTTTTTTTCCGGAAAAGCGCAAATGTTTTTCCATCAGGGAAAGAGATTCTCTGTCACAGTGCTTTTCATATTGCCGGATCAGGGCATATAAAGATGTTCTGGGGGAAAAGATGCGGATTTGGGATCGGAATTCGGGTATTGTGTCTGACAAAGCCTGAAACAGCAGCATTTTTTCCGCAGCCGGAAATTTTACCACACTGTCATCAGAACCGGCAGCATACACGGCCTGCAGACTTTCCGAATCAGAAGCGGAAAAACTCATGGGATAGCAACTGTTGACAATGGTGAATCCCAGATCCGCAGCAAAGCGGTAAAAAGATCGGAATGCCTCACGGAAATTTTCATAAAACGCGCACAGGAAATTTTCATATCCCTCTGCATCCGGTGGCAGAACATTCATGGTTTTTTCCGTAAGATTGCGGTTGATGCCCAGATTGGCTGAAGGCCAGATGCCATGTTCGTGAAAAATGGGCAGAGCCTTTCGGATGCCGGAAATCAGGCCCGGAAATCCCCGCATCTGTTCATGCACATCAGGCAGAGTGGAATCAATACTGATCCAGAAATTGCGCAAAGAGGTCTGTGACAGTTTTTCCGCGATGCGGCTGATTTTTTTTTCAAACCCGCTTTCATGGCTTCCGGCAAAGAAAAAACCGTTGGTTCCTGTACGGATGTAAGGAATACCGGCCTGTCCGGCATGGCGGATCATTTCTGCCAGTTCATCGGCCATGAGCATGGGTTCCCCGCCGGTAAAGGAAATGGCCTGAAAACCCTTTTCTGCTGCACTGTCAATGATTTTCCTGATTTCATCCGCAGATAAAACAGAACGGGGAAATTTCTCTGTCACCCGCATTCCGCACTGGGGACAGCGGGCATTGCATCTGTCTGTAATCTGGACAACAAGCTGCCCCGGCAGTCTTTTTTCCATCACAATATTTCTGACAATTGAAGCGATCATGATTTAAATTTCTGCTTTCAGGTGATTTCTTAAAATATACCAGTACCTGAAACATTTGCAGAGGTTCAGATTCAGATCTGAATTCCGCAC
>CAZHPS010000689.1:0-2657 GCA_964534335.1 uncultured Desulfobacterales bacterium
TCAAATTTTTCAAAAATTCACACCCTCATCAAGTCAAACGAGGGACAATACCAAACTTTCGGTTGAGTACTTATTCTGCACTCCGGGAAATGTTTTTTCAGGGACGGAACGCACGTACCCGTGAAGCAAAGGTTTTTATCATTTTCCTGTCCCCTCCTGCTCCATAGCGTATCTGAATATAGAGATCCGTAATTTCAGAAATTTCTGCTTTTCTCTCCGGCATTGCCGAAATCACTGCATCTGCATAATCCAAAGGCCCTGTTTCCGGCATCCTCGGAATGCCTTTTTTTTCCAGTTTTCTGCAGAATCTGTCATACACAGCGCTAACAGGGTCTTTTGTTTTCGCTGATTTATGCCACATACGGACAGAAAACAGAAACACAGTAAAAGCGATAAGCCCCACAGCCAGCAGTACTGTTTTGACAATCCATTTCCATGAATCCGTCCGTATGCCCAGTTTTGCGAGTATTCCGGTCTGATCCTGAAGCGAATAGGTCATAAACCACATATTCCAGTAGGCATTCACCATATCCCAGCCAAATCCCATATTGCTGAGAATGCTTCCCAGCCACCCGGTTTTGGAAAAGGTAAAGAAATCATTGGCACCAAGCACATCCTCCAGACTGCCCTGCACTCTTTCCGGCGCGACTGCTGCTGTGGGATCGGTTCTTGTCCATCCTTTTCCCTCCAGCCAGATTTCTGCCCATGCATGGGCATGGGCCTGACGGACAATCAGATACCCACCGTAGGGATTGAATTCTCCACCCTGATATCCGCCCACCACACGGGCAGGTATGCCCGCAGCACGCATGAGAAAGACAAAGGCTGAAGCATAATGCTCACAGTATCCTTTGCGGGTTTCAAAAAGAAAATCATCCACAGAATTTGTCCCCAGCAGCGGGGGTTCCAGAGTGTAAACAAATCCATTTTCACTGAAATGACGGAGCGCGGTTTCTGCAATCTCTTCATGTGACATACCGGATTCTGCCCAGGTTCGGGCCAGCGCAGCAGACCGGGGATTGCTTCCCGGAGGGAGAAGGGTAGCCCGTTTTTCCCATTTTGCAATGGGGCCGGTTTCATAGGAAGTATAGGATGTCATTTTGTAAAGTTTCCGCTCCCCCACAGGACGGTAGGCCATCAGAGTGAAATCTGCCAGCATATATCCGCCCGGAGGTCTGGCAGATGGCAGATCCAGTGCAAAGAGCCATCGGTCATTGTGCGGTTCAAGGGTAAGGGTGTAAGTGACCGGATTTTCAGATCTGAGCGGCGAAATATCTGCCGGAAGTCTCACCCCTTTTGTCCATTCCCGGCCATCAAAATTCATAAACACAATGCCCCGCCAGTAAAGCAGATCCGGACGCGGCACCGGGCCGTCAAATGTAACCCGGAACGCGATGGCATCATTTTGGGCCAAAGAGGATAAGCGTCCGGGCGACATTTTTTCCGAAAAACCGGATCTGCCTGTGCGCTGCGCGATTCCCATGATATTTCCCTGTATGCGGGGAAAAAGGAAAAAAAGAATGAGCATCACCGGCAGGGCCTGCACCATGATGACAGCAGCCATGCGGAAATTCTGTTTTACGGAACCGGCAGGATGCTGCAGATGAATCAGAACAGCAGTGGTAAACAGCACAGAGCCGAACATGTAAAGGGTCATTCCCAGTTCATCACTGTAAAACAGGTTGGTGATGACCATGAACCAGGCCAGAAATATGCTGATCATATAATCCCGGTAAGAACGGGATTCCAAAGGTTTGAGTCCTGCCATTACAGAAAGAAGGGCCACATAGGTGTCTGTGTTCAGTGCGCCCCCGAATGAGATCATTGCTGCACCGAATCCGGCAATGGCAAGAAAAGGCATGAAAAATCTGTTTATCACCCTCTGCCCTTTTCCGGAGGCACGCCAGATAAATCCCCACAGTCCCAGACACCAGAATATGACCCACATATGCAGGTTGTTCACATGAGGCGCAGTGGCAATCAGCAGAGCCAGTACAATGGGACGAAGCTGACGGCCATAGGTCATGGTTTTTTTGTTTTCTGTCAAAGATGTATTCAGTGTTTCCTCCCTGAAAGCAGCAGTAGTACATAACCAATTTGGTTTTTGTATTATCAGGATCACCGTGTCGGATTACGCTGACGCTAATCCGACCTACGAAACTGATTTCTCTGATTAATGCACAAATAATCAGAGAAATCAGACAAATCACAGTTCAGACAATCCTGCAAAGCCTTTAATCATGTGAATCCCGGTTCAGATAATGTGTCGGATTACGCTGACGCTAATCCGACCTACGAAACTGCATTCCCGCTCAAAGCGTGGGAACGAGTGCGAATCCTCCGGGACTCCCACTTATCTGTAAACCTCTTTCCTGTGTCTGATTCTCAAAACATAAACAATATCTTCAGACGGATTCATTTCCAGAATGATTCAGAAATCCCCCGATCTGAGACGCCATCTCACAGGCTTTCCTTTGAGTTTCTTTATATCTGCTCTTTCCGGATGTTCCTGAAAATTGAGGATGGTTCTGAGAATACGCTCCCTGTCAATCTGTTCCAAAGCGGACAAATCTTTTTTTGCTGATTTTGGTTATTTCTGTTCTCATAACTGATGTTACGCCGTTGATTTTTTTATTGCTGTTTTTTTCTTTCAATGA
>CAZHPS010000690.1:0-2647 GCA_964534335.1 uncultured Desulfobacterales bacterium
AAACCTATTCGCCCCGCACTCTGGTAAGTGCCATTGCAGCCGGAAATCTCAAAGACGAACAGGTAATCAGCGATATATGGGCCTGCCTGACCTGCGGTCTCTGCTATGAACGGTGCCCGTCTGATGTGAATTTTCCTGAATTCATCCGGGATATACGCTGCGGCATATCGCATGAAAAAAAGGATGAATATCAGGCACACGGCGGATTTTTCCAGTCTCTGATGCGTGCCATGACTTCGCGGGAACTCAAACCGGAACGCGCAAATATTCTGCCGGAGAATGTGAAAACCGATCCGCAAAGCAAAATTCTCTTTTTCGGGGGGTGCGCGCCTTATTTTGATGTGTTTTTCAGACATCACACACGCGTGAACACCTCCGGCATAATTGCAGATTCCCTGCGGCTGCTCAATTTTTTTGATGTATTTCCCCGTGTGCTGCCCCAGGAACGGTGCTGCGGACATGATCTGCTCTGGTCAGGAGACCGGGAGAATTTTCTGGGGCTGGCAAAACTGAATACGGAAATGATGCAGGATTTGGGGATAGAAGAAGTCATCACCGCGTGTCCTGAATGTTACAGAACTCTGGCAGTGGATTATGAAAAACAGGGTGTAAAACCGGGTTTCCGCGTAAGGCATATCTATGAATTTCTGGAACAGGAAATTGACAGGGCTGCTGTCACTTTCAAAGATGCAGGACGGAAAATCACGTATCAGGATTCCTGCCGCCTGAACCGTATACCGGAAATAAAAGATCTGCCCAGAAAACTGCTGAACCGGGTGGCAAAAGGGCAGTTGACAGAAATGAAAGACAGCGGAAATTCAGCGATCTGCTGCGGCAACTGCGCCTGGACAGGGTGCGATGCATACACCAAATCCCTGCAGGTGCGGCGCATCCGTCAGGCACATGACACAGGCAGCGACCTGATGATCACTTCCTGTCCCAAATGCCAGATTCATCTGCGGTGCGCAATGGAAGATCCTTTTCTGGGCAAAGAACTGAAAATGGAAATGGCTGATCTGACCTCTTTGATTGCGCAGACAATACAATGGGAGTGAAACAGTATTCCAACAAGTTTTAAAGAAGGGAGGATACTATGGCATTCAGTGAATTCAAAAGCATCAGCATGGTTATTGAAAAATATCCGCTCAGAATCCGGCGGGAAAATTTTCTGCCGGATGCAATATCGGAACTCCCGGACTGGTTCATTGAAAACCTGAATTTCGCTATTGAAAAAAAACAGTTTAACGATAACGAATATTTCAGTTGCGAAGCTTTTATCTATCCCTTTCTCCGGGAAGCATGGAAACGGTACAGAAAACTGCAACTGTGGTCACATCAGCCGGTTTTCTGCAACAGTGAACTGACAGGCCAGCCGGATTATCTGCTTTCCCACATTCCGGATGATGTGATTTCCAGTCTGCTCAGCAAACCTCTGCTCGCGGTAATAGAAGCAAAAAAGGAGAATTTCACAGAAGGCTGGGGACAGTGCCTTGCGTGTATGCTTGCCTGCCGCTTTCTGAATAAGGATGAGGATATTACCATTTACGGCATTGTAACATCCGGTGAACTGTGGCAGTTCGGAAAACTGCGCGGAGATATGTTTACTGAGCATCTCTATCCGGCTTCCATTGACAATCCGCAGAAAATAATGGGGATTCTGGATTATATCTTTGCCGAGTGTGAAAGGCAGATCTGAAAATGAAACTGCCAAATGCCAGTCAAGCCTTTGTTGATATTGACAAACTGAGCGAATATTGCCTGAGTCCTTATCATAAAAGGGGTAAACACAAAGCCCATCTTTTTTTCTCTGTTTTGGGACTGACTGAAAATGATGCGTACAGGCTGAGAAAAACTTTGCTGGAAGCTGTTCTGAATTATGATGCGGAGGAAGGCTGTGAAGATATGTATGGTAAAAGATATACCGTTGATTTTATTATGGCAACAGCAAAAGGAAAGGCAACTGTCCGAAGTGCATGGATTATTCGCACGCATGAGAAATTCGCCAGACTGACAAGTTGTTATATTCTGAAACAAGGCAGGGAATCTTATGAGTGAAATACAATTGCTTGATGTTGTTGCGCTGACCGAGAATCTGCCTAAGTACAGACTGATACGGGGGCAGGTGGGAACGGTTGTGGAGCAACTGGCTCCCCATGTGTATGAAGTGGAATTCAGTGATGATGACGGTCAGACCTATGCCATGTGTGCTTTGCAGACAAAACAGATGATGGTTCTTCATTACAGCACGCGGACGGAAAAAGCCGCGTGATTTTGACGAGGTGTATCTATAAAATGGAAAAAACAGCAGTTGCAAAGAATGAAAACGCTTCTGCCGCGCGCATTGGTGTGTATGTGTGCCGCTGCGGTCTGAACATCGGCCAGACAGTGGACTGCGCCAAAGTAGCGGAAAGCGTGAGACATACCCAGGATGTGGTGGTTTCCAAAGAAATCACCTATGCCTGCTCAGAACCGGGACAGGCTGAAATCAAAGCAGATATTGCAGAACAGGGACTGGATCGGGTGGTGGTGGCCTCCTGCTCGCCCCGGCTGCATGAACCCACATTCCGGCACATGATGCAGGAGGCAGGTCTCAATCCCTATCTGCTGGAAATGGCAAATCTTCGCGAGCAGTGCAGTTGGGTGCATA
>CAZHPS010000691.1:0-2640 GCA_964534335.1 uncultured Desulfobacterales bacterium
AAATTCAATGCCGGTATTTCAGGAGTTTTTGCATTTACAGCAGCCTGAGTCTTCATGATATGTCTTTATATGTCTTTTTTTTTACCTGAATAATAAAATTTCTGTCTTTTTTCAGGCCGCTGTATCGGACTCCCAGTGGCATCGGCAGGTACAGATTCGATCCCGGTGCTGCTCTTTGCCGGCTTTTTTCTCCCAGGCAGTCTGAAATTTTCTGATATAACAGGTATATCCTCTGTCTTTTTTACCGGTTTGGAGCAGTCCGGCTCACTCATCCCGTAATCAGCACCAGGATGGAAATATAGCCTTTAAGAAAATACTTTTGGGGTTTCACGTAGGTTGGATTGAACGGAGTGAACCCCAATATCCTGATTCAGTTGGGGTTCACTCCGTTCACCCCAACCTACCCAAAATAATTATCTTAAACACTATATGTCCTGTATTCCCTGTTATATTCGAGCGTCATCAGAACCTGATCCCCATAACTTAATTTCAGCGGACGGCCGGATATTTTTTTTTCTTTCATTTTCATGCGTTACAACAGCTTCAGCCATTTTCAGGAATGCCGTCTTTCTGACACCTGTCAGCCGTCTGAAATGCTCACCGCTTCTGTCTTTTATTTCCTCATATTTGCCCATTTTTTATTTTTACATCATTTCCTGTTTAAATGTCAATAGTTACTTTTGAAAGAGGTCTATTAAAAAATTTCAGTTTGGCACGCCTCCGGAAATGACGCATAAACAGCCCCTATGGACACATCATCTGTCTGAATGACAGATTTTTTTTCACATCCGCTGATGACCCTTTTGGCACGTCTTTTAAGGAATTCTCCCGCGTAATTCCGGAACGCCGTGAATTCCTGAATCAGTTCCACAGCCGGAACCGAGCCGGAACTGCCTGCAAAAGAAACCAGTCCGTCTGATGCAATCAGCACAGTGGAAAATTCCTGCATGGAAAATCGGTACTGCACAGGAGCATCATAGGCAAGGGAAAGGGATTCATCAAACTCCTGTCCCAAACTGCGAACAATCTTTTTCCCCTGCATTTCAATTCCGTACTGCCGGTTTCTCTTCTCATCCAACTGATAACTCAGATAATAAGGCGCATTGCTTTCAAGGGAAATTTCCGCAATTCGGGGCATGGTTTCATCATTGCGCTTTGCAATGACAAAACCGTCTCCGTAAACAAAAACTGAAACATAATCTTCCGTAACCCATGCAATCAGCAAAGTGGCATCCAGCACAGTGTCCGGCAGATACAAAGAGCGGGATATGGCAGCAGCTTTCTCAATAACACTTTTCCCAAACGCATGATAATCAAAAATTTCCCCGGCCCTTATGATTTCCTGCATCCGCGTGCGTGCTGCCAAAGTCACAAGCATGGCCCCGATATGCGAACCCGGTGAGGAAGAGCACCCGTCTGATACAATCACATAGGGAACCGGCTCCAGTCCGGAAACTGCATAATCCTCACAGAATCTGTGCCTGTTTTTTCCAATAACATAATGGTCAGTATTAATTATCATTATCAGCCTCATTTCAGCAAAAAACCGCTCCGCTTAATTTTTGCACTCCTCCGGAATGCAAAAAACCGCTCCGCTTAATTTTTGCACTCCTCCGGAATGCAAAAAACCGCTCCGCTTAATTTCTGCACTCCTCCGGATCAGCGATTTTTTGCATCGGAGTGTATTAACCTTTACGCGTCCGGCTTTTCAGAAAATCTTCAATGGATTTGATTCTTTCCCCAAGTTCTTTGAGAATTTCTCCCTGATTCTTCTGCCTTTCTGCCAGACTGCTGATATTTTTCCGGACAAAGGGAACAATCTTTTCCTGTTCTGCTTTTATTCTGTCCAGATTTTCTGTGATTCCTGCTTCCAGATTTTCCATATTTTCATGCAGATTTTTGTCTGACCTGCGGATTTCCTCTCTGCATTCACGCAGATTGATTTCATCCTGATCCTGCAGTTTCCGTAAATCCTCCCCCAGTCTTGCAATCAGGGCTGCAATGATCTTTTTGCGGAAATCAGCCTGCTGTACAATCTGTTTTTCACTGTCAAGTCTGAGTCTTTCTTTGATCTGCTCAGCAAATGACCCAAGATGCTTTTTCGTATCCCATATTTCTTTTTTGGCAGTATCAACTTCGCCGGAAACGCGTTTCATTTCTTTTTCCGCATACTGCCGGATGGCTAAAGAAATCTGCCGCATCTCCGTGTCCATGCGATCCAGTTTTTGGGAAAGAGATTTCTGATCCTGCCGAATTCCGCTCTGTTCGGATTTCACCGGAGCCAGCGCGGCTTCAAACCGTTCTTTTTCCTGTCCGGCAGATTCCTGTTTTCCGATCTGTAAAAAACGCTTTTCCAATTCTTTTGCAATCCGTTGACGGAACTGATCCTGCAATGCGGATAAATTGGAAATTTTATGATCCGTGTCTGCAAGAATTTTCTGCTGAAATCCTGCAAATTTTTCATTCAGATTTCCATTGGTTTCCTCTGCAATGCTTTTACGCAACTGATCCTGCAATCCGGATAAATTGGAAATCTTCTGCTCCGTATCTGCAAGAATTCTCTGCTGAGATTCAGCCAGTTTTTCATTCAGATTTCCATTGTTTTCCTCTGCAATGCTTTTACGCAACCGATCCTGCAAT
>CAZHPS010000692.1:0-2635 GCA_964534335.1 uncultured Desulfobacterales bacterium
CTCAAGAGGGGAATTGATACCATAAAATCTAAATTGGTCATGTAGTAGTGGGTCTCCACATACTGATAATAATATTAACTGTTTAATATTATTATATTTTTAAAATATACTGATTTTCATTTATATATAATAAATACAATATGTTAAATCATACATCCATGATACTGCTTATACTGATTCTAAATAACATATTGATTTATATATTAAAAAAATCAGTATGGGGATTCCCACTACCTGAATTTCCTGTAACAGACCGGATTCCAGTTTTTACCGAATATAATGAGACCGGTTTTATATTTCAACATATGTCCGGTGTAATTTTCAAAGAACTATACAGGATATATCTTTAAATATACAGAAATTCAGTAGATATTACTGCATGATTTCACTTAAAATTGTTGGTATATCCGGCATAATGCAACTGTGTCGGGTTACGCTCACGCTAACCCGACCTACAATTTTAGATGAAACAATGCACTACTTATGAAAATCCCCTACGGCATATGCGATTTCTGAAATACGACATGTGAGAGAAACATTCATGACACGGCAGATACCTCTCAGAGCTATGCGTTCAGTCAGCACTCTTTTAATAATATTTTTTTCATAACCGGAAACCGTTTTCTTTTCAATGCCTTCCGTAAACTGTCTGCCGCCGTCTCTCCTTTGCAGATAATACTGTCAGTGATGCACTCACAGCATGGAATCTTGCAGGCAGTCCCTATACTTTGACCGGTAATGTAACGGTAAATTCCTGATTTTGCCTCTTATTCAGATAAATTGAAAAAAACTTTCCACCATGATTGAAAATATACCGGGAAGTGTTTAATATGCAGAGATATAAAATATTGAATATGGGTGACTATGGATTTATGTCACACTAATCCGGAATCTGAATGAATCTGTTTGAATGTCAGTCTGAAAAAGACTTTTTTTCTGAAAAACCGCTGGCCGAAAGAATGCGGCCCCGAAGTCTGGATGATTTCATGGGGCAGGATGCGGTCACCGGCCCCGGTTCCCTGATCCGTCATGCTGTGGAGTCGGATCAAATCTTTTCCATGATCCTCTGGGGACCGCCAGGATGCGGCAAGACCACGCTGGCCGGAATTATTGCTGAACAAACCCGATCCCATTTCATCCATTTTTCCGCTGTTCTTTCCGGAGTCAAAGAAATCCGTGCTGTTATTGAGGAAGCCCGGCGCCAGAGGCAGATATTAAGAAAAAAAACCATTGTGTTTGTGGATGAAATCCACCGTTTCAGCAAAAGTCAGCAGGATGCTTTTCTTCACCATGTGGAAAGCGGAATGATTACCCTGATCGGCGCGACCACCGAAAATCCCTCCTTTGAAGTCATTGCCCCTCTCCTGTCACGCTGCCGCGTGATTGTTCTTCAGTCCCTTTCCGAAAATGCTTTGGAAAAAATTCTTGGCAGAGCATTGGAAAACGGACTGGGAACCCCGGACATTTCCCTGACGCGCGAAGCCTCTGCCCATCTGATCCGAATTGCAGATGTCGATGCCCGCGCTGTCCTGAACAGTCTGGAAATTTCCGTGCGCTTTGCACAGGCATCAGGAATTCAGGAAATTGGGCTTGAACATGCGGAAAAAGCCCTGCAAAAGCATTCCCTGCGGTATGACAAATCCGGAGAGGAGCATTACAATCTGATGTCTGCTTTTCATAAAAGTATGCGGGGCAGTGATCCGGACGCTGCCCTTTACTGGCTGGCCCGGATGCTGGAAGCCGGGGAAGATCCTTTTTATGTGGCCCGGCGCATGGTGCGTTTTGCCTCCGAGGATGTGGGAAATGCAGATCCCTACGCGCTGCGTGTGGCTTTGGATGCAAATGAGGCATACCGCTTTCTGGGCAGTCCCGAAGGGGATCTGGCTCTTGCCCAGGCTGCGGTATATCTGGCAACTGCGCCCAAAAGCAACAGCATATATGCTGCTTACGAAGAGGTGAAAGAGATCATCCGGAACACCGGCTCCCTGCCGGTTCCCTTTCATATCCGGAACGCACCCACAAAACTTATGAAAGATATGGAATACGGAAAAGGATACCGCTACGCGCATGACTTCAAAGACGCGTATATCCCCCAGGAGTATCTGCCGGAAGACCTGCGGGGGAGGTTCTGGTATCATCCCGCGGATCGGGGATATGAGCGGACAGTAAAGGAGCGGCTGGACAGATGGCGGAAACAGAAAATGGATAAAAATGAACAAAAACAGATGGAAAGATCTCCAAAAAAGTCTGCCGGGGCAGGGGAAAAAATCTGTCATGGTTCTGAAAATCCGGAAAAAGATATTCCCTGATTTGCACGATAGTGAAAGAATCTGAAAATTTTTCTTGAAAAAAAAAGCAAGTGAAACTACACTGTGGATATTGGCATGTACATTGAACCGCGCAGATCTTTTTCGCATTTTCGTGACCCATTCCGCTAATCCCTGAACATCACGTATAATCCGAAATCGTTTCTGTCAAATTTTTCAGAAAGGAATCATTTTATTATGGGTATGAACATTTACGTGGGAAATCTTTCTTACAAAGTCAGCTCATCCGACCTCCAGGCGATTTTTGAACCTTTTGGGACTGTGGAAAACGCCAAGGTGGTCAACGACCGTGATACAGGCAGATCCAA
>CAZHPS010000693.1:0-2626 GCA_964534335.1 uncultured Desulfobacterales bacterium
AATTATAAAATATCACCACAAAAATGACCAGGTTATTTTGTTACAAGCACTAACTTGGTTACACCGCACTGTATCGCTTATCCTTTTGAGGATAAAATTATTCAAGGAAAACTCGATATATCGAAGTTAAATAGATACTTAATATGTGTGAGACAGGTGTTTCAGGATTTAGCTGAACTTATGGATAACTCAGAAAAACTTATAGAGGAATTTGTTTGGGATTATGAAGAATATTTAGAGAAATACTTAATAGATGATGATATCTTTAAATCAGTAGATAATCGTCCTCTATATTTGGATACACCTTTCAGAACAAAAAACAAATATCATATCAAGGCAAGGATTGATTTTAAATTCAGTGATTTTGAAAATTTATCGCAACAATATATTATAAGATGTTTTACAATTATTCCTGAAAATTCTGCTTTGGGAAAATTTGCTACCTGTTTTTTTAAGCCATTTTGGGATTTGAAGAATATGATGGAAAATAATCAGGATATTGATATGTTGATAAAACAATTTGTCGAATATTTTGAATCTCATGATGAAGTAAATAAAATTTCTGTATCAGCAAACAGAATTTATGAAGCAAAAACTCCCTTTAAAACACTTCAGGGAGGAGTATGGATTTCAGCTTATTTTTCTGATTGCTGGTATTATGAGGGTAAAGACACTCCATATTTTCTGAAATGGTTTTTTGTGCCTGTTGAAAACTATATTCATTCAGTTGAAACTACAGATCAAAAACTGGCTTTGGGTTTATGGACGCTATATATTGGCAATAAAATGGGGAAAGATAAAGAACAAGTTGCGGATCCTATACTTGCCAGAAAACATTTTAATGATATACATAGTGATGAAAAACTCAAAACTGTCTTTGAATCATTGCTTCAAACTCAAAAATCTCTAATTTATAAAACTGAAAAAAATAAAGCTAAAATGGAAAAACAAAAATTATTGGATATTGAGAGAGAAAGGCATCAAAAAGAAGAAAAGGACCGACTTATACAGCAATTTTCTCATACACTTAGAAGCTCTTTAATTGTTCAAAAAGCAAATATTGAGAATATAATTAAAAACAATAGAGTAGAAATGCTTACAAATGTTCTTTCGGAAATCGAGAGAATTGCAAATACCTTGCATCTGCTATCGTTATCTGCGAGAAATCCTGAGCAATTAAAACAGGAAGTTTTTGAAGGTTTATCCGACGCGGGATTTCATCTTGGAGATATTTTCTTTTTCGCTCTGTCTTCTGCCGTCAAAACAATTCTCTACGAAGAGAGATATCGGGAGCATGTGTTAGAATCGAGATATCTGAAATATTCAGGAAGCCATAAGATTTATAATGAAAAATTTTCCAATATTAGGGAACACCACAAACAGGAATTGCTTGAAAAATGGAAGCAGGAAGTTAAGCTAAAATTACGTTCTAACGAAGAACGACAGAAAATTGATTCAATCGGATGGGATATACTTCCTCAAGATGGATTAGAATGGATATTTTATGAATGGCTTGTGGATGAACACAGACAACATCTTGAAAATTTTATCCCAAATAGCAATTCTGATGAATTCATTCAATGGTTTAATAAAGCTTTTTTGCGGTTGGAAACAGATATTGGCCAATCTCTCTGTTTTAAATCGCGGGATAACTATGGCGCTGTTTATTTATTTCTTGTTATTTCAGAAATTTGTTTAAATACACTTAAATATGCTGAAAGTGGCAGCATATTCTCTGTCAGAATCGGGCGAACTGAAGAAAAAGTCTTTTTATATTTTTCAAATCAAATAGGTATGAGTTTCCGTATCGGTTCCGGTGCAGGCTTGGAAGTCTTAAAGATTATGATGAATAATATTGGCGGGTCTCTGAATGAACTTCATTCCTTAAAAGATAACAGGTTTGAAGTCCGAATTGAAATACCTATTACACAGGAAGGAAAAGCGATCAGATGAAAATACTTTGGATTGAGGACTTTGCAGGAAACCCCAGCGCAAAATTAAATGCAGGTACTGTGAAACAGTGTTTCGGTACTTTTGTTTCAAGTATTGAAGATGACCTGAATATTCTTCAAAATATAAAAAGTAAAACAGAGGAACTGAAACAGGTTTTATTGAAAAATATCCATCCAATTCACTGGTGTGATGGCTTTATTTCAGGTTTGCAGGCAATAAATGAGGATGGGCCTTTTGATATTGTTCTATTGGATGCTGATTTACCCTTTGGATATACTGTCCTTTTTTCTTTAAAGGATGCTTCAGAAAACACAAATAAAGAGATTGAAAGACTTAAAAAGGAGGGACTTTATCCTGAATATTTGATGCCAACTGGACAACCTCAGCAAAATAAAGATACATTACAAGCAGGAAGAATTCTGTATTTCTATCTTATACAGCACAAAGGATATGATCCGGATAGAATTATCTTTTTATCAGCTCATCTTGTAGAAGAATCCGGTATTAAAGAAGCCTTTCATGAAGCGAAAGCAGTTTCACCAACAATTTTTATCAAAGATACCAAAGATAAAAAGGAAGAGTTTGTCTATCACTTAGAATCATTTGCTAACAAAGAATATATTACTTAAAGGTTTCCCGAAATTTAATTAAAAACATGCAAACCCGCGTCTGC
>CAZHPS010000694.1:0-2615 GCA_964534335.1 uncultured Desulfobacterales bacterium
GGACTGCGCCGGGCAGAGAAAAACCGGGAAATATCCGAACAGAAAAGCGGGAAATTTGACATCCAGCGCAGGATTGACAAAAGTGAAAATGATCTGGAGCATCTGCGCAAAGAAGTGCAGAGGCTGACAAAGGAATACACTGATCTGCATGATGCCGGAACCCGTCTGGAAGAGAAAAACCGGGAAATGCTTTTTGAAATGGAGCAGGGAAAAGTTCAGTCTGAAACCCTGGATGCGGAAATCCGTACTATCCGCGCTGATTTGGACAGGGAGCAGCAGTCTTCCCAGAATATCCGGGATCATCTCCTTGCCCTGAACCGGGATTTGGACGAATCCAAAAACTCTCTTATGGATCTGGTCGCGCAGGAAGCCAAATACAAAAACATTTCCCAGAATGTCACCAATAACCGGGACAATCTGAAACGACGTCTCAAACGTCTGGACGAGGACACTGTGCTGGCCGGAAAAAAAGTGACGGACATTGCCAAAAAAGAGACCGAGGCCGGTGAGGAACTGAATCTGTGCAAACGGGAAATCCGGGAAACAGAGGAGCAGATTGCGGAAATCCGGAAACTGCTTACAGAAAAAACACAGGCTTTGGGAAAACAGGTGAAACTGGTCCAGACCCTGGAATATGAGCGCAACAAGGTTCGTTCCCGTTATTCTGCGCTGAAAAAAATGGCAGACAGTTTTGAATGGTACCGTGACGGTGTAAAGGCCGTAATGAAACGGGAAAATCCCGAAGGCCATGTTCTGGGACTGGTGGCTGATATTCTGGAACCTGAGACCGGTTATGATGCTGCTGTAGAGGCGGTTCTGGGCGAGGGATTGCAGTATGTGATTGTCAAAGACCCTGAAACCGGTCAGGAGGCCATTGAATTTCTGCAGACACAGAATGCAGGGCGCAGCGGTTTTGTTCCCATTTCGGTTCTTGCAAACGGGGAGAACAGTCAGCCGGATTTGTCTGAAAAACTCATTGACCATGTGCGTGTAAGAGCCGGATTTGAAAAAATTGCGCAGATTCTTCTGGGGCATGTGGGAGTGTCCGAGAATCTCTCCCATGCCATAACTCTGTTCCGTGAAAACGGCAAAGGATCAGCCTATGTGACCTGCGCAGGGGATCTGATTTCTTCCCAGGGCATTATGAGCGGAGGAAGTCCGGACAAACTTTCCGGTATTCTCGGCAAAAAGCAGGAACTCCGGGATTTGGAAAAGCGTCTGACAGAAATGGATGCAGAACTGGAAACCGGGCGTGAGGTGCAGAAAGAGATAGAAACGGAAGTCACCGGAATGGAAACCGATCTGCAGCATCTTACAGAAAAGAAAAATCAGGCAGCTTATGAGGAAATGGAAGCGCAGAAAAATCTGTACCGGATTTCCGAGGAACTCAAGCACGCACGCCGGGATTTGGAAGTGCTGCGTCTGGAGCAGGAACAGTTGCTGGCTGAGGCAGATGACATGGAAGCCGAGATGGAGAAATACAATGCAGCGCTGTCCAAAATTACCGAAGAAGTGCAGGCCGCGCAGACCCGTGTGGCAGAGATTTCCGAACAGATCAGCACAGTTTCCGCACAGATGGGGGATTTTGACCGGAGGGTGACAGATTTGCGCTTAAAGGAAACCTCTCTGAAAGCCGAACTGGAAAACAGCCTTAATTCCCTGCGCAGACTGCGGCAGTTTCAGGAAGACGGCGCACGGCGCATGGAACAGCTTGCAAAAGATACCGCAGAAAAGGAGAAAAAAAAATCAGACGCGGAAAAAAAGATTCGGGAATATGAGGAGGCTTTGGCAATCCTGTACGGTGAAATGCAGCGGATTCAGGGACTTTTGCAAAGCACCGAGGCGGATTATGATCAGATTGACGCACAACTGCGGGAAAAAGGCAAAAGCATTTCCGATTTGCAGGGACAGCGTGAGGAAATTCTGAAAAAAATCCGTATGCTGGAAGTGGAGCAGACCCAGCGGGAAATGAGGCGGGAGAATATTGGAACCCGCATATCTGAACGCTGGCATCGGCCTTTGGACGCATTCCGTGAGGAAATGCAGACAATGGCAGATGCGGACATGAATCCTGCGGATATGGAAACCGAACTGGAAAACCTGCGCAAAAAACTCGATGACATGGGCAGTGTCAATATGGGAGCCATTGCCGAATTTCAGCAGATGAAAGAGCGGTTTGATTTTCTGGATGCCCAGCGCGCGGATCTGCTCAAGGCTGTGGATGATTTGCATAAAGTGATTCAGAAGATCAATCAGGTCAGTCAGGAACGCTTTATGGAAACCTTTCATCAGATCAATGAAAAAATGGCTGAGGTTTTTCCCCGTCTGTTCAACGGCGGAAGCGCGAAACTGGTGCTTACGGAACCGAACAATTCCTTGGAAACCGGAGTGGAATTCATGGTTCATCCGCCCGGAAAAAAACTCACCCGGCTCAGCCTGCTTTCCGGCGGAGAAAAGGCTTTGTCCGCAATTGCGTTTGTGTTTTCCATTTTTCTCATCAAACCAGCTTCTTTCTGTATCATGGATGAGATTGATGCGCCTTTGGATGAGGCCAATGTTTACCGTTTCAATGAACTGCTGCGGATTATCGGGGAAAAATCCCAGATTATCATGAT
>CAZHPS010000695.1:0-2603 GCA_964534335.1 uncultured Desulfobacterales bacterium
CAAATCCGGAGGAGTGCAAAAATTAAGCGGAGCGGTTTTTTGCACACATGCGGAATGCAAATCCGGAGGAGTGCAAAAATTAAGCGGAGCGGTTTTCTGCACACATGCGGAATGCAAATCCGGAGGAGTGCAAAAATTGAGCGGAGCGGTTTTCTGCACACACGCGGAACGTCGAAAACTTGATAATATTGCATAAAATCAATGGCGATTTGGTATTGCTTATAATAAATCTGACAATTTTCATTCGTTTGGAAGGAGGAAGAATTATGAAATACTGCAAACTTGTTTTCATTCTGGCAACGGTGTCTGTTTTTGCCGCTCAGTCTGCAGCGGCAGAATCTGTCAAAATGGGGTATTTTATGCTCCCGCCGCATCAATATACAGATAATGCTGATGATCCTCATGCTGCTGCAAAGCCGAAGGGGGCATCCATCATCTATTTTGAGGCATTGGCATCAAAAATGGGCTATGAGGTGGAATGGGTCGGGCCTCTGCCGCTTCTCCGTCTTTCTGAGTATATGAAAGACGGAAAAATTGACGGAGCTGCGGGATTTAACAAAAACCCTGAACTGGAACTCTTTTTCCATTATACGGAATCTCCCATGTATTTTGCCCAGCCTACCTTCATTGTCCGAAAGGACAATCCACTGACACAGATTCGCTCTGCCGAAGATATTCGGGGCTGGTGTATCGGCCTGACTGTATCCATAGCAGATCGCTATACTCCGCTGATTGATGAACATCGTGACATGTTCAAGCTGGAGACTTTGGGAGGAGAGGGCTGGATTAAGCAGAATATCATGAAATTGCTTGCAAACAGAATAGATGCCTTTTTTGATCGGCAACCCTACACCCCTCTTTTTGTCGCTGCCGCGCTGCAGCTTGATGACCGGATCAAAGCCCTTCCTGTTCCGGATCCTCCAACTCCCATGTATATTGTATTTTCAAAGGCATCGAAACAGGGGCAGAAATTTGTGGATCAGTGCAATGCTGTTATGCCCCAAATGAATCTGAATTATGGGGAACTGGTGCAAAAAGAGATGTATGCTGCCTCACAGCCGAAATGATCTCTCTGATGTTAGGCATCCTTTCAGAAAACAGAAAGTTACCCGCTTTTACCGTGATTTCGGCATAAGCCGGTATGACGATATTGCGTAATAAGTACCCAACCGAAAGTTTTTTGTTTGCCTACTACACAACCAATTTATTTTTTGTATTATCAAAATGACCGTGTCGGATTACGCTTGCGCTAATCCGACCTACCTGTTATTATAATTTAAAATAGTTATACCTGTAGGTCGGATTAGCGCAAGCGTAATCCGACACCTGATTATTTAAAAATTAAGTTGGTCGTGTACTACTTATATTCCGGCAGGAAATCCGATAGGAAAAGTAAAGGCAATGTCTGTAGACATTGCCCTGATAATATGACAAAAATTTTTTTGGGAAAAAGCTGGGATAACATGGATCAGTCGGAAATATTCTGCCGGATTCCTGAAACTGTCTGCAGGGCACGGATGGCTTCGGGCAGACCGATTCTGCCATCTTCGCCCACATCCCATTTTTTGATGGCAGCTTTTACAGCGGCTTCTATTTCCTCCTGTGAACAACTGCCTGCCGAAGGACCTGATATGGCTTCGATATTCACCATCATGGTTTCAGCGGATTTTCCCACAGTAATCCTGCCTCCTGACGGGGATGTGACCAGAAGTTTGCTTCCGTTTTTGTAAACAGTAAGGATCGCTGTTTCACCGGGAACTGCTCCGTCAGGCTGGCTGCTTTCACTGTAAATCGGGATGGTAATATGGTATGTATTATAATCTTCCCGCAACCCGTCCCTGTCTTCGGCAGCCGGAGAAAAAGGTATGGAATCCTCACCCGTTGCAATAATAATATAGGTATTGCCATCCTCACTGATCACCTGAGTTCCGTTGATTTTCAGTGTTCCGGCAATTATAAAAGGCTGGGGCGGCCAGGATGCTCCCCAAAGACAGGCCGGACTGTCAAAAAGAAGGCACAGGCATATAATTGATATTATTTTATTTGCAATTGTCATATTTCCCCCGTATCAATCATTTTAATGAAATTCTTTTGAGCACTCATTTTTTCCGGATCGTGAATCACCGATAAACTGCATATGGTTTATCCTATACAGATTATGAAAAAAATTAACAATGGGGAAAACAATGATTGTGAATAGGGAATTAACGTATTGTAATAGGGAAATAGAGCATTGCTTATGGGGAATTTCATGTATTGCCGGGCAGGATTATCCTACCTGCGAAAATTTCCGAACTTCAGATGGTGGGATTTGCTTTGCATATTCAGTGCGTTGAATTTATGATTTTTTCTGAACAACTGAACACTATAGTGCTTTGTCAAAATCAGTCTGGTAGATATAATTTTTTTTATAACTTTTGTGCAGTTGCGGTTATACCTATTCGCCATTGGTTTTATACAATGCGGAATATAAATCCGGAGGAGTGCAAAAATTGAGTGGAGCGGTTTTTTGCACACACACCCGGAACAGGGGAAAAACTGACGGTACTGCATTGATCATTTAATTTTTAATAGATTTGTAGTGCCGGTCCAATTTTTTTCTG
>CAZHPS010000696.1:0-2600 GCA_964534335.1 uncultured Desulfobacterales bacterium
CCCACTGCTGTTTCCATTTTCTTGGATGTGCCGAGAAAAGGACAGTTTCCCAGATACTGGGCCAGCAGAATATTGTTGATCAGAATGCAGCTTATCGCCAGGACTATATAATCGCCCATATCTCCTCCTATTTCTTGCCTACAAGGTTCATCAGACAGAGCATCAGTCCCAGACCGATAAATGCTCCCGGCGCCTCGATCATAAAGGTGAAAGGCTCAAAAGACGGCCCGAACAGGGTATGTCCGAGAACAGTTCCGTTTCCCAGAATTTCCCGAACCGCGCCCAGAGAGGCCAGCGCAAGGGTGAAACCGACACCGATGCCCAGTCCGTCAGCCAGAGAAGGCATGATGCCGTTTTTGTATGCAAACGCCTCAGCCCTTCCCAGAACAATACAGTTCACAACGATCAGGGGGATGAAAATACCCAAAGTAAGAAAAAGCGGGTAGGTGAATGCCTGCATGAGCAGTTCCACAACTGTCACAAATGTGGCAATGACAATGATAAAAGCTGCAATACGCACTTTGGCGGGAATCACATTCCGCAGCATGGATATCAGCACATTGGAACCCACCAGAACAAAAGTGGTGGCCAGCCCCATTCCGATACCGCTTTCCACAGATTTGGTGACAGCCAGGGTCGGGCAGAGACCGAGCACCAGACGGAACGGGGGAATTTCAGCCCATAATCCTTTGACAAATTCCTGTGTAATTGTTTTCGCCATCGTTTTTCTCCCTATTTGGTGAAGGCTTTCAGGTTTTCCTCAATCTGGGGTTTCAGCCGCTGATAAACAGCAGCAACATCTGTTGCCGCGGCGCATACGGCACGGGATGTGATGGTTGCCCCGCTGATGGCATTGACAGAACCGCCGTCACCGGTAACTTTGATGGGATCAGACACAGATACCCCCTTCAACTGATTTACAAAAGCAGGGTCCTCTTTTGCTTTTGCGCCCATGCCCGGTGTTTCCGAATGGGTGGTTACGCCTGCGCCGATGATTTTGCCTGTCTCTGTATCAATGCCGACCATCAGTCCCACATCTCCGCCATATCCTTTTCCGTAGCTCTCAAACGCGACAGCTTTGGCTTTTCCATCCAGCACAGCCACAAAAAAACTGCGCTCGGTATCCCCGTCTGCGATCTTGAAACGATCCGCAATGGGGTCATTGGAAGCATCCCTGAAAATGGATTTGATGGCAGGCCCCTTGACAAACTGCAACTGCTGATTTTCAATCTTGTCTTTGGTATTATCCCGGATTGCTGCCAGCAGACCGCCGGAAAACGCACTCAGCACGGTAAGAACAACAACCATTTTAATCATGTCACCCATATTATTCCACCTTTCCTAAAGCCTTCGGTCTGATCTTGTCCAAAAGCGGGTTAATAAGGTTGATGACCAGGATGGCATAAATAACGCCGTCCGCATAGGCTCCGATATTCCGGATCAGGACAGTCATAAGCCCTCCGACCGCTCCATAGATGAACAAAGCCGTACAGTTCACAGGGGAGGATGCATCATCGGTTGCCAGGAAAAATGCGCCAAGCAGGGTGTATCCGGTCAGCAGATGGAAAACCGGACCTGCATAACGGGTGGGATCAGATGCGTGGAAGAGCAGTGCGGTGACAAAAACACCGGTCAGAAAGGATACCGGAATTTCCCAGCGGATAAAACCGCGCAGAATCAGGTAAACACCTCCGGCAATCAGTCCCAGTCCAAAGACAGCACCAATGCCGCCCACCTGTTTTCCCATAAGCAGATCTTCGGGTTTGAACCAGGAAACAATCTCCCTGAGATCAAACAGGTCTTTGTGCAGCCCTGCATGTTTGGCAAGAGCCAGAGGATAAATCATTTTGAAATCAAGCTGATAATTGACCACAGAAGCATCAAAGTCAAAATAGCCTTTCCAGGAAATGGCCACAATGGCCAAAGCAAGAACAGCAGGGTTGAAGGGATTGGCTCCGATGCCCCCGAAAATCTGTCTGCCGATAATCACGGCCACAAAGGTTCCTGTAATGACCACCCACCAGGGAACAACAGGCGGCAGGAGCATGGCAAACATCATGCCGATTACGGCAGATGTGCCGTCACCAATGGTTTCAGGCGTTTTGGTCATCCGGCACCAGCCCAGTTCCCAGAGAATGGCAGAAGAAACAGACAGGGCCACCACGCCCAGAGCCGGGATTCCGTAAAGCCAGATACCCATGAGAACGGCCGGAAGAGCCGCTATCAGAATATGATGACTCCGCTCGGAAATCCTGCTGCCGCAATGCCAGAACGGCGCATGGGATACAATGAATTTCTTTTGACTAAACATCGGCTTCCTCCTCGGTACGCATCCGGTTCAGTTCATGTTTGGCAAGCCGGATATATTGGAATATGGGCATTTTGGAGACACAGACAAAACTGCACAGTCCGCATTCCACGCAGGAAAACAGGTCGTATTCATCTGCGGCCTCTTCATACTTTTTGGCTTCCAGAAAGCGCACCAGCATGCTTACCGGCACATTTGCCGGGCAGATCCGGACGCATTCGCCGCAGTTGATGCAGGGATAATCCGAAACCAGGGACACATCTGAATGATCCTGCACCATAATCATGTCTGT
>CAZHPS010000697.1:0-2578 GCA_964534335.1 uncultured Desulfobacterales bacterium
TGCACTCCTCCGGATCAGTTGCTGATTGTATAAAGTCAATGGCGAACCGGTATTACATTTATTTACTCCGCTCAGTTGATAACAAAAGTTCCCCATCCGAAATGGGTATAATCTCCGATGTGAATCACTGAGGCCAGCGCGAGCCAGGGATATACCTCTTCTGGAATGCGGGTGGAGAATATCTGGGTTCCGGTGTTCTGATCCAACTGCCATGGGGAACCGGCATGGGTTTGGTATTCAATCATGGGAATACGGGAAACAGCAATCCTTGCATCGCGGAAGGTCTGTGCCTGTTCTTCGCTGAGCATTTGCCAGAAATTTTCCGCTGTGTAATATTTTTTGCCGGACATAAGCCCGGCAAGACGCAGAGCCAGGGCATCCAGTATGCCGGTAAGCGAGGGAATGCGCTCCTGTATCCGCACTGTTCCATCCCCTTTTTCTTCATTCGGATGAAAAGGTGTAATCCATCTCATTCGGTCACGGGGCCGTTTCAGACAGGGGGAAAAGCGCATTCCCTGTGACCATTGCAGCGGATCAGGTCTGAGATTCAGATCCAGTTGCCCGTCTCTGACCAGAGGTGTCCAACTTTCTCCCAAAGCGGTATACACGCCATGAATGTCAAAATGTCCCCACAGGCAGTTTTTGTAGTTCCAACGGGAATCCCTGCGCGAGCCCAGTTCTTCCAGAGCTGGAACAATGGTCTCCAGTATCAGGCGGTGATCAGCCTCATCTCCGAGAAGTTTGATTTCACAGAAGATCAGTTCCCCTTTTCCGTAACAGCGTTTTCCCGGATAGGGCATAATCACAGCCTCCACCGGCCAGGGATTGGGAGGCAGTTTTTTGAAATCCCTTCTTGCCCCCAGCCGCATGCCACCGAACTTCTGCCACGCGGAAAGGGATTTGCGCCAGTGGCGGGCTTCGGTGGAGGGAACGCGATCCGCGACAGCGTTTCCCATCACAATGGAAAACTCCGGAGACGGATACGCGGGAAACCAGACCAGGGGACTGTTCACCCGGAACACAAAAAGATAACGCAGAAGATTAAGTTTCGTAAACCACATAGTCGCCCAGTTCATACAAAAGTCTGATCTGATTCACCGGCCACTGCCGGAATTTCCATGCGTCCAGCATATCCCGGCCTTCGGGCTCAATATATCCCATAAAACGTCCCCAGTAGAACTGCTCCTCTCCGGGATTTTCCATTTCTGTCAGTTCCCGCAGCATGTCCTGTGCCTCAGACCGGAGCAGTGACCGGAAAATTCTTGCCATTTCCAGCCGGTGCAGAAATTCCGTGACCTCAAAGGTCAGCAGCCCCTTTTCCTCACGGATTTGGGGCGAATAAACCTGAAACGGGGAGGAAAAGAAACGGATTCGCAGTCTGTCCGGCGGAAACCGTGCATCCAGATAAATGGCCCTGCACAGCACATCCCCCATAGTGCCCCGTTTGCCCTCCCCGCATGTGGGAAATATCTGGATCAGTCCTTTCAGATCTGTTCCGTGATACAGCAGAAGTTCCTGCACCCAGTCTTTGATGTGGCGGCGGTCTGTGACCATAAGGAAATGCTTTTCATCCTGCACATAAAGCCCGTAAGGTTTATCCGCGTAAAATCCCTCCTGCTTTTCCATTCCCCTCGGAATATGACTGACTGCTCCCCATACCACTGCGGCATGACGGGAAAAAAATCCCAGATCCCTGCATCTGGCCTGAATGGCAATGCAGGTTTTGCACGCGGTCATGCCTGAGGAAACAAGACAGGAATAAATGCCGCACTGTCCGCAGGGCCGGGAAAATGCGGAAACCGGAGGCCCGATCTCATTTCCACCGGGAAACAGATCAGGCGAACGATGCGCGTATTCCAGAATTGCAATGAGTTCTGCTCCGTTTCTGCACCGGCGCAGCCAGTCATATATGCTGAGCATTCAGACCCTTCCGGAGCATTGCCATATGTGCAATCACTTTTGGGGTGATGATTTTTTCCGGTTCCACTGCTTTGCGCCATTTGTCTCCGGTATAGCGTTTTTCCCAGTCAATAAGATGACTTTCCGGCAGAAGATGCAGGCGCAGGCTCCCGAATCCCGCGTAACGGTTATTGCCGATTTTATGTGCCAGATCCGGTTCCAGAAGAATGCACCAGAGCAGCCGGGCAAATTCCTCTTCACTCAGATTCCAGAAACGGAGGGTGAACCGGGCTTTGGAACCGGGCATGATCGCACGGCAGTACCGGGCCTGAAAGGTGTCAGGTGTGAAAGAATCCAGACGCGAGGCAATGGGAGCCAGGGGCGCATGGGGAAATAATCTCCAGTTTTTTTCAATCTGAAAAACCGCTGCCTGTGCTTTGGAAATCTGCTTCCATCCGCTTTCGGTATATTGCCAGTCTCCGTAGGGATACGGCACTTTGAACCAGGCCAGTTCCGGAGAATCAAACCGGGCAAAATCAAAGGAAAGACGTCCCATAAGAGCCTGATTGGGAGCGTCTCCCACCCATCCGAACAGGCTTTCTGCCGGGGTAAGCCGGTCAATTACTGTGCTGTCCCTGCGGGAATCGCTGGCTATGGTGTAAATATGCCGGATCATGCC
>CAZHPS010000698.1:0-2578 GCA_964534335.1 uncultured Desulfobacterales bacterium
GCGCGGGAAATGGGTGTGATTGAGGATTCCAAATCCCTGATCCGGCAGTTGAAGAATGTCCGGCTCAAAGAACTGGAAAACGAACACCAGTGCTGCGGATTCGGGGGAACGTTTTCTGTGAAACAGCCGGAAATTTCTGCGGCTATGGTCAAAGACAAAATTGCGGATATTAGGCAGACCGGCGCGGCAAAGGTGGTGGGCGGGGACTTCGGATGTCTGATGAATATAACCGGCGCAATGGAACATGATCAGATACAGATAAACGGCCAGCATATTGCCGAATTCATATGGGAGAGAATCAATGGAGAATAAAAACTTTGATTTTCAGGAAAATATATCCAAAGCCCTTGCCAATACCCAGTTGCGGAACAACCTGAAATTTGCCATGAGTTCCATGATACAGAAGCGCAAAGCCGTATTTTCTGATGCAGAGGAACTGCAGAAACTGCGGGCTGCGGGCAATGCCATCCGCAGGAGAGCATTAAGCAAACTGCCGGAACTGCTGGATCAGTTGGAAAAAAAATGCACGGAAAACGGCATTCAGGTTCACTGGGCAGAAACGACCGGACAAGCCAATGAGATTGTGCTTTCTGTTATGCAGAAACACAGGGCAAAACGCATGGTCAAGGGCAAGTCTATGGTTTCAGAGGAAATGCACCTGAACCGTTTTCTGCTGGATCGCGGCTTTGATGTTATGGAAACCGATCTGGGCGAATATATCATTCAACTCGCTGGGGAAACTCCTTCCCATATCATTGTCCCTGCCATTCACAAAAACAAGGATGAAATCGCACGGCTTTTTCATGAAAAAATTCCGGGTACGCCTTACACAGAAGTGGTGGAGGAACTCAATGCCATTGCCCGGAAAACTCTGCGTCAGGAATTTTACAAAGGCGAAGTGGGACTCAGCGGCGTGAATATGGCTGTGGCTGAAACCGGAACTCTCTGCTTGGTGGAAAACGAAGGCAACGGCCGCATGTGCACCACTGTTCCACCGGTGCATATCGCGGTCATGGGACTGGAGAAAGTGGTGGAAAAACTGACAGATGTGCCCCCCCTGCTCCGTCTGCTGACCGGTTCCGCCACAGGTCAGTTGATTACCACTTATGTCAACATGATTACATCGCCAAGAAAAAAAGGGGAAAAGGACGGGCCAAAGGAAGTGCATCTGATCCTTCTGGACAACGGACGCTCCGCGATTCTGGCTGATCCGCAACTGCGCCAGACCCTGCAGTGCATCCGGTGCGGCACCTGTCTGAACCACTGCCCGGTTTATACGCGCATCGGCGGACACGCTTACGGTTTTGTCTATCCCGGCCCCATTGGCAAGATTCTCACGCCCCAGATGGAAGGACTTGAAAAAGCAGGAGCATTGCTCACAGCATCGAGTCTGTGCAACGCGTGCGAAGAGGTCTGCCCGGTCAAAATTCCCATTCCGGAACTGATCCGGCGGCTGCGTAATGAAAGTTATGATCCAAACGGTTCGGTAAACGGTCACGGATACAAAAAAACACTGGCAGAAACACTGGTATGGAAAGGCTGGGAACTGATGAACCGGCATCCGGGACTCAATGCACTGAGTGCAAAAATGGCAGGAATCTTCGGCGCGTTTATGCCGGAAACCGGGCCTTTGAAAGCATGGACTTCGGTGAGAAGCAAGCCCCGGTTTGCCAAAAAAAGTCTGCACGAACAGGTCAGAGAGGAGGATGTGGATTATGAATAACACCGTCAGCAATACAGCCCGCGAACGGATTTTTGCCAGACTGCATCAGGCTGTGCGTCAGGGCGCAGTTCCAGTGCCGGAACCGGAGCCTTTGACCGTGATTCCTTTGGATCAGAAAGGCAAAATCGAAAAACTGAAACAGCGCATGGAAGCCGTGCGAAGTGAAGTGCATGTTGTCTCTTCCGCAAACTGGACAGACACTTTGAAAGAAATTCTCCGGAAACGCAATCTCAACACCCTGCTGTATGCACCGGACACAGCAGTGGGAAAGGCTGTGCAATCCGCGTGGAACACGGATAAGGAAGGACTGCCCACGCTGTGCTTGTATGAAGGGGAAATTGAGGATTTCAAAGAGAAACTCTTTGGCACTGATGCTGCCATTACCTCAACCGCAGGCGGGATTGCGGAAACCGGTGCGCTCATTCTCTGGCCTGATGAAAAAGAACCCCGGCTTATGTCCCTGATTCCGCCTGTGCATATTGCTGTGCTGGAAGCCGGAAAAATATACAATACTTTTACCGAAGCAATGGAAAAACAGGGATGGGCAAAGGCAATGCCGACCAACGCGCTGCTGATTTCCGGCCCGTCCAAAACAGCGGATATTGAACTGGTTCTGGCCTTCGGGGTTCACGGGCCAAAGGAACTGATTGTGCTGGTGCTGGAGTGATTCAATGATGAATAACTGACCCTGCGCAGTATTTCCAAAAATCAGGAAATTATCCTCTTTCACCGTCATTCAGGTATAATACCGATTCTCCATTGAAAATATACTTATGAAACACAGCCATGCCTCTCAAGAGGCAGGGCTGTTAAGTTCTTTCCTGATGTATTTTCTGTTTTGTTATAAGTTAATCA
>CAZHPS010000699.1:0-2574 GCA_964534335.1 uncultured Desulfobacterales bacterium
TTGAAGCCTGCAACTGGCATGTGCAGAAGGTCGCGGACGGCAATGACATTGACGCTATATACAACGCGATTGAAAAAGCAAAGGCAGAAAAGGAAAAACCCTCTCTGATTATGGTGCGGACAGAAATTGCCTATGGCAGTCCCAACAAGCAGGGCAAGGCATCCGCGCACGGGGAACCTCTGGGAAATGAGGAAATCCGCCTGACCAAGAAAAATCTGGGATGTCCGGAAGATGAATGCTTCTGCGTGCCGGAGGAACCCATGACAATCTGCCGGAACTGTGTGGAAATCGGAAAGCAGGCAGAGCAACTCTGGCAGGAGAAATTCAAAACATATGCCAAAAAATATCCGCAGGAGGCAAAGGAATGGGAACGCGTGATGAGCGGAAATTTGCCGGAAGCATGGGAATCCGCGATTCCGCTGTTTAAAACCGAAGAAAAACCCATTGCAACACGTTCCGCGTCCGGAAAAGTGCTGAACGCGATTGCCGCAAAAGTGCCGGAACTCATGGGCGGATCTGCGGATTTGGCCCCGTCCAACAAAACATGGTTAAGCGGAATGCCGGTTTTTCAGAAAAATGCCTATCATGGCAGAAATATTCATTTTGGTGTGCGGGAACATGCTATGGGAGCCATCATTTCCGGCATGGCTTTGCACAAAGGCATCCGTCCATACGGAGGAACCTTTCTCGTTTTTGCGGATTATATGCGCTCCACTCTGCGGCTGGCTGCGCTGATGAAACTGCCTGTGATTTATGTGTTCACCCATGACAGTGTGGCAGTGGGCGAAGACGGGCCTACACATCAGCCGGTCGAGCATATTGCGAGTCTGCGTGCCATTCCCGGACTTACAGTTATCCGTCCTGCGGATGCAGCGGAAACAGCCGAAGCCTGGCGTATGGCATTGGAATCAAAGGACAGTCCCACAGCATTGCTGCTCAGCCGTCAGGATTTGAAGATTCTGGACAGAAACAAATACGGAGCAGCGGAGAATCTGGCAAAAGGGGCTTATATCCTTGCGGACTGCAAAGGAAAACCGGATCTGATTCTCATTGGAAGCGGCGCGGAAGTGCATGTCACCCTTGCAGCAGCAGAAGTGCTGACAGAAAAGGGAATCAAAACCCGTGTGGTCAGTATGCCCAGTTGGGAACTGTTTGAAAAAACCGATCAGGCATACAAAGATGCAGTGCTGCCAAAGGAAGTGAAAGCGCGTGTGGCAGTGGAAGCAGGAATCACAATGGGATGGGAACGCTTCACCGGATGCCGTGATGCAGTTGTGGGCATTGATCATTTCGGCGCATCTGCTCCCGGCGGTATGCTGCTGGAAAAATTCGGATTTACCAAAGAGAATATTGTCATGGTTGCATTGAAGGTGCTGAAGAAGTAGTATCGTCCATCCTGCTGGAGATAGAATCAATCTCCAGCAGGATAACAATAGGAATTGTAGATTTTATTCTCTAACTTTTATTATGTATAGAAATATATATCTTATGGAAAATAATGTAGAAATTTTTATTAGTTATGCACGGGATGATTTGGAAGTTGCAGAAAAGATATATACTGATTTTAAAAATGAAGGATTAGCCCCGTGGTTAGATATTAAAGATATTCTACCAGGTCAAAAATGGAAGTTATCTGTTAAAAAAGCAATAACAAACAGTAAATACTTTATAATTTTACTTTCTCATAATTCTGTTTCAAAAAAGGGCTATATTCAAAAGGAACTAAAGTATGCTTTGAATATATTTGATGAACTCCCTGAATCTGAAATATTTATTATACCAGTACGTCTTGACAATTGTATACCTACCAATGAAAAATTGGAAGAATTGAATTGGGCTGATATTTTTACTTCGTATGATGAAGGGTTTAAAAAAATTTTACGAGTAATAAGACAAGAAAAAGATGCTAACAGAGAAAATTGGAAAAATTTGAATGATGTAATAATCAATTCAAAATCAAAAAGAAAAAATAATAATAAAATTTTTCAATTTATTGCACTTTTATTTTCAATTAGTGTAGTAAGTTATGTAGCTTTGAATAATATTCCATTATTACATGACTAAAGTTTCTCTATTAGTAATATAACCTTCTGAAATTAAATGTATAAACAATGCAAGTTGTCTGTAATTATTATGCAACATATTGAAAACAGTCAGCATTGCCATGTACACATTCTTTTTTGGATCAGTCTGTGAACTGCATTTCAATTTCCCACCGCTTTTTGTAACTTTTGTGAATTCTGACTGAATTTATAAAAGTTTTGGTGCACATGGGAACATCGTATACAATTTTTCCGCTGTTCAGTTCGCGGCTGCGCACTGTCAGTGTCACCTTTCCATAAGTATGATGGAAAGCGGATACCCGCTGGCAACAGTGACCCGGTTCGGGATATTTCCACTGCATATTTTTCACTTTTTCAATAATCTGACGGGGAGTCAGATGTTCATCCCCGACCTGAAATTTATGCGTGTTTCCGACTTTGGTTATCACAAGGAAACCGGCGTTTTCAGCTGCTGTCACAACTTTCTGAACACAGTATGCACTGTCAGAAAGAATTTCAGTTTCTTCAATAC
>CAZHPS010000700.1:0-2561 GCA_964534335.1 uncultured Desulfobacterales bacterium
ATCTGGGCAATATTTCATATCTTCTGTAAACCTGCATATCCGGACTGGAGAGGCAAACCGCTTGATAATGTCATCCCTTTCGGGATTCTGATTTGTTTTTTTGAACTTTTTCTATAATAATATCAATCCTTGCGGATTTTTTTCACCCGGAGCCAGCGGGACAGGAGCCTCAAAAAACAGATAGGCATGAATATCAATCCTTGCGGATTTTTTTCACCCCGGAGTCAGACCCGGATCAGCGGATTTGACCCACTTCCCGGCCTGCACTCCTTACGGGAATATTTGCCCTGTAAATGAATGTACATTCATTCATCAAAAAACACCATAGAAGGTCAAAAACCTTCCCAGTGTAAAATTTCTCAACCGGAATAAAAACAAAATAATCAATAAATACAGATATAAAATATTTTTCTGCAAAAAAATATTTTTTTCCTGCATTTTTTTCTTGACAGAGTTACACAGTCCTGATAAATGAATGAACACTCATTCACTGGACAGGATCAGACCGGATCATTATAAAAGAATCCGGAAAGCGTTTTTCGGAAATCAGGCTGTTTACGGAGGTTGTCATCAGTACAAAAGCAAACAATAATGGCGCAGGCGAGAAATACAACCGGATACTGGAGGCGGCCGTAAGCGTTTTTGCAGAAAAGGGTTTTCATCAGGCAACCATTTCGCAGATCGCTCGCGAAGCCGGTGTTGCGGATGGAACCATTTATCTGTATTTCAAGAACAAAGACGATATTCTGGTTCAGTTTTTCACCTACAAAACCAAACAGGTTTTTGCCGGTTTCCGGGAAGCGGTGAAAAAGGCGGACAATGCTGTCGCCAAACTCCGGAATCTGGTTCACCGGCATCTGGAAGAGTTTCAGAAAGACAGAAACATGGCTGTTGTGTATGAGGCCATGACCCATCAGAATATCGAACTGGTGCAGGTGAATATCCGTGAAATGTCCAAAATGTATCTGGATATTGTATCGGAAATCATTGAACGGGGACAGGAAGAGGGCGTTATGCGCCGGGATTTGTATATCGGTCTGGTCAAGCGTTTTATTCTCGGAGCAGTGGAATCTGCCATCAGCAACTGGCTGAGATCCAAGAGAAAATATGACCTGACTTCCATGACAGATCCCATCATTGAACTGTTTATCCGGGGCATTGGAAACAACGGAAACGGAAAAGCATAATTTTTCTGATTTTATCATAAATACAAACAACGTAATTTTTTATCCGTAATTCATCATATATAAAGGAGAGTAAACATGGCGCAGGTAATTGCAGATCGCAGGGATGTGGATTTTGTTCTTCATGAGCAGTTGGAAGCAGGGGAACTGAGCAAATCAGACAAATTTGCAGAGTTCACCAAAAAAGCCATAGACATGACTATCAATGAGGCCCGGAGTCTGGCTATCAAGGAAATTCTGCCCACCCGGAAACCCGGTGATGAGGAAGGATGCAAATTTGATAATGGCAAAGTGACTGTTCCTGAATGTTTTCACCGTGCTTTCAAACTGTTCTGCGAAGGCGGATGGACAGCCACAACCGAAAATCCGGAATGGGGCGGGCAGGGAATGCCCAGAACAGTTGCCATGGCCGCAAGCGATTATTTCAACGGCGCCAACTATGCCTTTATCATGTATCCGGGCCTGACCCACGGCGCGGGCAAACTGGTGGAAACCTTTGGCACAGAACAACAGAAAAGACTGTGCCTGAAAAATATGTACACCGGCAAATGGGGCGGAACCATGCTGCTGACCGAACCTGAAGCCGGTTCTGATGTGGGTGCGCTCACCACCACAGCCACAAGAAATGCAGATGGCACTTTTTCCATCACAGGAAACAAAATCTTTATCTCCAGCGGTGAAAATGATCTGGTGGAAAACATCATTCACCCGGTTTTGGCACGCATTGAAGGCGCGCCCGCAGGAACCAGAGGCATTTCCCTTTTCCTTGTCCCCAAATACCGCATCAATCCTGACGGCAGCCTGGGGGAATTCAATGACGTGGTCTGCACCGGCATTGAGCATAAAATGGGCATTAACGGCAATGCAACATGCTCCCTGACTCTGGGCGGAAAAGGCCAGTGCATCGGCACGCTTCTGGGCGAGGAAAACAAGGGCATGAAAGCCATGTTCCTGATGATGAACGAAGCCCGTGCGCTGGTGGGAATGCAGGGGTTCAGTTGCGCATCAGCTTCCTATATGAATGCGGTCAATTATGCCAGAGAACGTGTGCAGGGCAAAAATCTGCTCCAGATGATGGACGCGAATGCGCCCTCAGTTCCCATTATTCAGCATCCTGATGTGCGCCGTATGCTCCTGAAAATGAAGTGTATGGTGGAAGGAATGCGCAGCCTGATTTACTATCACGGTTTTCTGGAAGATCAGAAACATATTACAGAGGATGAAAAGAAAAAAGCCAAATACCAGGGCATGCTTGAACTGCTGACACCCATTGTCAAAGGTTATATCACAGACAAAGCATTTGAAGTGTGCAGCGACGGCATTCAGGTTTACGGCGGTTACGGATTCACCCGTGAATTTCCCCAGGAAATGCTGCTG
>CAZHPS010000701.1:0-2560 GCA_964534335.1 uncultured Desulfobacterales bacterium
TTATCCTGTTTTCATGAGAACTTTATACCACAAAATATATGGAACCTTACTTACTTACAATTTATGCACTCCTGCGGAAGATTTTCGATCTGCTGAATTCGGAAAACAAAAACCGCAGGAAAATCCTCTGTGTCCTCTGTGGGAAATCCTCTGTGTCCTCTGTGGGAAATCCTCTGTGTCCTCTGTGGGAAACTCCTCTGTGTCCTCTGTGGGAAACTCTCTGTGTTCTCTGTGGGAAACTCTCTGTGTTCTCTGTGGGAAACTTCTCTGTGTCCTCTGTGGGAAACTTCTCTGTGATCTCTGTGGGAAACTCCTCTGTGTCCTCTGTGGAAACCTTCTGCGCTTCTGCTCAGAATCAACCCCTTTTTCCCTGCATTTTGCGATTTTTTTCCCCCAAAACCGCATCTTTCTGCTTTTGCCTTTCTCCCTGCTTTTTTTCCGCAAAGATTTTTTCACCGGTAAAGGGATCGGTTCCCGTATAATACATCAGCGTTGACCATGTGGAAGGCGAGGGCGTGAATATCTGAATCTGTTCCGGCAGGATTCGGAGTCTGCGAAGGGCAAAGGCACGGAGTCTGTGCATATCATCAAGTGTGCATCCGGGATGTGCGGCCATCAGATAATAGGTCAGAAAGAGTTTTTCCGGTATGTTCTCTTTCAGTCGATCAAACAGGGATAAAAAGTCTTCCAGACTTTTCCTGCCGGGTTTGCCCATATGTTTCAGAACCTGATCCTCTGTGTGTTCCGGCGCGATTTTCAACTGTCCTGACACATGATGCCCCAGGATTTCCTCAAGATACTCTGCTCCGCTTTTCCTGTCACTGAGAATCAGATCATAACGTATGCCGGAGCCGATGAAAACCCGGCGCACTCCGGGAATATTCCGCAGGGATTTAAGCAGATCGATCTGGCTGTCATGACATACAGGCAAGTGTTTGCAGATTTTCGGAAAAAGGCAGCTTTTATCTCTGCACGCGCCTTTTTCTGTTTTTTTCGTGCATTCCATTCCGTACATATTGGCTGTGGGTCCGCCCACATCTGATATGATTCCCCTGAAATCCTTATGCTTTGTGAAAGATGCAGCTTCCCGGATCAGAGACTGTTTTGTGCGGGAAACCACATGCCTGCCCTGATGCACGGCAATCGCGCAGAACCGGCATTCTCCGTAACATCCTCTGTGGCTGGTCAGGGAAAAACGCACTGTATCAAGGGCTTTGACCACTCCTTTTTCTTTGTAAAATGGATGCACATCCCGTTTATAAGGCAGTTCATAAATCCTGTCCAGTTCCTGGGGGTAAAGGGGAAACTGGGGCGGATTCTGCACCACCCAGCGGGTATCCTGTTTCTGAAAAAGACGTGCCCCGGTAAAGGGATCAGCATTTTCATAAAACATCCGGAACATGCGTATAAATTCCTGCTGATCCCGGCAGACATCCGCATGGGAAGGCAGTTCCAAATCCGGGTGTGCAAATTCAGGCGCAGACGCAGGAATTTCTTTGGAAATATAACAGATTCCCCGGATGGAATGAATGTCCTCCTTTTTCTGAAATTTTTCCGCAAGTTCCACCACAGTCTGCTCCCCCATTCCATAGACCAGCACATCAGCCTTTGCATCAAAAAGCACGGAACGCCGAAGAGAATCTGACCACGCGTCATAATGGGAAATCCGGCGCAGGCTTGCCTCAATTCCGCCCAAGACAATGGGGCAGGTGTTTTTGAAATATCTGCGGATGAGATTGGCATATGCAATCACAGCCCGATCCGGACGCCGGACATTCAGTCCGCCGGGTGTCATGTCATCACTTTTCCTGCGTTTTCCGGATGCCGTGTAATTGGCAATCATGGAATCCACACAGCCTCCGGTGACACCCCAGAACAGCGCGGGTTCTCCCAAAGCTGCAATATCCTGCGCGCTGTCTGTATCCGGCTGCGCTATGATACCGACCCGGAATCCGGCATCTGTCAAAACTCTGGCAATAACCGCAGTTCCCGCGCTGGGAACATCCATATAGGTATCCCCGGAAACCAGAATCACATCTGCATTTTTCCATCCCAACTCTTCCATTTCCTGCCGCGTGGCCGGAAGAAAGTTTGGGGAACATATATTATGAATATTCATCATTCTCTTATGGTTGTAAGAATTTTCTGCCTGCTGTCCCCACTGTCTGAACCCGGATTTAGAGGATTTGGGGATTCTCATCCCTGTTAATCCTTTAATCCTCTAAATCCCGGTTCAGACAATGCTGCCTGCTGCCACCACTGTCTGAACCCGGATTTGCAGGATTTGGGGATTTGCAGGATTTTCTCATCCCGGTTAATCCTTTAATCCTGCAAATCCCGGTTCAGACAATGCTGCCTGCTGCCACCACTGTCTGAACCGGGATTCACATGATTAAAGGATTTCCATGATTTTCATTCACTCCGCAGGTCACAGAACAATCCTGCAAATCCTTTAATCATGTGAATCATGGTTCAGACAATTTGAGTGGATTATTGCTCTGCCTGCCCACTGTCTGAACCCGGATTTAGAGGATTTGGGGATTTACAGGATTTTTTCATC
>CAZHPS010000702.1:0-2548 GCA_964534335.1 uncultured Desulfobacterales bacterium
GGAGCGCCTTGGGTTCCGGAATGGACAACAATGTCTTAGCCCTTGCGGTTGACGGAAGTGGCAATCTCTATGCCGGGGGGGACTTTACAACCGCAGGAGGCGTGAGCGCAGAGAAAATTGCCAAATGGAACGGTTCAGCATGGGAACCACTGGGAGCCGGAATGTCCGGCGCCGGCAGCTCTGTCAAGGCCCTTGCAGTTGACAGTTCCGGTAATCTGTATGCCGGTGGGACTTTCATGAATGCCGGAGGCGTGAGCGCAGAGAAAATTGCCAAATGGAACGGTTCAGCATGGGAACCACTTGGAACCGGAATGTCCAGCGGCGCTGTCCATGACATTGCGGCTGGCGGGTCCGGGAATCTGTATGCCGGGGGGCTATTTAATCATGCCGGGGGCGTGAGCGTAAATAAAATTGCCAAATGGGACGGCTCAGCATGGAGCGCTCTTGGAACAGGAATGAACAACGATGTTTTAGCCCTTGCGGTTGATAGCAGAGGCAATCTCTATGCCGGGGGGATTTTTACAACCGCAGGAGGTGTCAGTGCCAGCTATATTGCCAAATGGAACGGTTCAGCATGGAGCGCGCTTGGAACAGGAATGAACAACGATGTTTTAGCCCTTGCGGTTGACGGCAGAGGGAATCTGTATGCCGGGGGGAGTTTCACGACAGCCGGTGGGATGATCTCGAACCGTATTGCCCGGTATAACTCAGTTCCCGCTTCCGAACCCGGCACACAGGCATCATCCGTAAATTTCACATCAATAACCGGCACATCGCTGACCGTAAACTGGACACGGGGAACCGGTGCAGAATGTATTGTGGTCATGCGGCCCGGCAGTGCTGTTGATTCAGATCCTGCTGACTGGACAGGTTACACGGCAGATGCGGTTTTCGGAAACGGTTCACAAATCGGAACCGGCAATTATGTTGTTTATAAGGGAATAGGAAATACCGTAACCGTAACCGGCCTGACCGCAGGCACAACCTATTATGCAGCAGTATATGAATTCAACGGTTATGGAGGAAGTGAAAAATATCTGACATCCACTGCCCCGGCAAGCGGAAATGCAACCACAGCCATGATTCCCCCCGGCAATGCTCTGAATTTTGACGGGGTGGATGATTATGTCACAGTTCCTGATCATGCTTCTCTCAATTTCGGTTTCAGCAGTTATACGCTGGAAGCATGGATAAAAACAGATGATGTAACTGCATCGCAGCGGATTCTGAACAAACGCAGCGGCGCGGATTCGGTTTTTGATTTTGCCTTATTAGGCCCCAATAAAATACTCCATTTATATTCAAAAATAGGAACAGTGGGATTTGATTTGTATTCCAATCCCAATATGATTACAGACAACAACTGGCATCATGTGGCTGCAGCAGTTGCGCGGGACGGTGTCAATCTTAATGTTACTTTTTATGTGGACGGTCTGTCAGTCTATTCTTATTCGGGATCAGATATCGGCAATCTGACGGTTGCCACTCCGATGCTGATCGGGTGCAATAACGCATTCAGCAATTATTTCAACGGGAAAATGGATGAAGTCCGCATCTGGAACACAGCCCGAAGTCAGGCGCAGATTCAGGACAGCATGAACAATGTGATTGATCCGGCCACATCCGGTCTGGTGGCCTATTACCGGTTTGACCATACTTCCGGCACAGTCCTCACGGATTTGACAGCCAATGCAAATAACGGAACACTGGTCAGCGGGCCGGTGTGGATACCCTCAACAGCCTTCAATGTATGGACAGGCGCAGTCAATACTGACTGGAATACCGCAGGCAACTGGAGCCGGGGAACAGTTCCCGCAGCAGAGGACAATGTGCATATTCCCCCGGTTGCGAATCAGCCGATAATCAGCACCAGTAATGCTTTCTGCAACCATCTGGTGACAGAATCCGGATCAACCCTGACATTGGCAGCCGGATCTGATTTCCTGTTTGTCACCGGACATGTTTACAGCAGCGGAACCATCACCTCTGATACCGGAGCCAGTTACATTGTATTCAGCGGAACCACACCCCAGATGGTCAGAGGATCATTTACCGGCAATCTTCTGATAAGAGTGCAGAATACGTCCAATGTCATTTTGGGGGCAAATCTGCTGATTCCCTACGGCCTTTATATGGACAGCGGAAATGTAAATCTGAACGGTTATACACTCTCTTATGCTCCGGGAGCCACACTTTTTTACAGTGATATTATTGTCCGGGCGACCACAAATGCGGAATTTCCGGCAGCAAACGGCCCCACCAATCTGTATATCTGGCCTATCGGCGGCATAAGCCTTCATGCGTCAAGAACCATACCCGGCACGGTTCTCATTTCCAGCGAAACAACATTTGACGCCAACGGTTTTGACTTCGGGTTCGGTGGAAACTGGGACAACCAGGGAGGCACGTTTGTTCCGGGGACAGGAACCGTTACATTAACCGGAACCAATCAGACAATACTCGGTACCAACACGTTTGCCAATCTTAGCAAAACCGTTACTGCAGCAGACACCCTGTCCTTTGATTATATGTCAGAACAGACTGTTAC
>CAZHPS010000703.1:0-2546 GCA_964534335.1 uncultured Desulfobacterales bacterium
GCAAAAATTAAGCGGAGCGGTTTTTTGCACAGGCGGAACCGGGGAAAAACTGACAATATTGTATCAACTCAATGGAGAATTGGTATTAATGGCATTGCCTCCCTGCTGACAGACAAAATTTATCTGGAGAACTGCAACATGTCAAAAACTGCCCTGATTTATCCGCCGGTCTGTGATCCCACTGCCCCCTATCTTTCTGTTCCGCTGCTGACCGCATTTCTGCGCTCTGCGGGTGAAGATGTCATTCAGATGGATGCCAATATCTGCGCGTTTGAATATCTGCTGCAAAAAGAGCGGCTGTGGGATTTTTGGCAGAGAGTGGAAAGACGGCTGCATCGTTTGCGGCGGCATAAAACGCTAAGCCATACAAAACAGCTTGCAATGGCAGTGCTGTCAGATGCCCATCAGCAGTGCAGGAATGTGCCGGATCAGACAGCAGAGGCACTGGCGGTTCTCCGGGACAGATCTGGCAGGCTTTTTTTTGATCCCGCATGCTATGAAAAGGCAGTCGGAACAGTTGAAAAAGCACTGCGCCTGATCAGTGCAGCCTTTACCCCTCTGCATATGGATTTTGACGGATACCATACCCCCTTTGGTTTTCTCACTCCTTCTGAAACCGAATATGACGCTCATCCGGAAAGGAATCCCTTTCATGAATATTTTTCAGAAATACTGATGGACAGGCTGGCCTCAGAAAAGGTTCGCACGGTCGGAATTTCCATTGTGTTTCCGGGACAGATGCAGCCTGCCTGGTCTTTGGCCCGGATGATCCGGAAGCGTTTTCCTGATTTGCATATCACGGCAGGCGGTCCCGCGATAACCCAACTGCTTATACGTCTTGATGAAAACCGGCGAAAACGTGTGCTGTATCCCTTTCATTCCGCAGTGCTGTTTGAAGGGGAAAAGGCTTTGCTGGATTTGATACGGATGCGTGAATCAGGGCTGATACCGCCTGAAATTATTTTCGGGAGCCGCATGACTGATCTCTCTGCTCTTCCGCATCCGGATTTTCAGGGGCTGCCATTGGACAGTTATTTTTCACCGGAAATTATACTGCCTTATGATACAACACGGGGCTGCTACTGGGGAAAATGTGCGTTCTGCCACTACGGACTGACAGAAAAAGGCACGGCTCCATATCGGGAAAGGGATATTGGGCAGATCACGGAGCATATCCGGCAGATGATGGCACAATACAGCGCACGGATTTTTTATTTTTCCCAGGATACCATTGCTCCAAAAACTGCTGTGCGGCTGGCTGAATCTTTCAAAAACGCGGGAATTGCATGCCGGTGGGCAACAGACATCCGGGCTGAACCTTATCTGGCATCTGAAGACCGGTGCAGAATTCTGGCAGAAGGCGGCGCTCTCAGTATGTCTTTGGGAATTGAATCCGCTTCCCCGCGTGTACTGAAGATGATCAGCAAGGGCATTTCCGTAAAGGATATGGGGCAGGTCATTGCTCATCTGTCCAAAGCAGGCATTGCGGTGGAGGCCATGTGCTTCACGGATTTCCCCACTGAAACCTGTGCAGACGCGGACGCTACGATTCGGTTCATCCGGGATCTGCGGGAGCATATATCCCTTTTTCACTGCGGCCGGTTTGATTTGAGTCACGGTTCCATGATAAGCCGGAATCCGGAAAAATTCGGAATCAGCGAAATCTGGCAGGTCAAAGGCGATGAACTGGGAACAGGTCTGTTTTATTCCGAAGAAAAACCTGCCAAGACAGAGCGGGAGAGGGAGAAAACAGATGCAGAGATCAGCAGTATTTCCCGGCATTGGTGGTTCAATCCCTATCCCTGGGCAGGTTCCCTTTCCACCGCACACACTCTGCTGTGGTATGATCATTACGGGCCGGATGTGTTCAGGCGGTTTTCCACACAGGCAAAAGGATTTTCAGATGCTTATCTGAATCAGAACTCCGCTTATGATGAGGTTTTTGAACGGGAGGCTGAGATCTGGCACAAACTCATCTATGAAAAACGCAGCATCAGCCGCGGGGAATACCGTGAACTTGCTGACCGGCAGTTCTAATACCTATTCTCCATTGAAAATATACTTATGATTCGGTTTCCCACAGAGGACACAGAGAGAAAAAACCGCAGAGAACACAGAGGAAATAACTTACCTTATTGTATAAATTCAATAGCGAATTGGTATAATACCGATTCGCCATTGGTTTTATACAATGCGGAATGCAAATCCGGAGGAGTGCAAAAATTAAGCGGAGCGGTTTTTTGCACAGACGAAACAGCGGAAAAACAGACTGTATTGTATCAAACCAATGGAGAATTGGTATAATACCAAAATTCGCTTTCAGATACTGGGGCAAATCCCTTGATCTGAGCCTGACACCTGTGCCGGAAAAATCCGTAAGGATTGAAATTATTATAGAAAAAAAATGAAAAAAACAAATCATAATCCCGGAAGGGATGACATTATCAGCCGGTTTGACACACTATCAAAAAAGAGAAAGGCCCCCATGCAATACAATCTGATTGTTGAAACACCGCAGGAGAATTTTGTGAAGCTGCGGCTGGAGA
>CAZHPS010000704.1:0-2537 GCA_964534335.1 uncultured Desulfobacterales bacterium
TTCAGATTTTCAAACTCCTGCCGAAAACCAACTGCAAAGAATGCGGTGTTCCCACCTGTCTGGCCTTTGCCATGAACCTGGCCTCAGGCAAGGCTGAACTGGACAGTTGTCCCTACGTGTCTGAGGAAGCGCGGGAAAAACTTGCGGAAGCTTCCGCACCTCCGATCCTGCCTGTCGAACTCGGAAAAGGCGTGCGCAAACGCACAGTGGGCGGAGAAACCGTGCTGTGCCGTCATGAGAAGACCTTCTTCAACCCCACTGCTTTTGCAGCCATGGTCAAGTCCGACATTTCCGCAGCGGATCTGGAGAAGAAACTCAAAGGCTGGAACGCGCTGCAGTATGAGCGGGTGGGTCTCAACCTGAGACCGGAACTGGTGGCTGTCAAAGATGTGAACGGAAACAAGGAAGCCTTTGCCAAAACCGCGAAAACCATAGCGGAAACATCAGAGTTCAACGTAATTCTGATGTCCGACAAAGCTGACGTGATGAAAGCCGGTGTGGAAGCCTGCAAGTTCAAAAGACCGGTGATTTGTGCTGCCACGGCTGCCAATATCGATGCTTTCGGAGCAATCGCAAAAGAAAACGATCTTCCCATCGTGGTGAAAGCTGATTCGGTGGAAGCTCTCCAGCCCCTTACCGACAAACTGGTGGCAATGGGACACAAAAAGATCATCCTGGATTCCGGTGCAAGAGAAGTGAAGAAAGCACTGGAAGATCAGGTTGCCATGAGACGTTCCGCTCTGAAAGATTTAAACCGGAAACTGGGTTTCCCCACCATCGCATTCCCCTGCGAAATGGCTCCGAATCTGGAAATGGAAACCATGATCGCAGCCATGTTTGTTGCCAAATACGGCGCAATTGTGGTTCTGTCCGATTTCACGGGTGAGAGCATTTTCCCGCTGCTGCTGGAACGGCTCAACATCTTTACTGATCCCCAGCGGCCCATGACTGTCACCGAGGGCATCTATCCCATCGGCAATCCGGATGAAAACTCTCCGGTACTGGTCACAACAAACTTTGCTCTGACCTACTTCATCGTATCAGGTGAAATTGAAGGCAGCAAGGTTCCGAGCTGGCTGCTGGTCAAAGACTCCGAAGGTCTGTCTGTTCTTACTGCCTGGGCAGCGGGCAAGTTCAACGGCGATGACGTGGGCATGTTCGTTAAGAAAACCGGCATTGAAGGCAAGATCAAACACAAAAAACTCATCATTCCGGGATATGCTGCCGCGATCGCGGGTGATGTGGAAGAGGAACTGGCCGGCTGGACTGTGGTTGTGGGTCCGAGAGAGGCTGCGCATCTGCCTGCATTCCTGAAATCCAAAGTCTGATAACAGACCTTTTTTCTGTTCACTGATTCCCCTTCCCTTTTTCCGTAAATGGGGAAGGGGAATTTATCGCGATATTCCCCCTGCATTTCAGTATGCAAAAAGGGGGCTTTTTGTTGTTTAATCCAATTAAACCGGGCTAGGAGGAAAGTTTTTATGGCAAAACTGAAAGATGTTCTGCGGCCGCTGAATGAAGGTGAGTTCTGGGTTATCGGAGAAAGTCTGAACGTAATCGGAAAAGAGATTGGCCGGGCATATAAGGAACGCGATCCCAAACCGATCCAGAAGGAAGCTTTGATCCAGAAGGAAAAAGGCGTGGATCTGATTGACATCAACCTGGGGCCCTCTAAGAAAGACGGGCATGAACTGATGCCCTGGGTGGTGCAGACAGTGCAGGAAGTGGTGAGTGATATTCCTCTGGTGCTGGACACATCCAATATTGAGGCCATCCGGGCTGCGCTGCCCAAATGCAAGATGCCGCCGATGATCAATTCCATTATGGTGCGTCCTGCCCGTTATGAGGCTATGGTTCCCATGGCAGCAGAGTTTGGCGCGGATTTCTGCGCTTTGATGTGGGGGCCGGAAGGTCTGCCCCGTGATGAGAATGAAAGAGCCGCTCTGCTGGTGGAACTGATGACCATTGCCAACGAGGCCGGTGTTGAAAACGATCAGATGTGGGTTGACGGCATTGTCACACCTGTGAACATTCAGCAGCCCCAGGCCATTTCCCTGATGAATTTCATGGACATGCTGCCGGAAATCATGCCCGGCGCCATGAGCACATGCGGTGTTTCCAACATCTCCAGCGGTATTCCGGACAATCTGCGTCATGTGATGAATGTCACTTTCACCTCCATGCTCTGCCATCACGGCATGAAGTCTTTTATTGCGGACTGCAAGGATGACATCACAATGGATATGGCCCACGGCAAACGCAAAGACATTATGGATGTCATAAAAAAAGTTATGAACGGCGAACCGGTGGATATGGGCAGCCTTTCCAAGGAACTACAGAATTATGTGAAATCTGCCAATGTTATTCTTGGAAAAACCCTGTTTTCCGATTCCTGGCTGGACGTCTGATTCTTGTCACATATATAAAACAAAAAAGAACCCTGTCCGTCCGGACAGGGTTTTTTTGTCTGTATACCATTACTTGAAACATTTGCAGAGGTTCAGATTCATATCTGAATTCCGAACAGAAAAACTCTG
>CAZHPS010000705.1:0-2536 GCA_964534335.1 uncultured Desulfobacterales bacterium
GCGAACTCCTGAATTTTGGGAAGATCGCAGTATGATTTTTACCGGAGTATTGATCATGGTATTATATAAAATTCAACGTGGTCATGTAGTACATAACCAATTTAGATTTTATGGTATCAATTCCCCTCTTGAGAGGGGGCAGGGGGTGTGTTTGGGTGTTTGCAGTTCCGGACACACCCCCTGCCCCTCTCAAGAGGGGAATATATAAAATTCAACGTGGTCGTGTAGTAGTACATAACCAACTTAATTTTTAAATAATCAGGTGTCGGATTACGCTTGTGCTAATCCGACCTACAAGTATAACTGTTTTAAATTATAATAATAAGCAGGTCGGATTAGCGTAAGCGTAATACGGCACGGTGATTTTGATAATACAAAAACCAAATTGCTTATGCACTATGGTTTTTTCCGGACATTTTATGCCAGTTTATTTTTCAGATTTTATATGAATTCCGCACAGAAAAAACTCTGTGTGACTATGGGGAAAACTCTGCATCACTCTGCGGTTAATACCAAATCGCTTTCAAAGTTCGGGGAATGCCTCTTTTTTAAACCGTGAAAAACAGCATTTGGCATGCCCGTGTTTTGAAAGCGAATTGGTATAAAAACAGGCAGGCACACGGTTTGACGACTTGCCTTTACAGCCTTAGTCCATAGCCTCCTCAATTTCATCAATAAACCGGCTTTTGCGGTTAAAATTTCCCTTTCTCATCTGTGCATGGGTCAGATACAGATATTTCTCACTCCGGGTCATGGAAACATACATCAGTCTGCGTTCTTCCTCCAGATCGCTTTCCTTTTCCAAAGACCGCCAGTGGGGAAAGAGCTGCTCTTCGCAGGCTGCCACAAAAACCACATTATATTCCAGACCTTTGGAAGCATGGACAGTGGAAAGATTCACGGCTGAGGATTCCTGGCCGTCCGCTTCTTTGTCCTCGCGTATCAGATTGGCTTCTTCCAGATAATCAGGAATGTTTGTATGAGCCGCGGCTGACCAGAGCAGTTGCTCTATATTCTCTTCACGGGAGATCAGATCATTCTCATTTTCCGAATATCCCTTCATATATTCCCGGTATCCGGTGCGCTGCAGCACTTCCCGGATCGCTTTGTCCGGCTTCATTTCCTTTATATCATCCAGCAGTCCGAGCAACTCCTTTATGGCATTGTAGAGTTTCGGGGTCAGGATTTTTTCTCCCATAGCTTTGCGCGCGGCCATCTGCAGGCTCATATCTGAAGTCCTGAGACCGTTGATTTTTTTGATCGTACCGGGGCCGATGCCCCGTTTGGGAACATTGACAACCCGATCAAAGGCCGCATCATCCCGAATGAACACGGCTGCTGTCAGGTAACAGTTCAAATCCAGAATTTCCCTGCGTTCAAAAAATCCCCTGCCCCCCAGCATCCGGTAGGGAATGCCAAAATGCCGGAATGCCTGTTCAAAGGCCAGAGAGCAGAATTTGGTACGGTACAGTATTGCCATGCGGGAAAGGGAAATGCCGGTTTCGCTGAGGGATTTGATTTTTCTGCCCACCCACCGGGCCTCGTCCTCATCACTGAAAAAATCATGGATTTCAATCAGACCGCCCCGGATTTCCGAATAACATTCCTTTTCCATTCTGTGCCGGTTGTGGGAAATCAGATCATTTGCCAGACGCACGATTTCATGGGCAGAACGGAAATTGCGCTCCAGCCGGAAGATTTTGGCTTTTTTGTATTTTTTTTCAAAAGAAAGAAAATGATCCACATTGCTCATGCGGAAGGAATACACGCTCTGCCAGTCATCTCCGACCGCGAACAGATTGCCGTTGGACAGAATCAGCCGGGTGATTTCCTCATTGATATTGTTGGTGTCCTGATATTCATCACAAAGAATATACTGAAAATAATCCCGGTACTTTTTGCGCACTTCCGGGAAATCCCGCAGCAGATTCCGGGTCAGCAGCAGAATATTGTCAAAATCCACAGCATTTCCGGTTTTCAGGGCTTCCTCGTAGAGTTTGTAAACCTCGCTTACCCGTATCCGGGAAAAATAGGGTTTCTGCTGAAAATACGCGTCCGGATCTCCGAAATTTTTGGCGTTGGAGATTTGCGACTGCACGCCCCGGACATTTTTTTTGTCAAAATTCAGACGTCCCACAACAATTTCCGTCAGCAGTTTAAGCTGCTGGTAATCCCCGTATATCTGAATGGGATAAGTGAAACCCAGAAGATGGCCGTGAGATTTCAGGATTCTCAGGCAGGCCGAATGATAGGTTCGCACCCAGGGAAACTGATCTTCCGGCATTCCGGTCTGGGAAATGAGACGTCGTTTCATTTCCTCTGCGGCCTTGTTGGTAAAGGTGATGGCAAGAATGCGCCGGGGATCATATCCTTTTTGGATCAGATGCGCTATTTTGGCTGTCAGTGTCCGGGTTTTGCCTGATCCCGCGCCTGCCACCACAAGGGTGGGGGTTCCGATATATTCCACAGCGTCCTGCTGCTGGGCTGATAATTCCATAGTATCTGTATTCCTTTGATAATGATGATGTTAATCTGA
>CAZHPS010000706.1:0-2534 GCA_964534335.1 uncultured Desulfobacterales bacterium
GCGGTTTTCACTGTCCCCACTGCGGAAAGGCCGTTGACATGTTCGGCACAGGCGGGGGTGAAAAAACCGCAAAGGATTTCGGCATTCACTTTTTGGGACGGATTCCCTTTGATCCCAAAGTGGTGGTCTGCGGGGATTCCGGAACCTGCTATCAGGATATTTACAAAGAATCTCCGGTAACATCCGCGTTTGAATCCGTAGCAGCCAGAATGGCGGAACTGGTCTGAGCCGGATCATCTGAACTGTTCAGACAGGGCAGGGGAATTTTCCCTTTGCCCTGACTTCTTTTTTTACTCATCCTTTTCCAATCAGATATTCCGGGCCGAACCAGTAAATAAGATACATGAAAAAAGCAGCATAAGCAGCACTTACCAGATCATCGAGAATAATGCCCCAGGGACCGTGCAGTTGCTGATCAATAAGCCGGGCCGGAGGCATGAGTTTGAATATGTCAAAAATCCGGAACAGCACAAATCCCCACACCACCATTTTCCACAGTTCCACCGGTTCCCGGAAAAGAATAAAAACAAACAGATACCCCGCGACCTCATCAAGAACAAACTGACCGGGATCTTTGCTTTCCCAGTACGATTCTGCCAGCGGAGTCAGAATATGACTGGCAGAGCATACTGCAATAAATGTGAAGGTCAGCAGCCCCAGGTGCATTTTTGCCGGAAACAGGGATACGATCAGCACATGAAAGCATACTCCCAGCAGCGCGCCGCAGGTTCCGGGCAGTACCGGGGAAAGTCCCAGACCAAACGCGGACGCGATAAAAATTCCGATTCTGTCCCTTTTTTTTTCAGGCAGTTTCATCTGCCCCCTCCTGTAAAAAATTAATGCCAAACTGCGTCAGAAATGAAAAGCCATAAGCGGTTTTTTAACCACGAATCACACGAAAAAAGAAACTCTGTGTCCTCTGTGGGAAATTTCAGGCTAAAAATTGCAATTACCCGTTTTTTAGCCACGAATCACACGAATATACACGAAAAAAGAAACTCTGTGTCCTCTGTGGGAAATTTCAGGCGATAAATTGCTGTCATCCCGTTTTTTAGCCACGAATGACACGAAAACACACGAAAAAAGAAACTCTGTGTCCTCTGTGGGAAATTTCAGGCGAAAAATCGCAATTACCCGGTTTTTAACATGAATAACACGAATATACAAGAAAAAGAAACTCTGTGTCCTCTGTGGGAAATTTCAGTCGAAAAATTGCGATTACCACGTTTTTAAACCACGAATGACACGAATATACACGAAAAAGAAAGTTTGTGTCCTCTGTGGGAAATTTCAGGCAAAAAATCGCAATTACCCGGTTTTTAACCACGAATCACACGAATATACAAGAAAAAGAAACTCTGTGTCCTCTGTGGGAAATTTCAGGCGATAAATTGCTACTGCCCCGTTTTTCTGCACAGGAATTACAGGAAATGAAGCAGAAACACAATGATTTTTCTTTGTTTGCCCACAAATTCAAAACTGACAAAGCATTGGGTTACAGGCTCGGAGTGCAAAATTTTCAGTTTGGCATTCCGGATAAATCATTTTCTCTTAATAAAATGAAAGTGCGGCACAAATCCGCAGACGCAAATTGCTTGATTAATATCCCGTTCATATGCCATAATAAAAAAACAGAACTGCTGAAAGCTGTCTGATACCAATTCTCCATTGAAAATATACTTATACCATTACCTGAAACATTTGCAGAGGTTCAGATTCATATCTGAATTCCGAACAGAAAAACTCTGTGTCACTCTGCGGAAACTCTGTGTTACTCTGCGGTTAAAATCCGCCCGGCAGAATTACCAAAATATTTTAAGTATCGGTATATGATTCAGTTTCCCGCAGAGGACACAGAGGAAATAATTCACCTTATTGTATAAATTCAATAGAGAATCGGTATGATACGGCATACCCGTTCTGAAATATGAACCAACTGAATTCATAACCATACAGGAGTTACGCAGTTAAATTTTAACTTGCTGATTTTTATGGAAGCGGATCTTGCACTGCATAAATCGGTTCATGTAAAATCAAATAGTTGAAAACCAACTGCGTAATTCCTAACCATATTCAGAAAGAAATCCCATGAAACTTGCCCTGCTTTTTTATCTGGGAGACGGAATGTACACGGTTTCCTGCGATAAAATCAAAGAAATTGTTCCCATGATAAACCTCAGCACGGTTGACCGGGGGCCTGCCTATTTTGCCGGTTTTTTCAGTTACCGGGGCAAGATCGTGCCTGTCATTGATCTGTGCCGTCTGATCCGGGGGGTTCCCTGCCGAATGCGGCTGAGCACCCGCATCATTCTGGTGCAGTACGGGCTGATGCAGTACGGGGGAAAAAACAGCAATTCCTGTACAATGGGACTGATGGCAGAACGGATTACGGAAACCATACGGAAAAGCGGTTTTACCCCTTCCCCTGTGCATCTGAAAGAGGCTCCATATCTGGGGGATATTATGATGGAGGGAAAAAACATGATCCGGCATATTGAAGTGGACTGTCTTCCGGACTGCCTTGATTTCCTGCC
>CAZHPS010000707.1:0-2526 GCA_964534335.1 uncultured Desulfobacterales bacterium
CCCTGCCCCTCTCAAGAGGGGAATATATAAAATTCAACGTGGTCATGTACTAGCCTGAATTATCAAAATATCAGCAGGGATTTATGAAAAATTCTCAGACTGACCGGGAATCTGTCCCGGAAAAAATTTCCATTAAGCAGTTTCTTCAAATCTCCTGGATGGGTCTGCGCCCTGATCTGATCCTGTATCCGGGGCCAACAGATTTTGACGGCCAGCGTTCCTGGATTCTGGAAGATCCGTTACGGGGAAACAATTTCCGGCTGGGTCATGCGGAAGGTGAACTGATTTACCGGCTTGGCAATCTGCCTGATCCGGATTCTGCGGTGGAACATCTTTACAAAACCACGCCACTGCGGCCCACCCTTCAGGAAATAGTGACCTTTATTACCATGCTCCAGAGGGAATCCCTTGCTGTTCTTCCTGCCGAGGCTGTCATTGACCGGGAAAAGCAGAAAAAAGGCATGGAAAATCCCGGTTTTTTTCAGCAGATTATGCAGGGCAATATTTATTTCCGCATTCCCCTGCTGCGTCCTGACAAATTCCTGGGCAGAACCCTGCCCTGGATTTCCCTGCTCTGGTCTCCGGTTCTCCGCTGGATCTATCTGCTGTGCGGACTTGCGGGACTGACCCTGACCCTGCAGGAGATTGAACTGTATCTCAAAACTGTGAATTATCTTTTTACCCCACATGGCTGGCTGTCTTTTATCCTCTGCCTTGCCCTGCTGAAAACCGGACATGAATTTGCCCATGCCTATACTGCCAAAAATTTGGGACTTCACATCCGGAGTATCGGGGTGATGTTCATTATTATATGGCCCCTGTTTTACACAGACACTACGGATGTTTGGAAAGTTCCTGACCGGCGCAGGCGCATATGGGTCAGTGTGGCAGGTGTCACCTTTGAACTTGTGGTGGCCGGTATTGCGCTGCTGCTGTGGGCTGTGCTGCCTGACGGCATTGTGCGCAGTCTCATGTTTTTTCTGTCCGGCACTTCCATTTTGTCATCTGTGTTCATCAACCTCAACCCCTTTATGCGCTATGACGGGTATTATGTGCTCATGGATCTGTGGGGAGTGGACAATCTCCGGCCCCGTGCTTCTGCTATGCTGCGTCATGCCATGCGCAGACTTCTGCTGGACTGGAAAGGCCAGGCCCCGGAAATTCATCCAAAGCAGCGCAGTCTGATTGTTTACGGATTTCTGGCCGCACTCTACAGAATATCCATCGGCATTTCCATTGCCATTGCTGTCTATTATCTGTTTTTTCCCATGCTTGGGATGATCATCTTTGCCTCGGAAATATGGCTGTTTATTCTTTTTCCGCTGTGGATTGAAATCAGGGCTGTGATTGTGCAGAGGAATTTACTGGGTTCCAAATTCCGTGTCCTGTTCACTTCCCTGCTGTTTCTGACAGTGATCGCTCTGCTGGTACTGCCCCTGTCGCACACAGAAGATGTGCCGGCCCTGCTTGTGCACAAAGATGCCTCAGAAATGAAAGCACAGACCCCCGGAGAACTGCTCATGGATCTGCCGAAAGAGGGAAAAGAGGTAAAGCCCGGAGAACTGCTGGCCAGTATCGCGAGTGATGCTCTGGAATATGAAATGCGTCAGGCAAAATTTGATCTGGAAGGAGTGCGCGCAGCCATCAGCAGTCTGGGCAGCGGCGGGGAACAGGGCGCGCACCGCAAATGGCTGATCGCAGAGGAACAGCGGCTGCGCACTTCTCTGGAAAAATACCGGCAGGCTGTGGCACAGTTGGAAATCCGCTCTCCCATCCGGGGCATGATTACAGATGTCAATCCTGATCTGTACAAAGGTGCATTTGTGGCAAAGGACACATGGCTGTTTACCATAGCAGATCCGAAATCCTTTGAAATAAAGGCATTTGTCCATGAAAAACTCATGAGCAGTATCAGTGAATCTGAAATTCTGCATACCCGCGCCCGTTTTGCAGGCCCGGAACTGCCGGAACTGGAGGCTGATTTTGTCAGCAAAAGCCTTTTCCCTGTGCAGCGGCTGCCCAACAACAGCCTTTTTGATTTTTCCGGAGGCCCCATTGTGTCTGTGCGGGATATGTTCGGGGTCCGGCCCAGGGATGCGTATTTTGCCTTTACCTTCAAAGTGAAACAGACACCGGAGCAGATTCCCCACGGACTTTCCTCATGGGTGGAAATCAGAACAGCGGAACGCTCTTTCATGCTGGATCTGAGCACCAGAGTCTGGAAGCATATGCTGGAAAGGGGAATTTTCTGAGCAATTCCGCCAAAAATATTTGTCAGGAAAAGGATATTGTCCAAACAGTTCTCCGGCATTTTCCGGATGTGCAGGCTATTTATCTCTTTGGCACATACGGAACTGATGATCAATGGCCTGACAGTGATATGGATATTGCCCTGCTTACGGATGTGCAGACAGAAGAACATGCGGATTTTTTTATCTTCAGTGATCTGCATTCTGATCTGGAAGATCTGGTGGAAAGAAAAACAGATATTCTGAATCTGCGAAAGGTTTCCACCGTGTTTCAGAA
>CAZHPS010000708.1:0-2500 GCA_964534335.1 uncultured Desulfobacterales bacterium
CCGTACTGGTTTTTTGCCCGATCCACGTATTTGTCAAAATCCTTGCCAAATGCCCGCATTTCCATATAGAAAATCGTGGGCTGCACATTGCTGTCATGCTCTTTGGCTATCACGGCCTGCTTGGTCGCGTACATGCAGCAGACCGAGGAGCACCAGGGATTTGCATTGCGCTTGTCTCTGGAGCCAACACACTGAATCCATGCCACTTTATGCGGATGCCGCTCATCTGACGGCCGTTTGATTTCCCCCATAAACGGGCCGGACGCGGAAAGAATGCGCTCAAACTGCAGGGATGTAACCACATTGGCCCAGCGTCCAAATCCCAGTTCACCCCGGACTTTGGGATTGTACCGATCCAGACCGGGACTGAGGATAATGGCCCCCACGTTCAGGTCGTATTCCTTTTCCTTATCGTCGAAATTGATGGCCCCCGCAGGACAGAATTTCACGCATGCCTTACATTTGCCTTTGGTCAGGTAAATGCAGTTTTCTTTGTCAATGACCCGCGTCAGGGGCACAGCCTGGGGCAGTATGGTGTAAATGGCCTTGCGCTTGCTCAGTCCCTGCTCAAACTCACTGACCACAAGGCGGGGACATTTTTTCTCGCACGCGCCGCACCCTGTGCAGAGCACCGGATCAACAAACCTGGGCTGTTCCCGCACTTTTACCCTGAAATCTCCGGGTTCCCCGTCCACACCCACCACATCGGCCAGGGTATGGATGATGATGTTGGGATGGCGACCCACTTCCACCATCTTGGGCGAAATCATGCACATGGAGCAGTCACCTGTGGGAAAGGTCTTGTCCAGCATGGCCATAGTTCCGCCTATGGAAGACTGACGCTGGATCATATGTACCCTGAACCCGCTGTCCGCCAGATCAAGAGCCGCCTGCATTCCGCCGATGCCGCCGCCCGCGATCAGAACAGATCCGCGTTTGACGCTACTTTTGCTCATCTTGTTCCAGCTCCTTTAAGAGTTTCATGCCGTCTATGAAATGCCGATCTGCCTGGAGTTCTTCGGGACTGATGCCCATAGCCGCTCCCACCACTTCGGTGATGAAATAGACCGGCAGCCGCTCTGTTATTCCATGCTTCTCACAGAACGCATCCTGCTGCGCATCCAGATTCAACTGGCACATGGGACAGGTGACCACAAAACAGTTTGCACCCCGCAGCACGGCCTCTTTCATAATCTTTGCCATGAGACTTTGTGCGGTTCCTGCATCATTCACAGCGGCTGATGCGCCGCAGCACCATGTTTTGCAGTTCCAGTCAATGGCCTGCACCCCCACAGAGTTCAGCACAGTTTCCATGCCCTGGGGGTTTTCCACATTGTCCGGAACCGGCACTGTGTAGGGGAAACGGGTCTGCATGCAGCCATAGTAGCATACAGGATGCAGCCCCCTGAATTTTTTTAGGGTTTTATTCTTCATTGCGCCGTCATCAATCCGGCTGATAAGAACCTCCAAAATGGAGGATACTCTGATCCGGCCTCTGACCTTCCGGGACAGTTCACTGTTGATTTCCGCGCGCAGTCCGGGATTGTCATCCAGACGCTTCTGGGCCACAAGGGTTCGGGAATAGCAGGCCGAACAGGGGATGACAATTTCATCAAAACCGGCTGCCTCGGCAATACCCAGGTTCCGGGCCGGCATCCCCACAGCCAGAAAATCATTCACCTTGCCGGCAGATGTGGCCCCGCAGCAGTTCCAGTCTTCAATTTCCCTCAGTTCCACCCCCAGCTCGGAAAATATCCGGCGGGACTGCAGATCATACAGCGCAGAAGACTGCTTCAGGGAACATCCGGGGTAATAACCTATTTCCATGATCCACCTCTTTTCAGATGTCAGTTACCAGATGTCAGTTACCAGTTGCCAGTTGTCAGGTACGAATGTCCCTGTTCACTTCACAGTAATCGCAGCACATGAAACATGCAAACGGCAGATTTAAGGGATGTTCTTTTCTGGAAATAGCCTCAGTTATCAGGAAAGAGACGAAACCTGATCACTGTTTACTGCTCACTGTTTACTGCTCACTGTTTGCTGATAACTGTTCACTGATCACTGTTTACTGATCACTGTTTGCTGATAACTGTTCACTGATCAATTGCTGTCATCTGTTTTGCTTTTTTGTACAGAGCCTTTATTTCCCCGCGGCCTTTGGCAATCAGGAAACCCGCGTGCATCCGTTTGCGTTTGAACATGGCAAGACCCAGTTTGGCCTGTTCCCTGATTTCCTCCACAATGGCATTGTAGTTTTTCACCCCGGCTTCCCGAAGTGCACCTTTGGTCTCATACACACCCATAAACTCCACTTCATTGACCCGGCCCCAGCGCACTCCGGATTCCACAAACGCGTCATGGAACTCTTTGACCTTTGGCAGCAGAGGTGTCACATGGGCCTCCTTTGCCATTTTTTTCAGAGTTTCGGTAATCCTTGCAGTCTGGATGTCATTGGGGCAGCGGGTTCCGCAGGTGTAGCAGGAAACGCATTTCCAGA